>NZ_JADKMA010000100.1 GCF_017676365.1 Streptomyces oryzae
CGTGCGGGGGGTCCTGGGCGGAGGGGTCGCGCTCCTCGTACGGGTCGCGCCCGTACGCGTCCGGCGCATACGCGTCTTCCGGCCGGCCGGAGCCGTCACCGGGGGTCCGGCCCCGGTCGCCGCCATACGGCGCGTTCATCGTCGCTACCTACCCCTGCCCCTGCTCGCCCGGAAGAGTCAACGGTCCACTTTCTCACCCGCGGCCGGGGGGTTGTCGCTTTCCCGTTCGGTGTCGTTCGCGTCACCGTGCGGACCGGCGTCCTCCGGACCGGCCTCCTCCGGACCGGCGTCCTCCGGGCCGTCGTTCCCTGAGGTGTCCTCGGAGCCGTCCCCGGAGTCGCCCCCTGAGGTGCCCCCGGAGTCGTCTCCGTCCGGCTGCTCCAGTGGTGCGTCCGGGTCCGGGGCCGGGCCGGAGCGCTTGCGTTGGGTGTACATCCGGATGCCGGCGAGGACGATCAGCAGCACGCCGCCCGCGATCACCAGCAGCACGGTCGAGGTGATGGAGGTCACATTGACCTGGAACTTCATCACCTTGCCGTAGCGCTCGCCGTCCTCGGTGTAGAGCTGGGCGTAGACGTAGGCGCGGCCGTTGTTCTTGGCGGCGGTGTCGAACTTGAGGGACTGCGTGTGCTCCCCGTCGACCTTGACCCGCTTGGGGTCGCCGACGTCGAGACCGACCCGGCTGGACCGGAGCTCCAGGACGAGCCCGTCCACCCCTTGGGCGAGGTTGTTCTGGACGGTCACGGGGATGGTGGCCTCGCGCCCCGAGAGGGTGATGTCGGACTTCTTGATGAGCTTGACCGCGCCGCGCAGCTCCAGCAGGTACTTCTCCACGCTGTCGCGGTAGTGCCGGGCGGCGCTGCCGTCGCCCCGCCAGCCGTTGGACACCTCACGGTCTATGGCCGTGGCGAACGGCGGCTCGACGCGGTCGGCCCGGCTGAGGATCCGCTTGAAGTCGTCCAGCCCCTCCTTGGTCTTCCGCACCTGCTCGAAGGCGGCGGTCGGCAGCTCCGTACGGCGCAGCGAGGCGGGGTAGGAGGACGGCGCGGGCATCTTGCGGCGGGCGCCGGGGTCCGGCTTGGCCTTGGCGGCGTCCGCCAGGCTGCTGGGCTCGGTCCAGCCGCTGCGGGCGAGCGCCTTGAGGCCCGCCGCCATCGCCTGGGCCTGGGAGACGGTGGGCATCCGCTGCGGGGCGACGACGACGCTGCGGGTGCGGGAGGGAGCCTGCCGGGCCAGCGAGAGGGATTGGGCGGCGAAGCGCTGGACGGCCAGCGAGGAGGCTCCGGCCCGGGACAGGTCGCCCTCGAAGGCGGTGGACAGCGGTGCGTCGGCGACCAGCGCGGTGTTGCCGCTGCCGATCGGGCGGGCCGCGGTAGGGCTGTAGGAGAGCCCGGTCTCGCGGACGCTGTCGCTGCGGGCGATGACGTTGTGCGCGCCCGCAGAGGTGGCGACGTCCACGATGGAGGAGTCGACGGCGCCCTTGTAGGGCCAGGCGAAGTCGGTGCTCGGTTTCACGTGGAGCACTGTCTGCACCGTCTCCCTGGCCAGCGTGGTGGCCTGGCCCAGCGAGCTGAGCGCCCCGGGGACCTGCGTACCGCGGTGGGCCAGCGAGGCCAGGTCGGGGTCGGCGAACGGCAGGGCGACCACTTCCTTGTCGGCCACGGCCTCCTGCAGTTCGTTCAGCCACTGCTTGGCGTACTCCTGGCCCTTCCCGGCGACGGTGTCGTCCGGGCCGCCGCCGGGCCGGTGCACCCGGTAGCGGCGGGCCATCGTGTCGACGCTCGCCAGCAGGTCGGGGTCGATGACCCAGGTGACGTTCAGGTCCTTGCCGAGGTCGAGCATCTGCTGGAGACGGCCGCCGGGGGCCAGCTCCTCGGCGAGCTTGTCGGAGCGGAAGACCGGCGTCTGCTGCTTGTCGGGCTGGGTGCGTGCCGTGACGTGCGGGGTGGAGATCAGCGGCCAGAGGTAGGTGAGCTTGGTCGGGTGGCCGGACGAACTCTTCTGCCAGGGCAGGAAGGTGCGGCCGATGCCGAGGACCTGGTCGTAGGGGCGGTTGCGGGTCCGCCCCGTGAGGGAGACGCCGAGCTGGTAGACGCCGTCGGCGCCGAGGTGGAGATCGCTGACCGGGATCTTGAGGGTGAAGGAGCGGGTGACTCCGGAGGCGAGACCGCTGAGCCGCGCGGAGTGGCCGCCGGCGACCTCGGTGCCGTCGGCGCCGGAGAGGTAGCCCTTGCGGCGGGCCGCCTGGTCGATGGCGCTGCGCGAGCCGAGGGTGGGGCCGATACGCGGGGCCAGCCGTAGGTGGCCCAGCGTGGTGCTGCTGGTGTTGGTGACCGTGCCGCTCAGGGTGAGGGTGTCGCCCTGCTCCGGGATGGACGGGGTGACCTCGTTGACGGAGATCCGGGCGGTACGGGAGCCGGTGCCGGTGCGGGCCGAGGGCGCTGCCGCGGCTTCGTGGGCTGCTGTCGCCGTTGTGGAGGCTGCTGTCGCCGTCCCGTGGGCTGCTGCGGGCGCGGTCCCGGGAGCCGTCCCCGAGGCTGCCGAAGCCGCCTGGGTGGTTGCGGGAAGCACTCCCGCCAGCATCGGGAGGGCGGAGAGGAGGAGCACTCCGGCCCGTCGCCCCCAGCGGTTCGTCCCCTTGGGGCCGGCCGTTCCCCTTGGGCCAGGGGGAGCCTGGCTCTCAGCCGCCTCGGCCACGCGCACGTCCATCCCGTCGTCGGTCGTCGTCCCGTTCGCCTGATGGTAACGATGCCCGGACGGTGGAAGTGCCGCGCCGTCCACCACATGATCACCGGCGCGGCTGGGCGCCCTGCGTGCGGGCGCCGCGAACGGGGGCGCCTGGGCGCGGCACGGCAACGTAACCTGTGCTGTTGTGCCGAACGCCAAGAGTGACAGCCAGGAACAGCCCACCGCCGTCCCCGCGGTGCCCGCAGCGGACCGACCGGCAGCCGAACAGCTCAGTGAGGTGCAGCGGCGCGCTGTGAGCGAGCTGCTACGGGTCTCCCCGGTGGCGGACGAGCTAGCGCGCCGGTTCCGGGAGGCGGGCTTCCGTCTCGCGCTGGTCGGCGGTTCGGTACGCGACGCGCTGCTGGGGCGGCTCGGCAACGATCTCGACTTCACCACCGACGCCCGTCCCGAGGATGTGCTGGAGATCGTGCGGCCGTGGGCGGACGCGGTGTGGGAGGTCGGTATCGCCTTCGGCACCGTAGGGATCAAGAAATCCGACTTTGTCCTGGAAGTGACGACGTATCGGTCGGAGATCTACGACCGCAGCTCGCGCAAGCCCGAGGTCACTTACGGCGAGACGATCGAGGAGGACCTGGTCCGCCGTGATTTCACGGTGAACGCGATGGCCGTCGCGCTGCCGGAGAAGCACTTCGTCGACCCGCACGGCGGCTTGGAGGACCTGGCCACCCGGCGGCTGCGTACGCCGGGCACTCCGCAGGCGTCGTTCTCCGACGACCCGCTGCGGATGATGCGGGCCGCGCGCTTTGCCGCGCAGCTCGACTTCGACATCGCGCCGGAGGTCGTGGCCGCCATGACGGAGATGGCGGGCCGGATCGAGATCGTCTCGGCGGAGCGGGTGCGGGACGAGCTGAACAAGCTGCTGCTCTCCAGGGAGCCCCGGAAGGGACTGCGGCTGCTGGTGCAGACCGGACTCGCCGACCATGTGCTGCCGGAGCTGCCCGCGCTGCGGCTGGAGCGCGACGAACACCACCGCCACAAGGACGTCTACGAGCACTCGCTGACCGTGCTGGACCAGGCGATCGACCTGGAGGACGACGGGCCCGATCTGACGCTGCGGCTGGCGGCGCTGCTGCACGACATCGGCAAGCCGAGGACGCGGCGGTTCGAGAAGGACGGGCGGGTCTCCTTCCACCACCACGAGGTGGTGGGCGCCAAGATGACGAAGAAGCGGATGACCGCGCTCAAGTACCCGGGCGAGATGGTCAAGGACGTCTCGCGGCTGGTGGAGCTGCATCTGCGCTTCCACGGATACGGCACGGGTGAGTGGACGGACTCGGCGGTGCGCCGCTACGTCCGGGACGCCGGTCCGCTGCTGGACCGGCTGCACAAGCTGACCCGCTCGGACTGCACCACGCGGAACAAGCGGAAGGCCCAGGCGCTCTCGCGGGCGTACGACGGCCTCGAGGAGCGCATCGCGCGGCTCCAGGAGCAGGAGGAGCTGGACGCCATCCGCCCTGATCTCGACGGCAACGAGATCATGCGGGAGCTGGGCGTGCGGCCCGGCCCCGTGGTGGGGCAGGCGTACAAGTATCTGCTGGAGCTGCGGCTGGAGCATGGGCCGCTTGGGCATGACGGAGCGGTCGCGGAGCTCAAGAAGTGGTGGGCCCAGCAGGAGGCGGACCAGCGGGAGGGGTGACCTGTCCCGTCTCGCCCGGTGCCGCCGTTTCACGTGAAACACGGAAGAGCGCGGCGGCGATGACGGCGTACAGCACCGCCACCCCTACGACGATGGCAGCCGAGCGCCCGTCCGGCGGGAGGATGGCGGCGGCCACTCCGGCGGCACCGACGTAGGCCACGTTGTAGAGCATGTCGTAGAGGGAGAAGACCCGGCCCCGGAAGGCATCGTCCACGGAGGTTTGCACGGCGGTGTCCGTGGCGATCTTTCCGGCCTGGGTGACGAGTCCCAGCACGAAGGCGGCCAGCAGTATCGGCACGGGCTGGAAGGTCAGCCCCAGCGCGGGCTCCAGCACGGCGGCGACGCCCGCGCACAGCGCCATCCAGCCGAAGATGCCCGTCCGCCGCACCGCGGAGGGCGTGATGACGGCGGCGGCGAAGAACCCCAGCCCCGACAGCCCCAGCGCGACGCCGAGCAGTTGCAGCCCGCCATCGGAACGGCCGCTGTCGCTCCATGAGTACCGGGCCAGCATCAGCACCGTGACCGTCAACGCCCCATAGCAGAACCGCATCAGGGCCGAGGCGGTCAGCGCGTAGGCCGCCGTCCGGCGCTCGCGGAGATGGCGCAGCCCGGCCAGCAGCCCGCGCGCGGTGCTGGCGACGGCGGCCAGTACGCGGGGCTGCACCTCGGCGGGGTCGGGCCCGAGCAGCCCCCTGCTCATCCGCAGGGAGGCGAGCGCGGCCAGCAGATAGACCGCGGCTCCCGTCAGCAGCACGAGGGCGTCCGCGTCGCGTCCCGTACCGGGGGCGAGGGCCCGCACCACGAAGGCGACGCCCCCGCCCAGGGTCGCGGCGAGCGTGCCGGCGGTCGGGGAGAGGGAGTTGGCGATGACGAGCCGCTCGTCGTCCACCACGCGGGGCAGTGCGGCCGAGAGTCCGGCGAGGACGAAGCGGTTGACGGCGGTGACCGTGAGCGCGGACAGATAGACCAGCCACTCCGGTACGGCACCGAAGACGAGCGCCGCGGTGGCGGTGGCGAGCGCGGTGCGCAGGAGGTTGCCGAAGAAGAGGACCTGCCTGCGCTGCCAGCGGTCCAGCAGCACCCCTGCGAACGGCCCGAGGAGGGAGTACGGCAGCAGCAGCACCGCCATCGCGGAGGCGATGGCGGCGGGGGAGGTCTCCTTCTCGGGGGAGAAGACGACGTATGCCGCCAGGGCGACCTGATAGATACCGTCCGCGAGCTGGGAGAGCAGCCGTACCGTCAGCAGTTTCCGGAAGTCCGGGAAGCGGAGCAGGGTGCGCAGGTCACGTGCGACGGACATGGGGACAGCCTCACACAGTCGGGGCCGAGTCCGGCGGTTTCACGTGAAACGGTGCGCTTCCCAGAGGGCTCACTCTCGCTTCCCAGAGGGCTCACTCCCGCAGCGTGGCCCCCCAGTGGACAGCGGGCCGCGGACGGGTGGCGCTGCGCTGGAGCGCCGGCTTGTGGGTGAGGGAGCTGAGGGTGAACACATCCGGTGCCCGGTCCAGGACGCCGCCGCCGGGATCGTCCGAGCCGTCGTCCCTGCGGACCGGATCGTGCTCGGGCCGCAGTGCGTCGCGTACCACCATGGCGCACAGATACGCGGTGCCGAGCAGATGCGCGGCGATGACGAGCTGGTAGCCGTCCTCCGGGAGCCCCTGGTGTTTCTCGGAGCCGGTGTAGGCGAGGTACATCCAGATCCCCAGGAAGTAGAGCGCCTCACAGCCCTGCCAGATGAGGAAGTCGCGCCACTTGGGCCGGGCGAGCGCCGCCAGCGGGATCAGCCACAGCACGTACTGCGGGGAGTAGACCTTGTTGGTCAGCACGAACAACGCGACCACCAGGAAGGCGAGTTGCGCGAACCGGGGGCGGCGGGGAGCGCACAGCGCCAGCGCGGCGAGGCCCAGGCAGCCGAGGATCATCAGCAGCGTGGCGTAGATATTGGCGTCATCGAACGTGCGTCCGGTTCGCTGCTGGATGATCAGCCACAGCGAGCCGAAGTCCACCGGCCGCTCCTGGCTGAAGGTGTAGAACTTCGCCCAGCCCTGCCAGGAGAGCAGCATCACCGGCACGTTCACCACCGCCCAGGAGACGGCGGCTCCCCCGGCGGCGCGGCCGAAGGCGCCCCAGCGTCCGGCCCGCCAGCACAGCACCAGCAGCGGTCCGAGCAGCAGTACGGGGTAGAGCTTGGCCGCCGTCGCCAGGCCGATCAGCACCCCGGCCGCCAGCGGACGCGAACGGGCCCACAGCAGCATCCCCGCGGCCGTCATCGCCACGGCCAGCAGATCCCAGTTGATGGTCGCCGTCAGCGCCAGCCCCGGCGCCAGCGCGACGAGCATTCCGTCCCAGGGGCGGTTGCGGTGGGTGCGGACCACACACACGATCAGTACGGCCGCGCAGAGCATCAGCATCCCCGCGTTGACCACCCAGTAGAGCTGCTCGTCCTGCCGCAGCGAGTCACCACCGACCGTCAGCTTCGCCGCGATCAGCATGAACACCCCGGTGAGCACGGGGTATTCGAGATATTCCATCCCGCCGGAGATCCGGTCCGGGATGCGGTCGAGATACGGGGTGAGCCCGCTCGCGAAGCCGCGGCCGTTGTAGAGGTGCGGGATGTCGGAGTAGCAGGCGTGGACGTACTGCGAGGTCTGGCCCGAGAACCAGGCACCGTCCAGACAGGGCACCTTCTGCAGCATGCCGAGCGCGTACATCCCCAGCGCCACCGCCACCACGACGCGGACCGGGGTCCACCACCCCGTTCCGGCCACACTGCGCCGTCCTGCCGGACCGCCGGCCACTTCGCTCGCGGTCGTCGCCACCTCGTCGTGGTCCGTGGGGTGGACGGGGCGCGCGGCGGGTGGCATGCCGGGCCGTTGAGCGGGATTCCGTTCCGTGGGGGCGCTCGTCATGGAATTCATCCTGCCGCACGCCGCCAACGGGGAAGGCCCCCGGCTCGGAGTCCGAGCCGGGGGCCTGCTCACACGGTCGCTCTCAGCGCGCCCTCAGTGGTCCGGGCGCCGTCACTCCCTGCGGTACCCCTGCGGTGCCCCGAAGAGCCCGCCGTCACTGCTGCCCGTGTCGCCGGTGCTGCCCGAGTCGCCGCCGGGCCCGCCGCCTGGGCCGCCCCCGTCGGCGCCGCCGTCGTTTCCGCCGTTGCCGTTGCCGTTGCCGTTCTGGTTCTCGTCACAGGTCGGGTCCATCGGCGGGCAGCTGGTGCTCGACGAGCTCGGGCTGTCGGACGGGGACTCCGAGGGATCGTCGGACGGGGATTCGCTGGGCTCGTCGGACGGTGACGGGGGAGCGGAGGTCTTGGACGGCGTCGGGTCGGGGCTCGCACCGTCGCCGTAGATCTTGTCGCCGATCGGGTCCGGCACCGGGAACTTCTTGACCGGGGAGCCCTTCAGGGCCTCCTTCATGTACTCCGTCCAGATCTCGGCGGGGAAGGAGGCACCGTGGATCGAGTCCTGGCCGCCCACGCCGTACATCTTGAGGAACTTCTGCGTCTTGGCCTTGTCGTTGACGCGCCACATGCCGATCGAGGTGGACAGCTGCGGGGTGTAGCCGGTGAACCAGGCGGACTTGTTGTCATCCGTGGTACCCGTCTTGCCCGCCGCCGGGCGCCCGAGGGCCTTGGCCGTGGTGCCGGTGCCCTTCTGCACCACGGTCTCCAGCATGTTGGTGACGTTGTCGGCGACCGGCTTGTCGAAGGCGGGCTTGCTCACCTTCTTGTGCTCGTACTTGACCACACCCTTCCGCTCGACCTTGGTGACCGAGTACGGCTCGGACTGCTCACCGCTGGTGGCGAAGGTGCCGTAGGCGCCGGCCATCCGGATGGCACTGGGCGCCGAGGTGCCGAGCGAGAAGGTGGGGGTGGTACGGGCGAGGCTCTCCTCGTTGACGCCCGCGTCCAGTGCCGCCTGCTTCACCTTTTCGGTGCCGATGTCCCAACCCAGCTGGATGAAGGGGGTGTTCACCGAGTACTGCATGGCGGTGCGCAGGTTGATCATCCCGTAGCTCTTGTTGCCGTCGTTCTTCTGGTGCCACTCCCCTCCGTCCTTGTCGTGCCAGACAGTGCCGTTGTAGTTCCGGAGCTTGATCTTGTTGTTGCCGTTGTAGACGCTCTTCGGGGAGACCTTGGTGCGCTGCTCCGGGCCCTGCTCCTCCGGCCCCTTCGGGTCGCGTACGCCGTCCCGCATCGCCGCCGCCATCACGAACGGCTTGAACGTGGACCCGACCTGGACGCCGGTGTAGTCGGCGTTGTTCCTGAAGTGCTCGGTCGCGTCCTCGCCGCCGTAGATGGCCTGGATGGCGCCGTCCTCCGGTCGCACGGAGGCCCCGCCGAACTGGACGTACTTGTCGACGTCCCGCTTCTTCGGGTCGATGTTCTTCTTCTTGACCGCCTCGACGGTCTTCTGCAACTTCTGGATCTTCTTCTTGTCGAAGGTCGTGTGGATGCGGTAACCGCCTCTGTCGAGCGCGGTCTTGGTGATGGGGTTCGCGGAGTCCTTGGTGGAGCTGATCACGTTGTTGTCCGCGAGTTCCACCAGATAGCCGATCTGCCCCTTCAGCTCCGTGGACTTCGACGGCTTGTCGGGCATCGGGAAGTCTTCCCCGATCTTGGCCCGGGTGGCCTTGGACATATGGCCGGTGGCGACCTCGCGGTCGAGCGTCCAGGACCAGCGCGCCTTCGCCCGCTTGAGGTTCTTCTCGCGGGTCGCCGCGGCGCCGACGCCGCCCTCGGGGTCGTAGAGGTTGGGGCCGTTGAGCGTCGCGCTCAGGAAGGCGCTCTCGCTGGCGGAGAGCTCCTTGGCGTCCTTGTGGTAGTACGCCTGGGCCGCCGCCTGGATGCCGTAGGCACCCCGCCCGTAGTAACCGGTGTTGAGATAGCCGGCGAGGATCTCGTCCTTGCTCAGCTTGCCGCCCACCTTGATCGAGATCAGCAGCTCCCTGGCTTTCCGCGAGAGGGTCTGCGACTGGTCGAGGTAGGTGTTCTTCACGTACTGCTGGGTGATCGTGGAGCCGGACTGGGTCTCGCCGCCCATGGCCATCTTGACGACGGCGCGCGCGATGCCCATCGGGTCGACACCGCTGTCCTGGTAGAAGGTCTCGTTCTCCGCTGCGATGACCGCCCACCGCATGTGCTTGGGGATCTCGTTGATGCCGACGATCTGCCGGTTCTGGTCGCCGCCGCCGGCGACGACCATCTGGCTGCCGTCGTTCCAGTAGTAGACGTTCTTCTGCACCTGGGCCGCTGCGACCTTGTCGTTCGGAACGTCGACGAGCAGCAGTCCTATCCCCAGCGCTCCCATCAGCAGCGCGAAGAACCCGAAGCACAGCCCGGTGACCAGCTTCCAGGACGGAAGCCAGCGCCGTACGCCGTGCTTGCCCGCGCGCGGGTAGTCGATGAAGCGCTTGCGCTCCGGCACCCCGCGTCCGCGGCCCCGGCCGCGCCGGCCGCCCTGCGCGCTCGCCGCGGCGGCGGCCCGTCGTCGGCCCCCCTGGGCGGCCCTTCGGGCCTCCGCACGTCCACCGTGTCCCGGTGCGCCCGGCGCTCCCGGCTCCGACCGATGGCCGCGCGCGTCTCGGCGGCCGTGTCCGTCGGGGCCCGGTGCGGAGGGCGGTGCCTGCCCGCCACCGCGCGATGCTGCGCGGCGACCGGGGGACGGCGGCGGCTGCGCCGCACGACGGCCGCGCCCCTGCGGCGGCTTTCGACGGTTTCCGCTCATTGGAACAGCTACTCCTCGGGCAGGCGGCCCATGCGCCTGAAGGTGGCAGTTGGCATCTGGTCCCCCCGAGTGCGCCGGGACGGAAATACCAGGCCCGGGCGCACTGCACCGGGGACGAGGACGCTCACTGACGTCGCATGGTTCCCGGTACTCGTGGTCTGCACAGCGGACAGACTACGCAGCTTCAAAACCCTCCTTAGGCCGTATTCGCCTCAATCGACGCAAAGGGACTGCGGTGAATCAGTGATGTGAGGCCCTTCACCGACCCCCCTCTTGTCGCTACCGAAGCAGCGTTCTATCGTCGGGATGTATCGAGTCGATACATCAGAGCGAGATAAGCGCGGGATAAACGTCTGTGGACGGAGGTGGGCGGACGATGAGCAGGCGCTCAGGCGTTCTCGAGTTCGCCGTTCTCGGTCTGCTGCGCGAGTCACCGATGCACGGGTACGAGCTGCGCAAACGGCTCAACACCTCGCTCGGCGTCTTCCGCGCCTTCAGCTACGGCTCGCTCTATCCCTGCCTCAAGGCGCTGGTGCAGCGCGGCTGGCTGGTGGAGGAGCCGAGCGGGCAGCCGGAGGAGCAGCAGCCCGGACGCGCACAGGCGGCTTCGCGGGCCCAGGCGGGTTCGCTCGCCGGGCGCCGGGCGAAGATCGTCTACCGGCTGACGGCCGAGGGCAAGGAGCACTTCGAGGACCTGCTCTCCCAGACGGGTCCCGATACCTGGGAGGACGAGCACTTCGGCGTCCGCTTCGCGTTCTTCGGCCAGACCTCGCGCGATGTCCGTATGCGCGTGCTGGAGGGACGCCGCAGCCGGCTGGAGGAGAGGCTCGCGAAGATGCGTGCCTCACTGGCCCGCACCCGCGAGCGCCTCGACGACTACACGCTCGAACTGCAGCGCCATGGAATGGAATCCGTGGAGCGCGAGGTCCGCTGGCTCAGCGAACTCATCGAGAGCGAGCGGAACGGAACCGAGCGTGCGGAGCGCCAGGGCCGGGAGACCGGTCCGGACCGGCCTGCGCCGGGTCCGTCCGACAACACCGACACATGAGGCCGCGCTCCGCCGCGAGCCTCAGCGAGAACGAACAGGGAGCAACCGGAATGGGTTCGGTTCGCGTAGCCATCGCCGGCGTGGGCAACTGCGCCGCATCGCTGGTCCAGGGCGTCGAGTACTACAAGGACGCCGACCCGGACAGCAGGGTGCCGGGTCTGATGCACGTCCAGTTCGGCGACTACCACGTGCGCGACATCGAGTTCGTCGCCGCCTTCGACGTCGACGGCAAGAAGGTGGGCCTCGACCTGGCCGACGCCATCGGCGCCAGCGAGAACAACACCATCAAGATCTGCGACGTGCCGCCCACCGGTGTCTCCGTGCAGCGCGGGCACACCTATGACGGCCTGGGCAAGTACTACCGCGAGACCATCGAGGAGTCCGCCGCCGAGCCCGTCGACGTCGTCCAGGCGCTCAAGGACTCGCAGGCCGACGTCCTGGTCTGCTACCTGCCCGTCGGCTCCCAGTCGGCCGTCGAGTTCTACGCCCAGTGCGCCATCGACGCCGGGGTCGCGTTCGTCAACGCGCTGCCCGTCTTCATCGCCGGCACCAAGGAGTGGGCGGACAAGTTCACCGCCGCCGGGGTGCCGATCGTCGGCGACGACATCAAGTCGCAGGTCGGCGCCACCATCACGCACCGTGTGATGGCCAAGCTGTTCGAGGACCGCGGCGTCATCCTGGACCGCACGATGCAGCTGAACGTCGGCGGCAACATGGACTTCAAGAACATGCTGGAGCGGGAGCGGCTGGAGTCCAAGAAGATCTCCAAGACGCAGGCCGTCACCTCCCAGATCCCCGACCGCGACCTGGGCGCCGACAATGTGCACATCGGCCCCTCGGACTTCGTCGCCTGGCTGGACGACCGCAAGTGGGCCTACGTCCGGCTGGAGGGCCGCGCGTTCGGTGACGTTCCGCTGAACCTCGAGTACAAGCTGGAGGTGTGGGACTCGCCCAACTCCGCGGGCGTCATCATCGACGCGCTGCGCGCCGCGAAGATCGCCAAGGACCGCGGCATCGGCGGCCCGATCCTTTCGGCGTCGTCGTACTTCATGAAGTCGCCGCCGGTGCAGTACTTCGATGATGTCGCGCGGAAGAATGTGCAGGACTTCATCGAGGGCAAGGTCGAGCGTTGACGCCGGCCGCTGTGGCTTAGCCGATGAGGGGGCTCGGGGATTCGTCCCCGGGCCCCCTCAGCTTGCCGGAAAGAGGCTGCCCCCGGCTGCCGGCTGCCGGCTGCGGACTGCGGCGTTCGCTGTGGCTCGTCGCGCAGTTCCCCGCGCCCCTTCGGGGCGCTCAGCGATCCACGGTGCGGTCCACCGTCGTCGTCGTATGGCGGAGGATCGCCGTCAGTTCCTCCCCCACATGCGGCTCCGGCGCGTCCGCGGGGACGAAGAGGATGGACACCTGCATGTGCGGGGGCTCGGCGAACCAGCGCTGCTTGCCCGCCCAGACGAACGGGGAGAGGTTGCGGTTGACGGTCGCCAGGCCCGCGCGGGCCACGCCCTTGGCGCGCGGCGTGATGCCGTGCAGCGCCTTCGGCGACTCCAGGCCCACCCCGTGCGAGGTGCCGCCCGCGACCACGACCAGCCAGCCGTCGCCCGTCGCCTTGGCCTGCCGATAGCCGAACCGTTCACCCTTGGTGACCCGCGTGACGTCCAGGATCGCCCCCCGGTACTCGGTGGCCGCGTGGTCGCCCAGCCACAGCCGGGTGCCGATCCGGGCGCGGAACCGGGTCTGCGGGAACTGCTGCTGGAGGACGGCGAACTCCTCCGGCTTCAGATGGCTGACGAACATGGTGTCCAGCGGCAGCCGTGCGGCTCGCAGCCGGTCCATCCAGCCGATGACCTCCTCCACCGCGTCCGAGCCGTCGGCCCGGTCCAGCGGCAGATGGATGGCGAAACCCTCCAGGCGGACCTCGTCGATGGCGGCGTGCAGCCGGGGCAGGTCCTGCTCGCTGACCCCGTGCCGCTTCATGCTGCTCATCACCTCGATGACGACCCGGGCCCCGCGCATCAGGCCCACGCCCTCCACCGAGGAGACCGAGCGGATGGCGCGGTCCGGCAGCGGCACCGGCTCCTCGTCCTTGCGGAACGGGGTGAGCACCAGCAGATCGCCGCCGAACAGATCCTTTGTGCGGGCCGCCTCGTAGGTCGTACCGACGGCCAGTATGTCGGCACCGAACTTGGTGGCCTCGTCTGCCAGGCGCTCATGGCCGAAGCCGTAGCCGTTGCCCTTGCAGACCGGAACGATTCCCGGGAACTGCTGAATCACCGTCTGCTGGTGCGCCCGCCAGCGATCGGTATCGACGTAGAGGGAGAGCGCCATGGCCGGTACGGAACCTTTCTGAAGGAGAGTCTGGAGATCGGGCTGTCAGGCGCGTTGGAGCGCGCTCAGCGCCGCGACATGTAGATGTCGAGCGCCTTGTGCAGGAGCTTGTTGAGCGGGAAGTCCCACTCACCGAGGTACTCGGCCGCCTGCCCACCGGTGCCGACCTTGAACTGGATCAGGCCGAACAGGTGGTCGTTCTCGTCCAGGGAGTCGCTGATGCCGCGCAGGTCGTACACGCTCGCGCCCAGCGCGTAGGCGTCCTGGAGCATCCGCCACTGCATCGCGTTGGAGGGCCGCACCTCGCGCTTGTGGTTGGCCGAGGCGCCGTAGGAGTACCACACGTGCCCGCCGACGACGAGCATCGTCGCGGCCGAGATCCGCTCGCCCTCGTGCTCGGCGAAGTACAGCCGCATCCGCTGCGGGTCCTCGGCGTTCAGTACGTTCCACATCCGCTGGAAGTACGCCTTGGGGCGGGGGCGGAACTTGTCGCGCTCGGCGGTGATCTCGTACAGCCGCTGCCACTCGTCCAGGTCGTACGGGTTGGCCATGTTGCCCTGGACCACCTGCACGCCGGCCTTGTCGGCCTTCTTGATGTTGCGGCGCCACAGCTGGTTGAAGTTCTTGTGCACTTCTTCGAGGGAGCGGTTCTCCAGCGGCACCTGGAAGACGTAGCGCGGCTGTACGTCACCGAAGCCGGCGCCGCCGTCCTCGCCCTGCTGCCAGCCCATCCGGCGCAGCTTGTCGGCGACTTCGAAGGCCCGCGGCTCGATGTGGGTGGCCTCGATGTCCCGCAGCCGCTTGACGTCCTGGTCCTGGATGCCCTTCTTGATGGCGGCAGCGTCCCAGCGCCGGATCACCACGGGCGGGCCCATCTTCACCGAGAAGGCGCCCTGCTTCTTGAGGTGGTCGAGCATCGGACGCAGCCACTCGTCCAGGTTGGGCGCGTACCAGTTGATGACCGGGCCCTCGGGCAGATACGCGAGATAGCGCTTGACCTTCGGCAGCTGCCGGTAGAGCACCAGCCCGGCTCCCACCATCTGGCCCGTACGCTCGTCGAACCAGCCCAGATTCTCCGCGCGCCACTCGTTTTTGACGTCCGCCCAGGCGGGCACCTGACAGTGGCTTGCCGACGGCAGGCTCTGGATATACGCCAGATGCTGCTCTCGGCTGACGGTCCTCAGGGTCAGGCTCATGGCGGGACGCTCCTCCGGCGAACTGACTGATGCTCGCCGGGAAGCCTACTGCCCGCCCCCAGGGCGATGAGGGCTGCGCCCCGAAGGGGCGGGGCAGGACCCGCCGAGGGGCTACGGCACCAGTCCCCCGTGTGCCACGCCCAGATAGAAGCCGACCGCTGCGGCGCCGAGCCCGATGATCATGACGAACCGTTCGCCCGTCGTCGCCGAGATGTACTGGCCCCAGGCCCCGGTCAGGATGCCGACCAGCCCCGTCCACGAGCCGAGCACATGCAGCCCGGGCCACCACGCGGAGATGGCGGCGATCAGGCCCAGCACGATGGTGGCGGCCGCGAAGGAGTTCTCCACGGGATGCCGCTTGCCGTCGGTGTTCAGATAGGAGAGGGGGTGGTTCCAGCGCACTGCCTGTGCCATGCGGCACCTCCTGTCAGAGCGTGGCGCGTACTGTAACGCCGCTCACATCTGAGGTGTCCAGATTGCTCCGGGTTACCCCCGGATTTCAACCGGAAGGCCGCGGCCAGGTAGGCTGGCCTGTCTGCGTCCCTGGTGCGCCCCCGGCTCTCCGGCGGCTCCCCGGGGCGCGGAAACGCATCACGACCCTCCTGCCACGGAACGACCGTGGCCGCCGAGTCCAGAGGAGGTGGGTTCCACATGCGTCACTACGAGGTGATGGTCATCCTCGACCCCGATCTGGAGGAGCGCGCTGTCTCCCCCCTGATCGAGAGCTTCCTTTCCGTCGTCCGTGAGGGCAACGGGAAGGTCGAGAAGGTCGACACCTGGGGCCGTCGTCGTCTCTCCTACGAGATCAACAAGAAGCCCGAGGGCATCTACTCGGTCATCGACCTGACGGCCGAGCCCGCTGTGGTCAAGGAGCTCGACCGGCAGATGAACCTGAACGAGTCCGTCCTGCGGACCAAGGTCCTCCGCCCGTCGACCCACTGAGGCCGACTCCCGAGTAGCCCGAGCACCACGCATCACGCACCACCCGCTCACCACCCGCTCTCCTGAGCATCACTGAGCACCACCAGGCACCACAGCAGCCAGCAGCACGCCGAGAGGTTCACCCATGGCAGGCGAGACCGTCATCACGGTCGTCGGCAATCTCGTCGACGACCCCGAGCTGCGCTTCACCCCCTCCGGTGCGGCGGTCGCGAAGTTCCGTGTCGCGTCCACACCCCGCACCTTCGACCGGCAGACCAACGAGTGGAAGGACGGCGAGAGCCTGTTCCTGACCTGCTCGGTCTGGCGGCAGGCGGCGGAGAACGTCGCCGAGTCCCTCACCAAGGGCACCCGCGTCATCGTGCAGGGCCGCCTCAGGCAGCGCTCGTACGAGGACCGTGAGGGGATCAAGCGCACGGTCTACGAGCTGGACGTCGACGAGGTCGGCGCCAGCCTCCGCAACGCCACGGCCAAGGTCACCAAGACCACGGGCCGCGGCGGCCAGGGCGGCGGCTTCGGCGGCGGTGGCGGCCAGGGCGGTGGCTGGGGCGGCGGCCCCGGCGGTCCTGGCGGCGGCGCCCCCGCGGGCGACCCGTGGTCCTCGGGTGCCCCGGCCGGTGGCGGTCAGGGCGGCGGTGGCGGTGGCGGCTGGGGCGGCGCCCCCGGCGGCAACGGTGGCGGCTACTCGGACGAGCCACCCTTCTGAGCGAAACTCATAGGAGTAGAGACATGGCGAAGCCGCCTGCTCGCAAGCCGAAGAAGAAGGTTTGCGTGTTCTGCAAGGAGAAGATCTCCTACGTCGACTACAAGGACACGAACCTGCTGCGGAAGTTCATCTCCGACCGCGGCAAGATCCGTGCCCGCCGGGTCACCGGCAACTGCACCCAGCACCAGCGTGACGTCGCCACGGCCGTGAAGAACAGCCGTGAGATGGCGCTGCTGCCCTACACCTCGACCGCGCGCTAAGGGAAGGGTGACCACATCATGAAGATCATCCTGACCAACGAGGTCTCCGGCCTCGGTGCCGCAGGCGACGTCGTCGAGGTGAAGGACGGCTACGCACGCAACTACCTGGTCCCGCGCGGTTTCGCGATCCGCTGGACCAAGGGCGGCGAGAAGGACGTCGAGCAGATCCGCCGCGCCCGCAAGATCCGCGAGATCGCGACGATCGAGCAGGCCAACGAGATCAAGTCCCAGCTCGAGGGCCTGCGCGTCGGCCTCAAGGTGCGGGCCGGGGAGCAGGGCCGGCTGTTCGGCTCCGTCACCCCGGCGGACATCGCCGACGCCATCAAGGCGTCCGGCGGTCCCGACGTCGACAAGCGCCGCGTCGAGGTGGGCTCGCCCATCAAGTCGCTCGGCGCACACCAGGTCGCCATCCGGCTGCACGCCGATGTGACCGCGACCGTCGACGTGGACGTAGCCGCGGCGTAACGCTGCGCTCGGCATACGCCGATGAGAGGGCGCACCCCGTGCGGGGTGCGCCCTCCGTGCTGTGCGGGGGCTGCGGATTCTGCAGGTCCCCGGCTCAGGCCCGTACCGCGCCCGTCACCGCCCAGCGGCCGGAGCGGGCACGCAGTGCGAGGGTGGCCAGGCGGGTGCCCATCATCAGCCCTGCGACGGTCCACCACAGGGTGGTGAGACCGCCCCCGATGGCGGGGACCGCCACAGCCGCAGGGGCGAACACCGCCAGTGTCACCAGCATCGCGCCTGCCAGATAGGGGCCGTCGCCGGCTCCCATCAGCACTCCGTCCAGTACGAAGACGACACCGGCGACGGGCTGGGTGACGGCGACGACCAGCAGCACCGGCGTCAGCTGGTCGATGACGGTCTGGTCCGTGGTGAAGACCGGCATGAACAGCGGCCGTACCAGCGCCACGAGCGCACCCAGCACCACCCCGGACACCACACCCCACAGCACCATCCGCCGGCAGGCGGCCTTCGCGCCCTCCGCGTCGTCGGCGCCGAGGTAGCGCCCGATGATGGCCTGGCCCGCGATGGCGATGGCGTCCAGGGCGAAGGCCAGCAGCGTCCACAGGGTCAGGGTGATCTGGTGCGCCGCGATGTCCGCGTCGCCGAGCCGGGCCGCGACCGCTGTCGCGATCATCAGCACGGCGCGCAGCGAGAGCGTACGGATCAGCAGCGGCACCCCGGCCCGGCCGCTGGCGCGTATCCCGGCGAGGTCGGGCCGCAGGGAGGCGCCGTGCCGCCGCGCCGCGCGGACCACGACGGTCAGATAGACGGCCGCCATTCCCCACTGGGCGAGCACCGTTCCCCAGGCGGAGCCGGCGATTCCGAGACCGGCGCCGTAGACGAGCAGCGCGTTGAGCGCCGCGTTGGCGCTGAAGCCGCCGACGGCGACGTACAGCGGGGTCTTGGTGTCCTGGAGCCCGCGCAGTACGCCGGTCGCGGCCAGTACGACGAGCATGCCGGGGATGCCGAGCGCGCTGATCCGCAGATAGGTGGTGCCGTAGGGCGCCGCGGTCGAGGAGGCGCCGAACGCGTCGACGAGCCAGGGCGCGCCCGGGAGGACGGCCGCGATGACGAGGGCGCCGAGGATGAGCGCGAGCCAGATGCCGTCGAGGCCCTGCCGCAGCGCGGCCGGCAGGTCGTCGGCGCCGAGGCGTCGGGCGACGGCGGCTGTGGTGGCGTAGGCGAGGAAGACGAAGATGTTGACGCCGGTCTGCAGCAGTGCGGCGGCGACGCCGAGCCCGGCGAGCTGCGGGGTGCCGAGGTGGCCGACGATGGCGCTGTCGACCATCACGAAGAGGGGTTCCGCGACGAGTGCGCCGAAGGCGGGGAGGGCGAGCGCGATGATCTCACGGTCGTGGCGCCGCACGGTGGCGCGCGCAGTCGGGGAAGCGGGGCTCATAGGTTCGATCCAAACATCCACAGGTAATGAGCACAAGGGGTGCGAGGGGCTTACTTGACGGTGTACGCGACAGGCTTGAACACCCTCGGTGATCCTCCTGTGGGAACAGCGCCGAAGTTTTTTCCCCGCACAGCCCGTGGACGGTAAAGCGGCAGGTCAGAGAGGGTAGGGAGAAAGGTCGTACGAGTAATCCACAGAGCTGTCCCCCGACTCGTGCACAGCTTTCGGCGGCTTCTCCACAGGTTGGCGACGACTGTCCACACCACCCTGTGGATAAGGTGATTGGCTGAACCGTGCGGGCCACCTACCGTGTACCAGCGCCCGTTCCCCGTTCCCCCCTTCTTCACCGTCGCACCGACGCGCCGTAACCCGGGCCGGGCGGCTCGATTGCCAGCGATTGTCAGTGCTGTGCCGTAAGACTGTGCCGTACGACGGGACCTGTGGGAGAGACCGGTGGGAGAAGGCGAGGCGGGGTGACGCAGCAGCCCGAACACGTGGAAGACCCCTGGGCCGCCGACCCCGCCGCCGAGGGGGGGTTCCCGGCCGCACCGCAGGCGCCGCAGCCCGCGCAGGCGCCGCAGCGCCGCCAGGGCAACGGCTCTGGCAACGGACGCGGTAATGGACGCGGCAACGGCTACGGAACCGGCCCCGGCGGCGCCCCCGGCGGTGACCATTCCGGACTCGCCCTCCCCGAGCAGCACGAACGCAGCCCCGAGGGCCCGGCAGGCGGGTTCGAGCGGGTACCGCCGCAGGACCTGGACGCGGAGAAGTCCGTCCTCGGCGGCATGCTGCTGTCCAAGGACGCCATCGCCGACGTGGTCGAGGTCCTCAAGGGCAACGACTTCTACCGCCCCGCGCACGAGACGGTCTACCAGGCCATCCTCGACCTCTACGCCAAGGGCGAGCCCGCCGACCCCATCACCGTCACCGCCGAGTTGACCCGCCGCGGCGAGATCGCCCGCGTCGGGGGCCCCGGCTACGTCCAGGCCCTCGTCCAGGCCGTGCCCACGGCGGCCAACGCCGAGTACTACGCGGAGATCGTCCACGAGCGCGCCATCCTCCGCCGGCTGGTCGAGGCGGGCACCCGCATCACTCAGATGGGTTATGCGGCGGACGGCGACGTGGACGACATCGTCAACGGCGCCCAGGCCGAGATCTACGCCGTCACCGAGCAGCGCACCTCCGAGGACTATCTCCCGCTCGGCGACATCATGGAGGGCGCCCTCGACGAGATCGAGGCCATCGGCTCCCGCAGCGGCCAGATGACCGGCGTCCCCACCGGCTTCACCGACCTCGACTCCCTCACCAACGGCCTCCACCCGGGCCAGATGATCGTCATCGCGGCGAGGCCTGCTATGGGCAAATCGACGCTGGCGCTGGATTTCGCCCGGGCCTGTTCCATCAAGCACGCCATGCCGAGCGTGATCTTCTCGCTGGAGATGGGGCGGAACGAGATCGCGATGCGGCTGCTGTCCGCAGAGGCGCGGGTGGCGCTGCACCATATGCGGTCCGGGTCGATGACGGACGAGGACTGGACGCGGCTGGCCCGGCAGATGCCGCAGGTCACCGACGCGCCGCTGTACATCGACGATTCGCCGAACCTGTCGATGATGGAGATCCGTGCCAAGTGCCGTCGGCTCAAGCAGCGCAACGACCTCCAGCTGATCGTCATCGACTACCTCCAGCTGATGCAGACCGGCGGCTCCCGCCGCCCGGAGAGCCGTCAGCAGGAGGTCTCGGAGATGTCCCGTAACCTCAAGCTCCTCGCCAAGGAGCTGGAAGTGCCGGTCATCGCCCTCTCCCAGCTCAACCGCGGCCCCGAACAGCGCACGGACAAGAAGCCGATGGTGTCGGACTTGCGCGAGTCCGGCTGCCTCACGGCTTCCACCCGGGTGCTGCGCGCCGACACCGGCGCGGAGGTGACGATGGGCGAACTGCTGGAAAGCGGCGAACGGAACATTCCCGTCTGGTCTGTGGACGAGCAGCTGCGTCTCGTACCCAGGACCATGACGCATGTCTTCCCCAGTGGGGTGAAGGAGGTCTTCCGGCTGAAGCTGGCCTCCGGCCGGCAGATCGAGGCCACCGCCAACCATCCGTTCCTCACGTACGACGGGTGGAAGCCGCTGGGCGATCTGCCGGTGGGCGCCCGGCTGGCGGTCCCGCGCAGGCTCGAGGCTCCGCAGCGAACCGAGCCCTGGCCGGAGGCGGAGATCGTCATGTTGGCCCATCTGCTGGGCGACGGATGCGTGGCGCCACGCCAGCCGGTGCACTACACGAGCAACGACGAGGCGAACCTGAAGGCCGTCGAGGACGCCGCGGCGCACTTCGGAATCACGCCGCGGCGGGTGAGCCAGGAAAGCTGGTGGCACGTCCACCTGCCGTCGCCGCATCACCTGACGCACGGTCGCCGTAACCCTGTGGCGGCGTGGCTGGACGGCATGGGGTTGTACGGCAAGCGGGCTCACGAGAAGTTCGTCCCGCCCGAGGTCTTCGGCCTGCCGGACGCGCAGGTGCGGCTGTTCCTCCGTCACTTGTGGGCGACGGACGGTTCGGTCACCGTCTCGGCGGCTTCGGGGGCCGTGCGGATCTACTACGCGACGACCAGTGAGCGTCTTGCCCGGGACCTCCAGCATCTGCTGCTGAGGGCCGACATCCGGGCCAGAGTCCGGGCCGTCGGCAACGACAGGGGCCGCCCGCAGTGGACGGTCGACGTTTCAGGCGTGGAGGATCAGAAGCGCTTCCTCGAAGAGATCGGCGTCCACGGTGCGCGGGCCAAGCACGTTGTCGCGGCAGAGGAGCGGCTGCGCGAGGTGAAGGCGAACACCAACCTCGACACCGTGCCGCGCGACATCTGGGACACCGTTCGCGCGGTGCTGCGGGAGCAATCGGTCACGACGCGCGCGTTCCAGGCCGCTCTGGGCACGAAGTACTGCGGCAGCGCCCTGTACAAGTCCGCTCCGAGCCGGGCGCGGCTCTCCCGGGTGGCAGACGTTCTCTCCGACGCCGGGCTGGAGATGCTCGCCACCAGCGATGTGTTCTGGGACGAGGTCGTTTCCATCGAAAATGTCGGAGAGCAAGAGGTCTACGACGCCACGGTTCTCGGCACACACAATTTCGTCGCCAACGGAATCCATGTCCACAACTCCATCGAGCAGGACGCTGACATGGTGATCCTCCTGCACCGCGAGGACGCCTACGAGAAGGAGTCACCGCGCGCGGGCGAGGCCGACCTGATCGTCGCCAAACACCGCAACGGCCCCACCGCCACCATCACGGTCGCCTTCCAGGGCCACTACTCCCGCTTCGTGGACATGGCGCAGACGTAGATCGGGTGCTGCAGGTTCTCTGTCTCCGTGTCATTTTCTCCGCTGTCGTGTCATGGCGATGGCAGTCCTGACGACGTCTTGAGAACCACAGTTCAGGGATACCACCTGATCAGGTGGTGCCCCTGAACCGTGCCCTGCAGCCGACCTCAAGCGGTGCCCAGTCCGGCTCTCTCCGGGACCTCTTCTGCCCGCAGCGATCAGCTGCTCGTGAGATTGTTCAGGCGGACGAATGGCCGACATAGTGCCTTCATGACTGTTGGGTTCAGGGGAGACGTGGCCGAGTACTACGCGAAATTCCGGCGGGGCTATCCCGAGCAAGTGCTCGACTTCCTCCAGGACTACTTCTCCCTGACAGCAGACGACAGCGTCCTGGACCTCGGATGCGGCACAGGGCAGCTCGCCCTCCCGCTCGCCCCCCGAGTCCGATCGGTGATCGGTATGGACCCCGAGCCGGACATGCTTCGTCTTGCTCATGCAGCGGCAAGCCAGCGCGAAGTCCGCAACGCGACCTGGGTGCTCGGCGCCGACACTGATGTCCCCGCCCTCGGCACACTGCTGGGACGCGGGTCTTCTCTCGCGATGACCGTCGTCGGGCAGGCCCTCCACTGGATGCGGCACGACGAACTGTTCCGGGACCTGCTCCCGCTGTTCCGCGCAGGTGGAGGCATCGCCGTGATCGCGAACGGGGCACCGCTGTGGCTACAGGACACTGCCTGGTCCCGCGCTCTGCGCACCTGCCTGGAACAGCACTTCGAGACTGAACTGACCGCATCCTGCGGGACCGCTGATCAGGACCGGATCCGGTATGCACAGGCCCTCGAAGAGGCCGGTTTTTCAGACGTGCGGAGCACGACGGTCTCCTACACCGACGAGCTGACCTTTCAGCAGGTCATCGGCGGTCTCTACTCCGCCATCCCCGCAGAGCAACTCCCGGGGATCGATCAACGACCGGCGTTCGAGGAGAACATCCGGAGGGCACTGCCGGGCGCGGAGTTCTTCTCCGAGCAGGTCCACGTCTCCGTGCTCGCCGGGCGGACTGCCCGACTGGATGCACACCAGCCCCGATCTGAGGAATGACACGCTCCTGAGACAGCATCCCAGCGACACGGACTGGCGCAACGAGAAGAACCGCAGGTCAACGGGACGTCACCTGGCAGCGAAGCTGAGAACCTACAGGCGTGCCGGCCCTCGTGGGCGCCTTCGGGGTCGCTCATGAGGGGGTCAGGAAGCCGGCATGGCCAGGTAATCGCCGTGCTCCAGGTCTTCGAGCAGCGTGGGATGGTTGGGCGACCAGTCGAGCAGCTCCTGGGTGTGCGAACTGGAGGCAGGGCCGTCGAAGCCGTAGGCGGTGGCCATGAACGGGCTCACGAAGTGCGTGGCAGCCTCGTCGGGGGTGAGTGAGACGGTGGGCAGACGCAGGGCGCGGGCGATCGTCTCTGCGATGCTCTTCAGGGTGACGCCGCTTTCGGCCACTCCGTGCAACACGCTGCCCGCAGGCGCCTTTTCCACGGCCAGGCGGAACAGGACCGCCGCGTCGAGCCGGTGCACCGCGGGCCAGCGGTTGGTGCCGTCGCCGACGTAGGCCGATACGCCGGTCTTCCGCGCTGTGGCGATGAGCATGGGGATGAAGCCGTGGTCGTCATGACCGTGGACAGTAGGGGCGAGACGGACGACACTCGCGCGGACCCCCAGGCCGGCGAAGCCCAGACCAGCTCGCTCGCCCGCGATGCGGAAGGCCGCGATCCCCGTCGGGTCGGGCTCGTCCTGCTCGGTACTTTCCCGGCCGGCGGCCATGACCAGCGTGCCCGAGGTGACGACGAGCGGCTTGCCCGAGTTTTCCAACGGCTGACCGAGCGTCTCGATCGCGGTCCGGTCGCGCCTCATCATGGCGTCGAGGTCGGAGAAGTCGCCGCCGTAGGCCATGTGCAGGACGCCGTCGGCGGCTTCGGCGCCGCTGCGCAGGCTCTCGAGGTCGTCCAGGGATCCGCGGTGCGGTGTGGCCCCCAGTGACTCCAGCCGGGCCGCGGCGGCATCCGAGCGTGCCAGGCCGGTGACGGTGTGGCCGGCCGTGATGAGCTCGGCGACGACTGCGGGGCCGGTCTGGCCGGAACCGCCGGTGACAAACACATGCATGAGACACCCTCCCCTTGATGCCAGTCACTGGCACTACGTAGCGCCAGTCGCTGACCTTAAGTAGCGCCAGTCACTGGCGTCAAGTAGCGCCAGTCACTGGCACATGCGGTATCCTCAGGGGGTGCCACGGAGCGGAGCAGAAGCGCGACGCCGCCTTCAGCAGGCGGCCCTGGAGCTGTACCGGGAACGCGGGTTCGACCAGACCACGACGGCCGAGATCGCTGCCCGGGCCGGCGTCAACGAACGCACGTTCTTCCGGCACTTCCCGGACAAGCGCGAAGTGCTCTTCGACGGCGAAGCCGACCTGCGCGCCGCGCTGATGCGGGCGGTGGCCGAAGCGCCCGATGGTCTGCAGCCGCTCGAGGTGCTGCTCTGTGCCTTCCGGAAAGCCGGACGGATCCTCGAGGAAAACCGCCCGTTCTCCGAACCGCGGTTGGCGATCATCGCGGTGACACCAGCACTCCGCGAACGCGACTTGGCCAAGGCCGCGTCGCTCACTGAAGCCGTGGCGGAGGGGCTGCGTCAGCGCGGTGTCGCCGACCGGCTGGCCGGCCTGGCTGCTCAGACCGGCTGGGCCGCCTTCCACCACGCGGCGCAAGCCTGGATCGACGACCCCTCACAGAGCTTGGACGCGCATCTCCTCCAAGCCTTCGACGATCTGCGCACCCTCTCCGCAACCGCCCTGCCGGCACAGGCACAGCCCGAGGGTTGAGACCGCCCCGCAGCTCGTCCACCCCGACGCGGACTTCCGGCTGACGCGTCAGTTGCCGTTTTCGCAACGGACTTTGTCAGCACGTGCGTTGCGGGTCCAGGTTGGGGGTCCGGCGTTGTGGTGAGGCAGCTGCTCACCGAGGGGAGAGGGACGGACCATGGACGCACAGTACTGGGACGAGTTGTACGGCAGCCGCGATCAGCTCTTCAGCGGGGCTCCCAACGGGGTGCTCGTCGCCGAGGCGGGCGAACTGCCGCCGGGGCGGGCGCTCGACGTGGGCTGCGGCGAGGGCGGCGACGCGATCTGGCTGGCCCGGCGCGGCTGGCAGGTCACCGGGATCGACATCTCCCGTACGGCGCTGCGACGTGCGGCGGCAGCGGCCGCTGCCGCCGATGGGGATGGCGTGGATGGCGCGGGTCACGCGGATGGCGCGGGTGGTTCGAATGTCGTGGACCGGGTGACGTGGACGCACGCGGATCTGAGCGTCGCGCCCCCGCCGCCCGCGGACGCGTTCGACCTGGTGTCCGTGCAGTACTTCCCGCTGTGGCACGAGCCGGAGCACACCGCGCTGCGCGGTCTGCTGGCCGCTGTCGCACGGGGCGGCACCCTGCTGTTCGTCGGCCATGACGTCACCGACTTCACCCCGGACGACGGGCACCGCTTCGACCCGGCCGACCTCTACCAGCCCGGGGAGGTCGCCGGTCTCCTCGGCGATGACTGGGAGATCGCGGTCAACGGGACGCGCCCTCGTACGGTCCCCGCTCCCGAGGGCACGCACCACACCCACGACGTCGTCCTGCGCGCCCAGCGCCTGCGGTGACCGGGGCGCCCCGCGCCGCGCCGCCGGAGACTCAGGCCGACAGCGCGGGGCCCGCCATCCCGGCGTCCGCCATCCCGTCGCCCTGCGCGCACGCGTCGGCCAGCTCGTCCAGGGACATGCCGAGTGCGACGGCCAGCGCGGCGACGGTGAAGAAGGCGGGGGTCGGTGCGCGGCCGGTCTCGATCTTGCGCAGCGTCTCGGCCGACACCCCCGCAGCCAGGGCAACCTCCACCATGCTGCGCTCGCCGCGCGCCTGACGCAGCAGCGCGCCCAACTGCTCTCCGCGCTGCCGTTCCCAAGGGGTCAAAGGAGTCCGCACCATGCCCGTGATACTAATACCGGTATAAGAATTGGGTCGCGCTCCGGGGCGCGGGGTGGCTGGTTCCGCCGGTCGCGCGCCCTGGTTGTGCGACCGCGGACGAGGAGACGCAGGCATGGTGGAGATCAAGACCGAATCGGCGCTGGAGGCGATGCGCGAGGCCGGGCGGGTCGTGGCACAGGCACTCGCCGCCGCCCGGGAAGCGGCGGCCGTGGGAGTGTCCCTGCGGGAGCTGGACGAAGCAGCCCGTACCGTCCTGGCCGAGGCCGGTGCCCGCTCCCCCTTCCTCGGCTACCGGCCCTCCTTCGCCCCCCCCCCCGTCCCCGCGGTCC
>NZ_JADKMA010000101.1 GCF_017676365.1 Streptomyces oryzae
GCGGCGGGGCGGGGTCGCTGCCAGGTGTCGTCCGGTGACAGGAGTGGCGCCTTGCGTTGTGTCTGTGCCCGGATCTCGTGGTGTGCCTCGTGCGCCGTGATGCGGAAGCCCTCCTCGAAGGACGCCAGAGCGGAGCTCATGGCGCCGCCTGCCGGCCCCCGGCGGCGGATGTGGGACGCCAGCCAGGTGAACGAGCCCAGAACCGCGGCCAGCACGGCGAAAACGACTAAGAACGGCAGCAGCGCATCCATGGGCCGACCCTACGTTGGCGTTCGATCGGGTGGCTTCGCATCCGGTGCGAGAGAATGGCCGGGAGGGAAGCGAGGTGGCGATGGCTCTGCGGGCGCCCTGGGCGGTGTTCGATCTGGACGGGACGCTGGCCGATGTCCGGCACCGGCTTCCCCTCCTCCAGCAGCGCCCCCGGGACTGGGAGGCTTTCTTCAGCGCCGCGGTGGATGACCCGCCCCTGCCGAAGGGCATCGCCTTGGCGATCGAGACGGCCGGCCAGTGCGCGCTCGCGTACGTCACCGGGCGGCCGGAACGCTGCCGGGCCGACACCGAGGACTGGCTGACGAGCCACGGGCTGCCCGTCGGGCGGCTCCTGATGCGGGCGGACGAGGACCGACGCCCCGCGCGCATCACCAAGCTGGAGTTGCTGCAACGGCTGGCCCGGGAGCGCCCGGTGGCGCTGGTGGTCGATGATGACGAGCAGGTCAACGCCGCGTACGAGCGCGCGGGCTTCCGGGTGCGGCGGGCCGACTGGATGACGGCTCCGGCGGTACTGCAGGCCGTCCAGGAGCGGGAGGGACGGACATGAGCCGGGGGCCGCAGGCGCTGTGGGGGCCGCATACGCCGCGTACGCCAGGTAAGCCACCTGTGCCACGTGCACCACGGGACTGAGGCTCGGCCTGGCGCCGGGCGCTGACCGTGCGCGTGACTGGGCGCGGGCGCATGCTGGGAGTCTCCGCCCGGCCGGGCGGAGCAGTGGCCCGCCTGCCCCGCGCAGCGAGGAGGTTCCCCGATGGCAGCGACAGCTGACGGTGGCGCTCCCAGGACGCTCGACCGGATCCGGGCGGACGCGCTGCCGCTGACAGGTGCGGATTCGCTCGATCCGCTGCTGGATCACATCGGCGACGCCCGCTATGTGCTGGTGGGGGAGGCGTCCCACGGCACCACCGGCTTCTACCGGTGGCGCGCGCTGCTCACCCGCCGCCTGATCGAGGAGAAGGGGTTCTCCTTCGTGGCCGTCGAGGGGGACTGGCCGGACTGCCAGGCGCTGCACTGCGCCGTCACGGCCGCGCCCGGAGCCCCTTCGGACCCCGTCGAGGTCCTGGAGAACTTCGACCGGTGGCCGACGTGGATGTGGGCCAACGCCGAGGTGGCGACGTTCAGCCGCTGGCTCCGCGACTACAACACGACCGTGAGGCCGGCCCAGCCGGTGGGGTTCTTCGGCCTCGATGTGTACTCGCTGTGGGAGTCGCTGCGGGCGGTCCTCGCCCATCTGCAGGAACACGTGCCCGACCAGGTCGAGGCGGCGCTGGAGGCGTACCGCTGCTTCGAGCCGTACGCGGCCGACCCCGAGAGCTACGCCATGGCCACCCGCCTGGTGCCGTCCGGCTGCGAGCGGGAGGTCCTGTCCCTGCTGACCCGGCTGCGCAGCCGGGCCGGGGCGGGGCGGACCGCGGACCGGAGCCTGGCCGACTTCGCCGCCCGGCAGAACGCCGAGGTGCTGGCCGGAGCCGAGCGGTACTACCGCTCCGTGATCGGCGGCGGCTCCGAGGCGTGGAACATCCGCGACAACCACATGGCCGACACCCTCGACCGGCTGATGGAGCACCACGGCCCCGAGGCGAAGGCCGTGGTGTGGGCGCACAACACCCATGTCGGCGACGCCAGGGCGACGGACATGGCCGATGTCGGCATGGTCAACCTCGGCCAGCTGGTACGGGAGCGCCACGACGCGGAGGGCGTCATCCTGGTGGGTTTCAGCTCCTACCAGGGCTCCGTGATCGCGGCCCCGCACTGGGCCGGCCCACCGCGGGTGATGACCGTGCCGCCGGCCCGCGAAGGCAGCATCGAGCATCTGCTGCACCTGGCTCTCGCGGACCGTCCCCTCACGGAGCGCTCCGTCGAGGACGGGCGGGCGCTCTTCCTCCTCCCGCCGGGCCACCGCAGCGGGCTGCCGGTCGACGGCGGCTCCGAGTGGCTGTGGCGGCAGCTGGAACACCGGGCCGTCGGCGTGGTCTACGACCCTCGCCGGGAAAGGTGGGGCAACTACGTCCCCACCGTGCTGGGGGAGCGCTACGACGCCCTCCTCCACCTCGACCACTCCGAGGCCCTCACCCCGCTGCCGTCCGCACCCGTCGGCGAAGGCGAGGAGGCGACCTGGCCCAGCGGGGTCTAGCGGACCGGATCAGAGCGCCGGATCAGAGCGCTGGATCAACGTGCTGTGGCGGTACGGCCGCCTGGGTGCCGTCGATACCGCCACGCGCCGCGGAACGGATCCGGCCGCGGCCGAGGGTCACGACCCGGTCGGCCGCGGCGAGGCCCGACCGCTCGTGGGTGACCAGAAGCGTGGTGCGGCCTCGGGTCGCGTCGAGGATGTCGGCGAGCACGGCGGCCGCGGTGTCCGGGTCGAGTCCCTCGGTGGGCTCGTCCAGCACGAGGACGGGCGGGTCGGCGAGCAGCGCCCGCGCCAGCAGCAGGCGTTGCCGCTGGCCGCCGGAGACCGTGGCGCCGTCCCCGCCGAGGAGAGTCTCCCAGCCGTCCGGCAGCGACTCGATCCACTCCAGGATCCGGGCTCTGCCGGCCGCTTCGCGCAGCTCGGCCTCGGTGGCGCCGGGGCGGGCCAGCAGCAGATTGGCGCGGATCGTGGTGTGGAACAGGTGCGCGTCCTGGGTCATGCCGGTGATCACGCGGCGGACGTCGGAGCCCGTGCAGTCGCGGAGTTCGCGCATCTCCCGGCCGCCGACGCGGATACTGCCGGCTTCGTACGGTACGAACCGCATCAGCGCCGCGATCAGTGTGGACTTGCCCGACCCGCTGGCGCCGCGGAGTACGACCCGGCGCCCGGGTGGCAGTCGCAGACTCACCCCGTCCAGAGCCGGAGGGGCGTCGGGACGGTGGCGGACCCGCAGCTCGCTGATCTCCGCACCGAGCGGCTCGTCGGCCGTGAGCGGGGCCGCGACGGCCGGGTCGGAGACCGGAGGCGGCGCATCGAGGAGGTCGGCCAGCCGGCGTGCGGAGGCCCGGACTTCGGTGAGGCGGCGGGCGGCGGCGGGCAGTGGGGTGAGGGCTTCGAAGGAGATCAGCGCGAGCACCGCGAGGACGGTGAGATGCACGGCGGGGAGCGCTCCGGCCGCGTGCGCGCGGAGCGCGAGCCAGGTGACGCCGACCGTCGCCCCGCCCTGGAGCAGCAGCACAACGCCCGAAGCGAGCGACGTGGCCAGGGCCTTGCGGCGCTCCAGCGCGGCGATCCGGGCCGAGGCCAGGCGAGCCCGCGCCCGGGCGCGGCCACCGGCGGCGTACGCGGCGAGGTCGGCCGCCCCCAGGGTCAGGTCCACGGTGAGCGCGGCGAGTTCGGCGCGCGCCGCCTTCTCAGCGCGGCCTTCGCGGCGGGACAGCAGGAGTGCCGAACCGGGCACGACGAGCCCCGCCACGCACAGCAGCAGCCCGAGCACGACGCCGGCCTGCGGCAGTAGCACGGTGGCCGTCCCAGTGGCGGCAGCGGCGACCGCGCAGGCGGCCGTGACGGGGATCAGGACGCGCAGCAGCAGGTCCTGGGCAGCGTCGACGTCGTCCACGAGACGGGTCAGCAGATCGCCGCTGCGGAAGGCGGGGGTGCCTGCCGGGGCGAGCGGCACCAGTGCCTCGTACACCCGGGTGCGGAAGCCCGCGACGGCGCGCAGCACGGCGTCGTGCCCGAGGAGCCGGTCGGCGTAGCGCAGCGCTCCGCGCCCCAGTGCCAGGGCCCGTACCGCCACGATCGCGACGCTCACTGAGGCCAGTGGCGGCTGCTGCGCTGCGCGGCTGATCAGCCAGGCGGCCGTGGCCATCAGCCCGGCGGCGGCGAGTTCGCTGCCCGCAGCGGCGAGCGCGGCCGGTACCAGCCTCCGCCAGTACGGCAGCAGGCAGCGCAGCAGGCGAACGGTGGGCCGGCGCACGAGCCCTCGGAAGCCCTCGACTGGGGCGGTGCGGATCACGGGGCCACCAGCCCTTCCGTGTACGCCGGTCGGAGGAGGGCGGGGCTGCCCGGGTGCAGGGTGACGATCCGGTCGGCGTGTGGCAGCAGGCTCGTCCGGTGTGCGACCACGAGCGAGGTACGGCCGCGCATCAGCTCGGCCGTGGCGCGCGTGACGGCGGCCTCGCTCTCGGGGTCGAGATGTGCGGTCGGCTCGTCGAGCAGCAGCACGGGGGCGTCCTTGAGGAACGCGCGGGCCAGCGCGACGCGTTGCCGCTGGCCCGCGGAGAGTCCGGCGCCGTGCTCGCCGAGCACGGTGTCGTACGCCTGGGGCAGCTCCTCGATGAAGAGGTCGGCCGCGGCGGCGCGGGCCGCCCGGCGTACCTCGGCGTCGCTCGCCTCGGGTCGGCCGAGGCGGATGTTGTCCGCGACGGACTCCGCGAACAGGTGCGGGCGCTGCGGCACCCACGCCACCTGGGCGCGCCACGCCTCGAGGTCGAGGCTTGCGAGGTCGGTGCCGCCGACCGTGACCCGGCCCGAGCAGGGAGGCACGAAACCGAGCAGCAGCGACAGCAGCGTGGACTTGCCGGCGCCGCTCGGGCCGACCAGCGCCACGTGCTCGCCCGGCCGGAGGCAGAGCGAGACGTCGCGGAGGGCGGGCGCGGGGCGGCCCGGGAAGTGGACGGTGACCCCGTCGAGGCGCAGCTGCGCCGTGCGGGCGTCGGGCGGCGGGGCCGCGCGGCCGGTCCGCTCCGGGCGTGTGCCGTGGTCGTCGAGGACGGCGAAGACCCGCTCGGCAACCGCGAGGCCCTCCGCGCTGTCGTGGAACGCCGCGCTCGCGGCGCGCAGCGGCAGATACGCCTCGGGCGCCAGGAACAGCACGGTCAGCGCCGTGCGCAGGTCCGTCTCTCCGCCGAGCAGCCGCAGCCCGACCGGGACGGCGACCAGCGCCACGGAGAGGGTGGCGACCGTCTCCAGTACGAAGGAGGTGAGGAACGCCACCCGCAGGGTCCGCATGGTGGCCCGCCGGTGGGCGTCCGCCATCCGCCCCACCACACGGACCTGGTGCCGCGCGCGGCCGAACGCGCGCAGTGTCGGCAAGCCGGCCACCACGTCCAGGAAGTGGCCGCCCAGCTGCGCCAGCAACCGCCACTGCCGGGCGGTGCGAGCCGCGGTGTGCATGCCGACCAGCGCTCCGAACACCGGGATCAGCGGCAGCGTCACGAGCACGATCAGCGCCGAGGTCCAGTCGGTCCACAGCAGCCAGGCGACGACCCCGAGCGGTACCACGACAGCGGCGATCGTGGTGGGCAGATAGCCCACCACGTACGGGTCCAGCGCTTCGAGTCCGCGGCTGCACAGCGTCACCGTTTCGCCGTGACGGCGGGCCGCAGGGCGCAGCGGCCCGTTATGCCGCAGCCTGCCGGTCATCCGGTCCCGCAGCGTGCGCTTGGCCTCGGTCGCGGCGCGCTGTGCCAGCACTCCGCGGGCCCAGGCCAGCAGGGCACGCGCCGTCAGCACGGCGCTCAGCGCTGTCAGCGGTGTGGTGCGGATCCCGCGTCCGGCGAAGCCGTCTGCCAGGACTGCCGCCAGCAGGCCCGCCTGGGCGACGACGAGCCCGGCGCCCAGCAGCACCAGCGCGCCGGAGCAGGTCATATGGCGCCGCAGCACCGGGAGTTCGCGTATCAGTCGGCGTTCCACCGGCTTCATCCTGGGTCCCTCTCGTCGCTGCCGCGGGTCAGAAGTAGCTGGGGTGACGGCGGCCCGTCCGCCCCCGGAAGGCCCACCAGCTCCATGTCTGGTACGCGAGGATCACCGGGATCAGCACGACCCCGAACGCGGTCAGGATCTTCAAGGTGGCGCCGTCCGTGACGGCCTGCCGCACCGTCAGCCCCGCGCCCGATGAGCTGGCCAGGACGTACGGGTAGTGCCCGGCCCCGACGAGCAGCACGGGCAGCACGGTCGCGCAGCAGGTGGCCGCGAACGCCCGTCCGTGCCGTTCCCGGGACAGCCACCACCAGGCACCGGCCAGCGCCGCGGCGAACAGGGCGGCGAGCAGCGCCGAGGTGACACCGTTCCGCATCGGGGCACCCGCCCCCAGGAGAGTCAGCAGCAGCGTGAGGGCTCCGGCGGCGCCGGCCGCGCGCAGCAGTGCTGTGCCCGACCGCCGGGCAGCGGAGGCGAGTTCGGGCGCCGAGCGCAGCGCGAGGAAGACCGCACCGTGCGCCGCGAAGAGCAGCGCCGTCGTCACCCCGCAGGCCAGCACGAACGGCGAGAGCACCTCGCCGAATCCGATGTGGAAGCTCCCGTCGGGCCTGCGGGGGACGCCGTGCAGCAGCAGGCCGAGGACGAGCCCCCAGCACACCGCCGGCAGCCCGCCGCCGAGCACGATCAGCGCGTCCCACCGGCGGCGGCCCCGGGCGCTGTGGGCGCGGCCACGCAGCTGGACCGCGGCGTTGCCCAGCACCAGACCGGCGAGGATCGCCACGATCAGCGGATACAGACCGGACAGGAGGCTGCCTTCCAAGTGCGGAAAGGCCCCGAACAGCACGCCCGTGAAGGCGACCAGCCAGACCTCGTTGCCCAGGAAGAACGGGGCGATGGCGGCCAGCGCGGCGTTCCGGCCGACGGGCTCGGCCGCCTCCCGGGCACCGCGGCTCCCGTCGGCTCCGCTGCGGCCGAGGAAGGGATGGAGCATCTGCACGCCGTAGTCGTAGCCGCCCAGCACGAAGTACCCGGCGAGGAGCAGGCCGAGCAGGGCCAGCCAGAGGCTTTCCAGGCTCATCTTGATCAACTCTCTGTGAGTGCGGGGGCGTTCAGAACGCGGCCGTGGCGGGGCGCGGCTCTTCGGTGAGCGGTTCGGTCGCGCCGAACTGGATGCCGTAGGGGCCGCGCCGGGCGAAGCGGGTGAGCAAGGTCCAGTTCACCGCCGCCAGCGCCACGAAGATGGCGATGAACGCCGAGCACGACACGGCCAGCGAGCCCCGGCTGACGTGGGAGAGCGCGTCGTCCACCGTCAACTCGCCGTAGATGAGCCAGGGTTGCCGCCCCACCTCCCGGAGGACCCAGCCGCCCGCGGAGGCGATGAAGGGGAAGGGGATCAGCGCGGTCATCAGGTAGGCGAGCGGGCGCCACCGCACCAGCAGGTCCTTCCACAGCAGGAAGACGGCGACGAACGTGATGGTGGACACCGTGTTGCCGGTGATCGTCATCACGTCCGTCGAGACCCGCAGCAGGCCGTGCCAGGGAAGGTGGCTCTCCTCGAGGGCGGCCAGTTTCCCCGGCTGCGTGCGCTCGATCAGCGGGAACTGCAGGTCGCCGACGATGATGACGAAGAAGGAGGCGAGCATCGCCACCCAGAGCCCGAGGCGCAGCGAGCCGCGGAACAGGTCGGTCTCCTCGGTGCGCCGGGCGAGGTGGAAGGTGCTGACCCCGGTGACCAGGACGCCGCCCGTCGTCAGCGCGGCCAGCGTCAGATGGCCGAGCGCGAGCAGCGCGCTGGGGTTGGTGAGCAGCGCTCCGAAGTCGGTCAGGTATGCGGCCCCGTCGCGCACTTCGTAGCCGACGGGGTGCTGCATGAAGCCGTTCGCGACCAGGATCCAGTACCCGGACGCGTACGCGGTCAGCGCGACGAGCCAGATGAGGGTGACATGCACTCCGCTGCGCAGCCGCCCCCAGCCGAAGATCCACATGCCGAGAAAGGTGGACTCGGCGAAGAAGGCGATGAGGGTCTCCAGCGCCAGCGGGGCGCCGAAGACATTGCCGGCGAACTTGCTCAGGCCGCTCCAGCTGAGCCCGAACTGGAACTCCATGACCAGGCCGGTCACGATGCCGACCGCGTAGTTGATGACGTAGAGCTGGCCCCAGAAGCGGGTCATACGCTCCCGGACGGCTCTCTTGGCGGGATCACTGGTGCACGCGGCCCTGGTGTGCATGATCGCCACCAGCGGGACGAGTCCCATGGTGAGAATCACGAACAGCCAGTGGATGCCGGTCGTGGCCGCGAACTGGAGTCGGGCCAGATCCGCAGCGCTCATGGTGCGGCCTTCCTGGGGGACGGGCGGCCGGGCGGCGGGCATCGGCCGACGGATGCGGGTGGATCCGGGGTGCTCGCTCGGCGTGTGCAGCCGCGGGCGCCGTTGCTTCGACCGGCGCGGTGACCCCGTGCTGGAGACGGTAGAGAGAATTGCTCATGCATTCCAAGACCGGTTTTGCTATGTGAAGATGATCCCGAAGGCATAAGCAGAAGGGGGGAGGGGCCATGGATCTGCTGCAGTTGCGCTACTACCAGGCCGTCGCCCGCTACGAGCACATCAGCCGGGCCGCGGAGGAGCTGCGCGTCGCCCAGCCCTCGCTCAGCCGCGCCATCGCGCGCCTGGAGGCCGAGCTGGGCACCCCGCTCTTCGACCGGCAGGGCCGCCGCATCCGGCTCAACCAGTACGGCGCGATGTTCCTGCGCCACGTCGACCGTGCGCTGAGCGAGCTGGACGACGGCCGCAGGGCCGTCCGTGAGGGCCGGGACACCGGCCTGGGCCGGGTCGGTGTCGCCTCGGAGACGCTGCTGACCATCACCCATCTCCTCGGCAGCTTCCGCGCCGCCTACCCGCGTGCCGACGTCCGGCTCTTCCAGTCGAACGCGGAGGAGATGGGACGCCAACTGCGCGCCCGCGAGGTCGACTTCTGCGTGGCCTCGCAGCCGCTGACCGGTACGAACCTGGAGTCCGTCGAGCTCGCCCGGGAAGAGGTGCTGCTGGCGGTTCCGCCCGGGCACCGGCTCGATGGGCGGGAGAGCGTGACCATCCCCGAGCTCGCCGACGAGCCCTTCGTCACCACGCGCCGCGGCAACTGGCAGCGCGCCCTCCTCGACCGGCTGTTCGCGGCGGAGGGGCTCACCCCGCAGCTGTCCTGCGAGGGGGACGAACCAGGTGCCAGCCAGGACATGATCAGCGCAGGGCTCGGCATCGGCTTCATCCCCGCGATGTCCCGCCAGGTGGGTACGGACTCACACGTCCCTGTCGCCTGGGTACGCGTGGACGCGCCCGACTGCCACCGGGTGGTCACCCTGGTGTGGAACCGGGAGAGCTATCTGTCCGAGGCGGCGCTGAAATTCCGTGAGTTCACCACCAGCAAGCCCTTCATGGCGCACCGCCTGCCCCATCTGCGCCGCTGAGCCCGCCAGGGCCTGTCCTGGTGGGCCCAACCTCCGGCCGGCTCCGTCAGCGCCGGCCCCCGAACGCGGCGAGAGTGCGTTCCAGCACGGGCAGGGCGCGTACGACCTTGCGGCTGCGGATCAGCGCGTCCCAGGCCGGTTCGAACTTCTTCCAGCCGCCCGCGTATGCCAGATGCCGCAGCCGTTCGTGCCCGCCGGGCTGGGCGGCGGCGCCCCGCCAGATGTTCCGCCAGCGGTAGAAGTCGCGGTACGCACGCCAGTAGCCGTCCTCCAGCTGGCGGGCCGTCATACCGCACGGCCGGAAGACGACGTGCCGGGTGTCGTACAGATCCCAGTCCTGGTGGAGTATCCGGTCCTCGGCAGCCAGTTGCCGCCACAGTCCGGTGGAGGGGTACGGGGTCATGATGTGGAAGGTGGCCGTCTCGATACCCTGCTCCACGGCCCACTCGACGGTGCGGTCGAAGACGTCGGGGCCGTCCTGGTCCAGTCCGAAGACGAAGCTGGCGTTGACCATGACGCCCGCGTCGTGGAGGCGGCGCACGGCGGCGGAGTAGTCGCGGCCGATGTTCTGGTCCTTGCGGCGCTCGGCGAGATTGGCGTCATTGACCGTCTCGAACCCGACGAAGAGGCTGCGCAGCCCGGCAGCCTGCGCCCGCTCCAGCAGATCCGGCTCCAGTACGGACTTCACAGTGGCGGCCGCCTGCCACAGCCTGCCCATTCCCGCCATGCCGTCGAACAGCGCGGTGGCGAACCGGCGGTTGCCGAGCAGGTGGTCGTCCAGGAAGTACAGATGCCGCCCCGGCAGCCGCTCGATCTCGGCGAGCGCGTCGTCCACGGCCTGCGTGTAGAAGGACTTGCCGCCGGTGAAGAAGGCGTCCTTGTAGCAGAAGTCGCAGTGGTGCGGGCAGCCGCGCGAGACCACCAGGGAGTTGGGCACCAGATACCGCTCCCGCTTGATCAGGTCGCGCCGTACCGGAGGCAGCCCCGCCAGCGTCCGCTGCGGCCCCGAGTCGTACCGCCGCGCGGGGACGCCGTCCCGGAACTCCTTCAGGAACCGCGGCCAGGCGTCCTCGCCAGGACCGGTGAAGACGGTGTCGGCGTGCGCGGCGGCCTCGTCGGGCAGCGAGGTGACGTGCAGCCCGCCCATCGCCACATGGACCCCGCGGGCCCGGAAATGGTCGGCTATCTCGTACGAGCGCCGCGCCGAGGTGATGTACGGCTGCAGAACGAGCAGGTCAGGGGTGGGCAAGGCGGCGAGGTCGAGCCGCTCGACGTGCTCGTCGTACAGCTCCACCTCGTCGTCCGGGTCGAGATAGCCGGCCAGGGTGGCCAGGCCGAGGGGCGGGAAGAGGGAGTATTTGATCGGCCGGAACAGCGGACTGGTCGCCTCTGTCAGTGCGGGCAGGATCATCGTGACGCGCATACTCCAGGGACAACTCCGGTCACCGTCCCGGTTCCGGGCGGGGCGAGGCGCCGCCCCATCCGGCAGGAGGAGGCCGCCCTTATGATCGTCAGCCGGCGGCTGGAGTGCTCGACGTGCCGTACGCCCAGCCGTTCCAGCCGCCGGATGCGCTACGACAGAGGGCTGGCCCGTGCCGTGCCGGGACGCTGGGCGGCACGGCCGAACCGGCGGTCCTTCATGGCGAAACCGACCTGCTGGAGCCTGCCGGATGCCCTACCGAACGTACCCCCAACCACCCTCCCGCCGTGCGCTGTTGGCGGCTGCCGCTCTGCTGCCGCTGGCGGGATGTGACACCGGCGGCCGCCGGGCTCCCGCTCCCTCCCCGGCGCGCGATCGCCGCTCCGCTGCCGCGCCGTCCGTGTCGCGGCGGCACCGTGCGCGATTCGCCGCGCTCGAGCGCAAGTACGGCGCCCGGCTGGGCGTGTACGCCGTGGCAACCGGGAGTGGCGGTGCCACGGTGGCGTACCGTGCGGACGAGCGGTTCGCGTTCTGCTCCACATTCAAGGCGTTTGCCGCGGCGGCCGTCCTGCACCACAACCCCCTCGGGCACCTGGACAAGCGGGTCCGGTACAGCGCGGCGGACGTCGACTCCATCTCGCCGGTCACCGAGAAACACATCGGGACCGGAATGACCATCAAGCAGCTGTGCGACGCCGCCGTCCGCTACAGCGACGGCACCGCCGGCAATCTGCTGATGCGCGACATCGGCGGTCCGAAAGAACTGACCGCCTATCTGCGCGGACTCGGCGACAAGGTCAGCCGAATGGACAACTACGAGCCCGAGTTGAACAGGGACCGGCCGCGGGACCCGCGCGACACCACCACGCCCGAGGCGATCGCCACCGACCTCCGCACGCTCGTGCTGGGTGACGCGCTGCCCGGCGACAAACGGGCCCTGCTCAAGGGCTGGCTCCTGAGCAACACCACCACCGTGGGCAAGAAGCGCATCCGGGCCGGAGTCCCCCGGGGCTGGACGGTGGCCGACAAGACCGGAACCGGCAACTGGGGGCGGGCCAACGACATCGCGGTCGTGTGGCCGCCCGGCAGCGACCCGCTGGTGATGGCCGTCCTGTCCGACCGGCCCGGACACGACTCCTCGCCCAAGGACGCCCTGATCGCCGAGGCGACCGAGCAGATCGTGAGCGCCCTCAGGTGAATTCCGGTGGTCTTCCGGCCCTGTGCCTGGCCTCGGCCTCCGCCCCGGCCGCGCTCGAGTCACCGCCCTCCACACCTGCCTCTCCGCCTCTCACGCCTGCCTCTCCGCCCTTCTGACCGGCGCCCGCGGTGCCGACCCCTCCGCTGACGACGCCCGCTGTCGCTGCCCGCCGGCGCCGGGTCAGCAGCCGGACGGTCGCGGCGAGCGGAGTGAGCGCCGTCCGCAGACAGCGGGCGGCCTGCGGGCTGACCGTACCGATCCGGCGCACCGGCACCGGCGGCGCCGCGGGCCGCAGCACCCGGCGTACCGACTCGGCGGCGGTCAGCCCCGACCGCACCGCGCTCTCCATCCCGGCCACGCCGGGCGGGGCGGCGCAGTAGTCGCCGGCCAGGTGCAGGTTGGCCAGCGCGGTGGTGCTCTCCGGCCGGTGCCGCGCTGAGCCGGGGCCGGGCGCGAAGAACGGTTCGGCGTAGTGGGGCTGATAGCAGACGTGCTCGATGTCGTCCCGGCTCAGCGTCGGCAGATAGGACCTCAGCTCGGCGACCAGCACCTCGACCGCTTCCCTCTCGGGCAGCTCGGCGAGCCGCGCGACCCGGCCGACCACGCAGTTGAGGAGGCTGGTGCGGTGCCCCTCCCACACCTGACCGACGTCCACGAGAGTGAGGGCATGGGGCGACCCGACCAGGCGTACATGCTCGTCGGGCAGTCCTGGCAGGCGCCGTCGCAGATACAGATGCAGCGCCCCGAGCGGGCGGGAGCGCAACTTCTCCACGCCGTGTGCGGGCCGCAGCGCGCCGGTGACGGCCGGGCCGAGCCCGCGGACCGCGCCGTGCGGGATCGCCAACACCACGTGACCGGTGATGTCCTCCTCCGTCACGGTGTCGCCGTCGCGCAGTGTGAGAGCGCCGAGCCGGTCGCCCTCCACCCGGGCTGCCAGCAGTTCGGTGCCGGTGCGGATCCCGACCCCGTCGGCCGCCAGCCGCTGCTGGAAGGGGCCGATGAACCACTGTTCGAGGTCGCCCCTCGGCATCCGCACCCGCCCGGGGTGGCGGGCGAACGCGGCGATGCTGCCCCGGAAGCCCGCTGCCGACACGGCGTGGCTCTCCGCCGCGCTGGACGCCACGAACAGGTGCTCGACGTCGGCGATCGCCGCCTCGGTCAGATACCAGCGGCTGCGCAGGAAGTCGTGCAGGGACTCGTCCCGCGCCTCGTAGCGCTGCGCGAGCAGATCGACGACCCCGTAGTGGAACAGCAGCCGGTCGGCGACCGGGGTGACCGCCGACCTGAAACGGGGGAACTCACCAGGCAGCAGCTGGTGGAAGGTCTCGCACTCGCGCAGATTCCCGGAGATGCCGAGCTCATCGACCAGTTGCAGGGTGTTGCGGTACCAGGCGGGGAAGATGTGCACGCCGTGGTCCTCCACCCGGTTGTCGATCGTCCGCGAGCCGGCCATCCCGCCGAGCGCCGGTGCGGCCTCCAGCAGCCGTACCGGGATCCCGAGCCTGCGGATGTGCCACGCCGCCGTCATCCCGGCCAGGCCGCCGCCGACGACCGTCACGCCGTCCCCCGCCGGTCTCGCGCCGCTCATCGCCGCTCCGATCCGTCGACGTGCGCCAGATACCCGGCCATGGCCATGATCGGGTAGACGAGACGCAGCAGGCTGTCCCGCCAGTAGAGGCCGTCGTGGTGGACCACCCAGGTGTGCCACGGCTCCTCCCAGTCGCCGTCCGCCCGCTGGGTGCGGACCAGGAAGTCGAGCCCGGCGCGCACCGGTTCGCTCCCGGCACGTCCGGCCGCGACGAGGGCCAGCAGCGCCCAGGCGGTCTGCGACGGAGTGCTCTCGCCGGTGCCGATCCACCGCGGGTCGTGCAGCGCGCGGATGTCCTCGCCCCAACCGCCGTCGTCCTGCTGGTGCGCGACGATCCAGTCGCACGCCCGCGCCACCGCCGCGTCGGTGCCCGGGACCCCGCACGCGGTCAGTCCGGTGACCGCGGCGCTCGTACCGTGCAGGTGATAGCAGGCCCACCAGCCGGGCCACGAGCCGTCGGCGTGCTGGTTGCGGCGCAGCCACCGGATGCCGCGGCGTGCGGCGGCACCGCGCCCGCGTCCGTCGGCGCCCAGCGCTTCGAGTACATGCCCGGTGATGTCGGCCGACGGCGCCTCCAGAAAGCCGATCCGGGCCAGCGCCTCGCGGCCGGGCAGCTGCCAGCGCAGCGGTTCGAACGCGGCCCAGCCGCCGTCCTTGCCCTGCTGGGAGAGCATCCACCGGCAGGCCCGGTCGCAGGCGTCGTCGACGTCCGCGTCGCTGCCGCGCGGATAGAGACGCCGCAGCGCGGTCACCGCGAACGCGGTGTCGTCGGCGTCCGGGTTGGTGTTGTTCGTGAACTCGTACGGCCAGCCGCCGGGGACCGGGTCCTTGGTCAGCACGGCCCAGTCGCCCAGCTCGGTGACCTGGTTGCCGAGCAGCCAGCGCGCTCCGCGCCGGGCCGCTGTCCGGGTGCCGGGGTCACCTTCCATGGCGGCGGCGGACACGGCCAGTGCGGTGTCCATGACGACAGAGGTCCACATCTCCACCCGGCGCTGCCCGTCCCTGGTGACCACGTACTGGTCGAGCGCGGCCATCGCGGCCTCGATGACCGGATGGTCCTGCGGATAGCCGACCGCGCGCAGCCCCATGACCACGTTGGCGGTCTGCGGCCAGTTGCCGCCCCAGCCGCCGTCCTTCTCCTGGGTGCGGACCAGCCACTCCGCCGCCGTGCGGAGCGCCTTGCGGCGCAGCGGGCCGACCGGACGGCGGGCGTACGCGTGGCTGAGTGCGGTCGCGGCGCGTAACGCGGGCGGCCGTGGCAGCCGCCCTGCCCGGGCCCGAGGGTCGGCGAGCAGCTCCCCGATGCCGAACCCGGCGGGCGTGACCGGGCGGTGCGCCATGAAGAGGCTGTTGGCGACGACGATTCCGCGTGCCGCGGCGCCTATCTGGTAGATGTTCCCGGGGCAGCGGCTGGGCAGCAGAACGAGCTCCGGCGGGATGAGCGGGATGTCCCGCCAGGGCCACAGCCCGATCACGGCCAGCCACGCGAGCATGGTGGGGTTGTCGACCGCCTCGACACCGCCGCCGGCCCGGATCGACCGTGCGGCAGCACGCATCGCGGGCTCGTCGGGGTCGTGGCCGGCCAGCCGCAGCGCGACGTAGCAGAAGACGGAGAGCAGCAGTTCGTCCGGCCCTCGGTAGTAGGAGGCCCAGCCGCCGGTGGCCGTCTGTTCGCTGAGGATCGTCCTGGCCGCCGCGGCCGTCACGGCGTCGTCGGGCAGTTGCAGGAAATGGCGGAAGATGACTTCCCCGGACTCACCGATCAGGCTGGTCTCGAACTCGCCCTTCCAGTACCCGGCCGGGTCCTGGCGGTCCCGCAGCGCACCGCCGGCCCGGGCCAGCGCCCGGCCGACGAGCTCGGTGTTCCCGATGGCTCCGGTGTTCTGGAAAGCTTCGGTGTTCTTGCCGACTTCGGGGTTGTTGACGGCTTCGGTCGTCATCGCTGCGTCCCTCTCGTTTCTCCGCTGGTGGCCGGGCCCGTTGCCGCCGGAAGCCGCACTCGCGCGGGGTGAGGCTTCTCCCTCGCCGCCGCGATCTTCAGCTGGCGGACGAACATGAACACCGGAAAGCTCACACACAGCGCCAGCACCGGGGCGCCGACGATGTACGCCCACACGTGCCGGATGCCGAGCCGCCGCGCCTCGGCAACCATGAACGCGGCCAGCACGATCCAGACGAGCACCAGGTCCGCGTACACGAAGCGGGACGCCAGGTTCGTCGTCGCGTCGCGCAGAAAGTCCGCTACGAGACCGAGGGGCCCGCCGTCGGCGTGGTCGAGCACGTAGGTGACGGCCATCGCGCCCATGAGGAGGCAGCCGCCGACGGAGAACAGCCCGTAGCACAGGCACAGTGCGCGGTCCCGGCCCCGCGTCTCGGCGAACGGCGTCACAGCGGCCTCCTGAGCGGTTCTCCCCCGGCCGGACGGCCGACGGCCGGTGCCGGTACGCGCCCGCGCGCCCGGGTGTAGCGGTAGTCGTCGAGGTCGAAATGGCGCGCCCGCCACGCGGCCTCGTACGTCGTCGCAGGCCGCACGGCAGGCGCGTCGCCGCGGCTGTCGAAGTAGTAACTGCGGGAGCCGGTGCAGCTCCTGTCGAGGAAGACGGTGTTCCGCTGTCTGCGCAGGGTCTTGCGGAACGATCTGTCGTGCTTCTCCGGGCGGATGGCCGCTTCCGTGGCGCGCCGTCGGCGGGCCTCGCGGATCACCCGCAGGGCGTGGGTGACCTGGTAGTCGATCATGCCGAACCAGGAGCCGCCGGTGAACGAGTACGGGCCGACGATGAACCACAGGTTCGGGAAGCCCTTGACGGAACTGCCCTCGTACGTCTGAAAGCGCTCGCTCTCCCAGAACTCCTTGAGCTCACGGCCGCCGGTGCCGTGCATCGGGAACGGCGGCAGATTCTCCAGCACATGGAATCCGGTGGCCAGCACGAGCACGTCGAAGCGCTGCTCGGCCCCGTCCGCGGTACGGATACCGGTCGCGGTGATCCGCTCGACGGGCTCGGTGACGAGGTCGACGTTGTCGCGGGTGAAGGCGCGCCAGTAGCCCTTTCCGAACGACGGGCGCTTGCAGCCCAGCCGGTAGCCGGGTGTCAGCTTGCTCATCAGCTCCCGGTCGCCTCCGACCTGGCTGCGCAGATAGAGCCGGGAGAGCGCTTCTCCGGCCCGCACCAGGAAGGGGAACTGCCGGTGGTGGATCATGGCGATCACAAAGCTCAGTTCCGTCACGGTGTCCGTGAACAGCCGTAGCGTCCGCTGCGCCCACGGAGCCGCCCGGAAGACCCGGCGGACCGCCTTGGGCAGCGGCACGTCCGGCTTCGGGAACAGCCAGATGGGGGTGCGCTGATAGACGTGCAGGTGTGCAACCCGAGGGGCGATCTCCGGAACGACCTGCACTGCCGAGGCGCCGGTGCCGATCAGTCCCACCCGCCGCCCGGCAAGTTCCAGGTTCTGGTCCCAGCGCGCCGTGTGCACGACCTCGCCCGCGAAGTCGTCCAGCCCTGCTGTGCCGGGCGGCTTGGGTTTGGTGAGCCAGCCGGTGGCACAGATGACGAACCGCGCCGTCATCGAGGTGCCGTCCCGCAGGAACACCTCCCACAGATGCGCCTGCTCGTCGTACTCGGCCCGCACCACCTGCGCGTTCAGCCGCAGATGTGGGCGGAGGCCGTACTTGCGCACGCAGTGGTCGGCGTAGGACTTCAGTTCGGCGCCGGGCGGGAAGGCCCGGGACCACTCGGGGAACGGCTCGAAGGCGAAGGAGTAGCTGAACGCGCTGATGTCCACGGCGATGCCGGGATATCTGTTGGCGTGCCAGCTGCCGCCGACGCCGTCCTGCTCGTCCAGGATCGCGAAATCCTCGATGCCGGCCCGGCGCAGCCCGATACCGGCACCTATTCCGGCGAAACCGGCGCCGATCACCAGCACTTCGTGATCCGGGCGCCCGGACGCCTCATTCCGGCCGTTCACAGCGCCATCCCGGCCGCCAGCAGGCCCCCGAAAGCGAGCAGCAGCAGACAGGTGTGCTCCAGCACCGGAATCAGGTCGCTGCCGCGCGCTCCGGCCAGCACCCTGCGCACCGGGACCAGGGCAAAGGGAACGGCGCCGAGCACGAGCAGCGCCCAGGGCCGGGCGAAGGCGAGCAGCTGTCCGGCCGCGAAGGCACAGCAGATGCGGCTCACGAAGATCTGCCGGGTCTGCCGGTCGCCGAGTCGTACCGCCAGCGTGATCTTCCCGGCAGGCGCATCGGTCGGCAGATCGCGGAGGTTGTTCGTCATCAGCAGCGCCCCGGCGAGCAGCCCGATGGGCACCGCGGCGCCCAGAGCGAGCAGCGGCACCCGGCCCAGCTGGATGAAGGCCGTGGCGCAGACGGCGACGACCCCGTGGAACAGGAAGATGCTGATGTCGCCGAGCGCCCAGTAGCCGTACGGCCGCGAACCGCCGGTGTAGAACCAGCCGCCGAGCGCGCACGCGACCGTAAGCGCCAGCAGCCACCATGAGACGGTCACCGCCAGGGCCACTCCGGCCAGGGCCGCGACGGCGTACAGCGCCGCACCCATCCGGAAGACCTGCCGCGGGGACGCCTGTCCGGAGGCCACCAGCCGCACGGGGCCCACCCGGTCGTCGTCCGCGCCCCGCACCCCGTCGCTGTAGTCGTTGAAGAAGTTGGTACCGAGGACGAAACCCATCGCGAACACCAGCGTGAGGGCCGTACGCGGGCTACTGAGCGGGCCGAGCGAATGGGCGATGCCCAGTCCCACCGCGATCGGTGCGACGGTCACCGGCAGCGTCTTCAGCCGGGCGCCGACCAGCCAGATCCGTACCGTGCTGGGAGCGGCCCGCCTTTCGGGTGCTGTCACCATTTCCTCCCCGCCCCCAGATAGAGAACGGCGGTGGACTTGATACGGGTCATACGAACCTCCTCGCGTCGCCCGGCCAAATAGCCGACCCCGTCGCGGAACCGCGGGCGCAGCCCCAGCAGTTCGAGCTCCACGCCGTGCGACCGGGCGACCTGTGTCAGCCGCTTCCGGTTGACGAAGAGCCGGTGGTCGTGGGTCCCCCGGGGCGGGCGGCCCGGCAGGGGGACGTTCTCGGCGAGCGTGATGGCCACCAGCCGGGCAAGTCGGGTGTCGGCGATGGTGTCGACAATCAGCGTGCCGCCACGGCGCAGCACCCGGCACAGCTCCGACACCACGGCGAAGGGGTCGGGGACGTGCTCGAGGCACTGTCCCGCCGTGACGACGTCGAACGACGCGTCCGGGAATGGGAGCCGGGCGATATCGGCCCGGACGACCTCGTCGAAGCCGTGCCGGCGAGCTTCGTCAAGCGCCGTCGCCGACAGGTCGACGCCGAAGACGCGGTATCCCTTGCCCGCCAGATGCGGGCCGAACAGGCCGCCGCCGCAGGCGACATCGAGCAGCCGCGCCTCGGCTCGACCGGGCGCGGGAACGAACGCCGCACGGGTCCGCGCGATCCAGCCCAGCGGGGCGAGCGGTCCCCGGGGGTCCCACCACTGGCCGGCGAGACCGTCGTAATCGGTGATGAAATCGCTTCGGAGCGCTGACATGAATACCGCCCTTCGGGAGGGGGTGTGGGCTAGACCCTGCGGAGTTCCGGCATGACCTGTGTCGCGAACAATTCCAGGGACCTGCGGGCGAGTTCCGGGTCGATGTCGGAGAAGTAGAACTGGATGCTGGCCGCCTCGAAACCTCCGCACGCCGCGTGGTAGTCGAGCAGCATCCGGGTGATCTCCTTCGGGGAGCCGACGAGTGCGGAGCCGCGTTCGAGGAGCCGGTCGAAGTCGTCCTGACGCAGCTTCTCGATCATCTTCCGGTAACCGGGATAATCGGCGCTGTCGGCCCCGGTGGTCCATTCACCGGCGCCTTCCACGAGCATCCGCAGATACCGGTTGACCGGTTCACGCCCCACGCGCCGCGCGGTCTCACCGTCCGGCATGCACAACATATGGAATGCCAGCATGACCCGGCCCTCGCCGGGCCGCCCCGACTCCTTCCACGCCCTGCGGTAGACATCGAGGTTCCGGCGCAGCGAATCGGGCACCACCGGCTGCGCCATGATGCCGTAGCCGAGTTCGCCGGCCATCCGGAAACTCTCCTCGGTGGACAGGGCGGCGATCCAGAACGGCGGATGCGGGCGCTGTGTGGGCCTGGGGAGGGAGGTGGTGGGCGGGAAGCTGTGGAACGTGCCGCGGTGGGCCACTTCCTCCTCGGCCAGCAACTCCCCGATGATCCGGACGCCTTCGTCGAAACGGTCCCGGCTCTCGTTCATGTCGATGCCGAACCGCTGGAACTCGTGCGGGAGAAAGGCCCGCGCGAACCCTATTTCGGCGCGTCCCGACGAGAGCGCGTCCAGCATTCCGATCTCGCCGGCCAGCTTGAGCGGATGGTTGAAAGCGGGCAGCACGGCGCCGGTTATCAGCTTCAGCCGCCGGCTTCGCTGTGCGGCGGCCGAGAGGAAGACGATGGGGTTGGGTGAGTATCCGCCGTATCTGCGGAAGTAGTGCTCGACAATCCGTACGTGCTGGAATCCGAGCCGGTCACCGAGTTCGACGAAGTCGAGGCAGCGGGCGAAGTACTCGGCAGCGCCCCTGTCGCGTTCGTCGACGTCGGGAAAGAAGGCCAGTCCGACATCGATCATGGTGCCCTCCGTACGAGGTGGCGGTTTCTGTTCAGCTCAAGCGGGGTGTTCCGGCTCCCGCGGTCGTCCAGGTCTTCGCCGGGGTCTTCCGGCCGGGGTGTTTCAGGTGACGCGGGACACGGCGGCGGGCAGCTGCTCGTGGTGCCGGCCGCCGACGAAACTCCGCAGCCGGTCCAGTCCGTCCCACACGTCCGTGAAGCGGGTGTAGAGCGGGGCCAGCCCGATCCGCAGCCGGTCCGGGGCCCGGAAGTCGCAGATCACCCTCTCCTGCGCCCGCAGCCCCGAGCAGATGCGCGCAGCATCCGGGTGGGCCAGCGCGATGTGCGCACCACGCCGGGCCGGCTCGCGGGGAGAGGCGAGCCGGAAACCGAGCGGTGCCAGCCAAACTTCCGCCAACTCCACGGCGTACGCGCCCAGTTGCACCGACTTCTCGCGCAGCCGGGTGACCGGCACCCGCCCGGCGACATCGAGCGCCGGTTCGATCGCGGCCAGCGAGAGCAGCGGGGGAGTGCCCACCAGAAAGCGGTCGATGCCGTCGACCGGCTCGTAGGCAGGGGCCATCCGGAACTGGTCGCGCTGGCCGTACCAGCCCCAGACCGGTTGCCGCAGCTGCTGCTGGAGCTCCTTGCGTACGTAGAGGAAGGCGGGGGATCCGGGGCCGCCGTTCAGATACTTGTAGGTGGACCCCACGGCCAGCTCGGCGCCGTCCGCGCCGAGCCGCAGCGGGACGACGCCGGCCGCATGGCTGAGATCCCACAGGACGCGTGCCCCCGCCCGCACCGCGGCGTCGTTGACGGCGGCCATGTCCATCAGCGCGCCGGAGCGGTACGAGACGAGGGAGAGCACCACCAGCGCGACGTCCTGGTCGAGTGCGCGCCGCAGCACGTCCAGGTCCAGGCCCTCGTCCGGGTCGGAGGGCAGGGTCTCCAGCCGGAGCTGCCGCTGCTCGGCCAAGCCTTGAAGGATGTAGCGGTTGGTCGGGAAGTCGTCGATGTCGGCCAGGACCGTCCTGCGCCCCGGCGCGGCATCCAGCGCGGCGACGGCGAGTTTGTACAGGTTCACCGAGGTGGAGTCGGAGAGCACCACCTCGCCCGGCGCAGCGCCCAGCGTGTGGTGCGCCAGCCGGTCGCCGAGGCGCCGGGCCCAGGTGATCCAGGTCTCCCACGACTCCACCAGCCCGCTGCCCCAGCCGTCGGTCACCAGCTGCCCAAGAAAGCCCGCGGTGGCGGACGGCAGCCGGCCCAGCGAGTTGCCGTCCAGATAGATCACATCCGGGTCGGCGAAGACGAACGCGTCCCGGAACTCCCGCAGCGGGTCGGCGGCATCCAGCTCCTCGGCGGCCTCGCGCCCGGCCCCGGCCCCGGCCCCGGCACTCATGGCGTTCGCCGGAAGGGGGCCGGTGACCGTGGTGCGTGGACTGATGCCGGTTCGTGGGCGCACGGTTCCTCCTCGGTTGAGTGCTACTCATCGCCGGATACGGCTGCACGGGTCGCGGCAGCCTGGGTATGGGCCAGGACGGCCCTGCCGAGCGCCGTGCGCGGATTCCCCAGGTCGTACGGGAGGTCGAAATGGTGGCGTGCCGGGCTGACGATCTCGGTGACCGTGGTCCGCTGCCGCAGCAGCGCCGTCATGGTGTCGTGCTGCCGGATGAACTCCCCCGTCTCGCCTCCGCCGCGGGCGATGACGACCGGTGGCAGGCGCTCGGGCAGGTGATGGACCGGGCTGTTGCGCAGCGCGGCGTCGGCGTCCAGCCCGAGTGCATCGTTGACGTACGTGTGCCGCAGCGGCTCCAGGTCGTAGACGCCGCTGAGCAGCGCCGCGCTCGCGATCAGCCGCGCGGTGTCCCTGGTGAGGGCCGTTGCCACGAGATGTGCGCCCGCCGAGCTGCCGCTGAGGTGGATACGCCGCGGGTCGATCCCGAAGGCTGCGGCGTTGCGGTGGAGCCACGCGATGGCCTGGCACACCATCGTGACGATCTCATCGAGACGGTGCGCGGGCGCGAGCCCGTAGTCGAGCGCGGCGAAGGCCGTCCCCGCGGTCAGGAAGTCCGGGGCGGCGAAGGCGGAGTCCTCCTTGGTGAGCTCCTGCCAGTAGCCGCCGTGCACAAAGACCTCGACCGCCGAGCCCCGCCCGGCAACCGGGAACAGATCCAGCCGCGCCGCGGGAGATGTGCCGTAACGGAGATCGACGAGCGTGCGGTGCTCGGCGCGGGCTGCCGCACTGAGGGCGGCGTATTCGCGCAGACAGGCCCGCAGGCTCGGGACGAGAGTGCTGGGGGAGTACTCCCGGTCGAGGTCCGGGCGGCGCCGTTCGCACCGGCTCATGCGCCGACCCCGTACTCGGCGCACGCACGCTGGAACTTCTCGACGAACAGCGGGTCCAGGGCGTCCCTGCCGGGCTTGTAATGGTGGCCGAAGCGCCGGTGGTATTCCTCGAACCACTCCTTCCTGTCCGTGAGGAACAGGACGTCGTGCAGGGCCATGCGCCGTATCGCCACCAGCGGCACCGGGGAGCGGTTGACGGGGAAGCCGGGGTTTCTGGCGGACGGGTCCGCGCACAGCGGATGCAGCTGACCGACCATCATGCCCCGGCGCACCGCCGACGACTTGACCGCTCGGTGCGCCTCGTCGAGCAGCCGGCACTCGTGCGCCGCCAGATCCGGAATGCCGACGACCAGGCTCCGCAACGCCGGGTTCGAGCCCTTCCACGCGATCAGGTCGAACTCGTCCAGGGCCTGACGGATCAGCTCGGTGACGCCCGCGACGCCGGGGGCAGGACCGGCCCTGCGCGTACGGATCTCCAGCGATCCCGCACGCAGCGAGGGCGCCGCGAACGGGCAGACCGCTCCCGTTCGCCCCAGGTGCTCGTGCGGTTGGCAGATGTACTCGTCCAGCCAGTCGCGGATCAGCGTCTCCGTGCTGCGGTCCCCCGTCGTCACGTCCCCCGGTTGATGCCTGGAACGAGCCGAGTCAGGCGGCGCCTTGAGGGCGGAATGCTGGGCCAGCAGGCTGTCGATCAGGCCGCGCAGCTGACGTCCGACGCTCTCGGCGCGCCGCGCGAAGGCCGGATGGGACTCCACTGCGCGCAGGGCGTCCGCCACATGCTGCTGCGCGACCTGAGCCGCACGGCCGATGGCGCCGGACTCGTGCAGGACGGAGACGATCTCCCGGCAACTCCCGGGGGAGAGCGGCTGCTCGCGCAACAGCGGCAGCACACGGTCCGGGAAATCCTTGACGGCATAGATCACCGGCAGCGTGTAAACCCCGTTGACGAGATCCTGCGCGGCCGGTTTACCGGTGTCGGCGCCGCATATATCGAGGATGTCGTCCCAGATCTGGAACGCCATGCCGAGATTGTGTCCGAAACTCTCCAGCGCCTCCTGTGCGTTCTGGGAAGCTCCGCATTGCAGCGCGCCGAGCATGGTGGCCGTCCGCATGAGGCGCGCGGTCTTTCCCGAGACGGCGCTGAGATAGTCCTCTTCGGTGCGCAGCGGGTCATGGAGCCGGCTGGACTCGAGCATCTGCCCCACGCACACCTCGACCAGTGTTTCGGCCACGGGAAGTGCGCAGGGAATTTCGAGGGAGGCCGCCGCCTGCATACAGCGGGCCAGGAGATAGTCTCCGGTGAGCAGCGCGAGAGTGGCACCGTACTTCGCGTTCGCGGTGGGGCCGCCCCGCCTTTCCGCCGCCTCGTCGATCAGATCGTCGTGGTAAAGAGTGGCCGTGTGCAGGATTTCCACGACGGCGGCGGCGTCGATGACCCCCCGGTGCCTCGCCGCGTCTCGTCCCTCATCTCGTTCCTCATCTTGTTCCTTGTCGCGTTCCTCCTGGAGGAGATAGGACGAGAGCAGCACGAGCGTGGGCCGCAGCAGCCTCCCCGTGTGTTCCACGGCGTGCGTGACGGGCCCTGCGACCAGGGGATGAGGCGGCGTCACCAGCGTGCGCAGTCTCTCCCTCACCTGCTTCAAGTCGTCCTGCAGCTGTTCTTGAATCCGAGTGGGTCTGCCGTCGAGCGGGGATTCCGCGACGAGCAGAGCCGGAGTTTGCTCCATCGATACTTCCTTCAAGCGGCACATTGGAAGCCATTTCGCACGCTAAGAGCCCGCACCAGGGTGTGTATCGACAATTTCTCGAAAAATAAGGAGCTGCCGAGTCCGCTTGAACCGGCGCTCTCGGGTGGCCACTTGTTCAACCCGTACTCGATCGGCGTACGGCGTGATGGTGCTCGAACCGAGCCGCCGCGGCCGTGCGCGTGCTGTCCGCGAAGGCCGGCAACAGCAGAAAAGAGCAGGAGATGGTGACATGGACAGCGGGACCCGTTCCCCAGTGGCGCAGGCGCCGGGTGCGTTACCCGTCCTGGGGCATCTGCCGGCATTCTTGCGGGCACCACTGGCATTTCTGCGCGGACTGCCCGCGCACGGCCCGCTGGTGGAGATCCGGCTGGGGCGTAAACCCGTCGTGGTGGTGTGCGACCCCGAACTGACTCGTACGGTGCTGGTCCGCGACCGGGTCTTCGACAAAGGCGGCCCGCTCTTCGAGCGGCTCCGCGAAGCGGGCGGACAGGGGCTGGCCACCTGCCCGAGCGGGGAGCACCGCAGGCTGCGCCGGCTGATCCAGCCGGCCTTCCACCACAGCCGGTTCGCCGGCTACGCCGGCATCATGACCGAGCGGATCGACACCATCATCGGCGGCTGGCACGACGGCCAGACGCTCGATCTGGGCGTGGAGACCCGCAGGATCGCCGCGGATGTCGTCGTCTCCACCGTCTTCGGCACCGGTCTGAACAGCGCCGTCCACACCCGTCTGGCCACCGACTTCGACACCCTGCTGGCCGGCTTCACCCGGCACAGCCTGCTGCCGGAACCGCTGCGCAAGGTGCCCACGCCCGGCAACGTCCGCTACGAGCGGGCCACTCGCCGGGTACGCAGGACCATGAGCGACCTCACCGCCGAGTACCGCGCACACGGCAGCGCGGACGCGGAGGAAGCAAATCTGCTGTCGCTGCTCATCTCGGCCCGCGACCCGGGCAGTGACGCTCCCGCCTTGACGGACGGCGAACTCGTGGACCAGGCCGTGACCATGTACTCCGCCGGAACGGAGACGACGGCCGGCGCGCTGTGCTGGGCGCTGTATCTGGCGGCGCAGCATCCCCCGGTCGAGGAGCGGCTGATGACCGAGGTCGGCACGGTGCTGGGCGGGCGGACCGCAGGCTGGAGCGATCTGCCTCACCTCACCTACACCCGTCAGGTGCTCAACGAGGCCATCCGCATGTACCCGCCCGGCTGGATACTCACCCGGCAGACGGAGAAGGACACCCCGCTGGGCCCGCACCTCATCCGGCAGGGCACGACGATCGCGTACAGCCCTTACCTCATCAGCCATCTGCCGTCCCTCTACCGGGACCCCGAACGCTTCGACCCGGACCGCTGGGAGGCCCGAGGGGGAGAGCCGGAAGTGCCGGTGACGGTGTTCGGGGGCGGCGCCCGCAAATGCATAGGTGACGAGTTCGCCCTCGTCGAGGGCGTTCTGCTGCTCGCCTCGCTGCTCAGCCACTGGCGGCTGGACCTGCATCCCGGCAGCCTCACGCTGCCCCGCCTGCCCCAGCTCACCCTCAATCCGGGCCGGATGAAGGCCACCCTCACCGCGCGCAGCCACCATGGCCACGCATCGCTCGCGTCCCGGTGAGTGGCGCCCCTGTCCGGGGCGTGCGGGCCCCGACGGGGCGCTTCTGCCC
>NZ_JADKMA010000102.1 GCF_017676365.1 Streptomyces oryzae
CCCCCGGCCGGGCCCCAGGTCCCCCGGCCGGACCCCAGGTCCGTATGGGGTACCCTTGACCGTCGGCGTGCCCTCACCTGGGCGCGCTGCTCCTGAGCAAATCCCTCCCGGTCACCGGGAGAGGCCGCTCAATCCTTCCGGATCAGCTCCGCGCTTTCGCGTGCGGACGGGCGGCTGGCGTCAGGAGCTCCGATTCGAGCGAGAGAGAGTTCCGCGTGTACGCGATCGTGCGCACCGGCGGGCGCCAGCAGAAGGTTTCTGTGGGCGACGTCATCGAGGTTGACCGTATTTCCGAGAGCAAGGTCGGCGACAGCGTCGAGCTCTCCACCCTGCTCGTCGTCGACGGTGACGCGGTCACCAGCGACCCGTGGGTCCTGGCGGGCGTGAAGGTCCAGGCCGAGGTGGTTGACCACCACAAGGGCGACAAGATCCGGATCCAGAAGTACAAGAACAAGACCGGGTACAAGAAGCGCATCGGTCACCGCCAGCTGCACACCGCGCTGAAGGTCACCGACATCCCCGCCCCGGCCAAGAAGTAAGGACTGAGGAGAGATGGCACACAAGAAGGGCGCATCGTCCACCCGGAACGGTCGCGACTCCAACCCGCAGTATCTCGGCGTGAAGCGCTTCGGCGGTCAGGTCGTCAACGCGGGTGAGATCCTGGTCCGCCAGCGCGGCACCCACTTCCACCCGGGCAAGGGCGTCGGCCGCGGCGGCGACGACACCCTGTTCGCGCTGGACGCGGGTGCGGTGCAGTTCGGCACCCACCGCGGCCGCAAGGTCGTGAACATCGTCCCGGCCGCCCGGTAAGCAGCCGGACGACACACTCCCCACCGAGGGCGGACCTTCTTCTCCCGTACGTACGGCACCACGTACGCACGGGAAGCGGGTCCGCCCTCGGCGCGTAGTGCGCGGCTTCGCGCGCGCTGCGTGCGCAGTACACCCCCCAGCACGCCTTTGGAGGCACATCCCTATGACCACCTTCGTGGACCGCGTCGAGCTGCATGTCGCCGCGGGTAACGGTGGACACGGCTGCGCCTCCGTGCACCGGGAGAAGTTCAAGCCGCTCGGCGGGCCCGACGGCGGCAACGGCGGGCGCGGCGGCGACGTGACCTTCGTCGTCGACCCGGATGTGACAACCCTGCTCGACTACCACCACAGCCCGCACCGCAAGGCCACCAACGGCCGCCCCGGCGAGGGCGGGCACCGGTCGGGGCAGGACGGCAAGGACCTGGTGCTGCCGGTGCCGGACGGGACCGTCGTGCTCGATGGGCGCGGCGAAGTGCTGGCCGACATGGTCGGCGCCGGCACCACCTTCGTCGCGGGCCGCGGCGGGCGCGGGGGCCTCGGCAACGCAGCGCTGGCCTCAGCGCGGCGCAAGGCGCCCGGCTTCGCGCTGCTGGGCGAGCCCGGCGAGGAGCGGGACGTCGTCCTGGAGCTGAAGACGGTCGCGGACGTCGCGCTCGTCGGCTATCCGAGCGCGGGCAAGTCCTCGCTGATCTCGGTGCTCTCCGCCGCCAAGCCGAAGATCGCCGACTACCCCTTCACCACCCTGGTGCCCAACCTGGGCGTGGTCACCGCGGGCGGCTCCGTCTACACCCTCGCTGACGTGCCCGGACTGATCCCCGGCGCCAGCGAGGGCAAGGGCCTCGGGCTGGAGTTCCTGCGGCACGTCGAGCGCTGCTCCGTGCTGGTCCACGTACTGGACTGCGCCACCCTGGAGACCGACCGCGACCCCGTCTCCGACCTGGATGTGATCGAGGCCGAACTGGCCCGCTACGGCGGCCTGGAGGACCGGCCGCGCGTCGTCGTCCTCAACAAGACGGACATCCCCGAGGGCAAGGACCTGGCCGACATCATCCGGCCCGACCTGGAGGAGCGCGGCTTGACCGTCTTCGAGGTCTCCGCGGTCTCCCGGCAGGGCCTCAAGGAGCTGTCGTACGCGCTGGCGGGTCTGGTGGACGCGGCGCGCGCGGCACGTCCTGCACAGGAGTCCACCCGGGTCGTCATCCGCCCCAAGGCCGTGGACGACGCGGGCTTCACGGTGACCCGGATCGAGGAGGGCTTCTTCCGGGTGCGGGGCGAGAAGCCCGAACGCTGGGTGCGGCAGACCGACTTCAACAACGACGAGGCCGTCGGCTACCTCGCCGACCGCCTCGCCCGCCTCGGCGTCGAGGAGGAGCTGCTGAAGGCGGGCGCCCGCGAGGGCGACGGCGTCGCCATCGGCGACGAGGACAACGCCGTCGTCTTCGACTGGGAGCCCACCATGGTCACCGGCGCCGAAATGCTCGGCCGCCGCGGCGAGGACCACCGCATGGAAGCCCCCCGTCCCGCCGCCCAACGCCGCCGCGACCGCGAGGCCGAACGCGACGAAGCCCTCGGCGAATACGAGGACTTCGACCCCTTCGAGGGCTAGGGCGGAACACCAGACGCCGTGCAGGGCAAGCCTCAGTGTTCCGGCTGCGGACTCACCCCCTTGCACCTGGGGGTGTCGTCGGAGCGCCCGGGGAGAGCCGCGGCCCGCACCTGGCGGAAGTGCCGCACATACGCATCGTGAACCGACGAGCTGTCGACCTTCAGCAGCGCTTCGTCGTTCCTGGTGAGCGCGGGGCCGGAGTAGTTGTGGCTGCCGGTCCACACCACCTTGTCCGGCGCACCCGCGTACCGCCCCGAGATCATCAGCGTCTTGGAGTGAATGACCTCCCGCGCGGTCTTCGGGTCGCCGTCATCGTCGTAGTGCAGACACCGCATCGCGGGTCCGCCCGGCGCGTGCAGCGTCTCCCAGGTGCCGGGGGACCCGGTGCTGTCCTTGCTGTCGGACTCGGCGTAGACGATGTCCACGGCGCAGCCCTTCCGCTGCAGCGCGGCGAGTTTGTCGGCGACGCTCTGCCGGGTGAGCTTGAACATGGCCAGCCGGACGCTGGTGCGGTGGCTGCCGCGTGCGTCCTTCCAGCGGCAGGTGACGTTGTTCAGGATGCCGACCACCGTGTCGCCGCCCTTCGGCCGCGGGAAGAAGTAGCCGGCGTACGGCGCCGCCTCGGCACGGACGTAGCGCCAGCCGCGCCAGTCCTCCTGGGCGACCTTGTCGAAGTAGCGGCTGTAGGCCGCGTAGGCGGACGCCTGGGCGACGGCCATGGCGTCGTTCCAGAACTTGGTGTAGTTGCCGGTGGAGAGGTTGGAGGACGTCTGCACTACGACGTTCCGTAAACCGCCGGTGCGGGAGAAGAGCCAGAACTTGTTGTGCGCGATGGAGGCGCCCGAACCCGGGTTGCCCAGGCAGGACTTGTGCTCGGGGCAGAGCCCCACGAAGGACCGTTTCGCCCGGTCGGTGCCGAGCGCCTTGCGGAGAATCTTGTACGAGGAGCTGGAGGGCATCGAGCTCACGCTGGACTCGTCCAGCATCACCCGTACATTGACGCGGCGTTGGGCGGAGGTGTGGGCACTGGCCAGTGCGCGGGCCATCTCGGCGTCCCAGAAGTGGTAGAGGGCCACCTTGATCGTGGACCGGGGCGCCGCGGCCTTGATCCGGGCCAGCAGGTCGCTGCGGATGGCGCGCTGCTGTGCCGCTGTGCCGTTGGGCTGGTTGAAGACGGGGCCGGTGCCGGGGCCCTTGAGAGCGGCTGCGGGCGAGTAGGCCGTGGCGGGGGAGGGCGCTGCGAGGTTGAGCCCTGCCACCAGGAACAGGGCGAGCGGTGGTGCGGCGGTTCTCAGACGTGTCACGTGCGTCCCCTCCTGGCCGATGGTGCGGAACCGGCGCATGGTGCGTACCGGGCCGTCAGTGAGCGTAGGGACGCCTGGCCCGGCTTTCAGGGCTTTCGGTCGCCGCCTGTGACGGCTGGCAACGGATGTGACGCACACATACGGAAGGGCCCCGGGAGGTGAACTCCTCCCGGGGCCCCGCACCGCTGTGCGCTCCTGCGCGCCGGTGTGAGCCGCGTGCGCCGCCCGAACGAGTGGGTCCGGCACGACAGCGCAGGCCAGCGCCCTGTTCTGGTACCGCTCGGCGCTTTATGTCGGTACCGCGTCCTCCGGGTCGGCGGTGCCCGGTGCCTCCATCTCGGCCTCCTCGGCGGCCTCCTCGATCTCCCGCTGTCCGGGGATCTCGGCCGTACGCCGCGCGACGCGCTCGTTGCGTGCCTCGGCCTCGGCCGCCAGTTCCAGCGCGGCGGCGTTGAAGCGGACGCGCGAGGGCGGGTCGGAGGGGCCCAGCAGATGCGTCTTGAGCTCCTTGCGGGCCTGCACCAAGCCGTCCTTCTCCGGGTGGCGGACCGACTCCAGCAGTTCGGGAATCTGCTGCGCGTCGGGCGTGAGCACCGTGCCGGCCCGTACGGTCGGGAAGGTGGCCCGGAACTCGTCCTCGGTCATGCCGCTGGTGTTGGCGACCGCGTACGGCTTCTCGCTGCTGAGGTAGTCCGAGACGACGGAGGAGACGTCCGAGATCAGCAGGTCGGCCTGGTTGAAGCAGCTGAAGATCGCCGGCCGCGGGCCGGTGACGATCTGGTGCTCCCACTCCGGGAAGGACGCCCAGTAGGCCGCCTCCCACGCCTCGGTGGCGGCACGCACCCGGTCGGCGTTGCCCTCCTCCGGGGTCCCCTGGATCTTCATCCGCTCCATCTCGTCCGCGCTGCGGCGGAAGGCCGCCGTGGCGACCTGGTCCAACGCCGCCGTACGGCGCTCCAGTTCGGCGGCCGCCTCAGGGGCGCGCCGGGAACCGCCGCGGGCCGCGTTGGCCTCCGCGATCAGGTCACGGATGCGCTGGTCGGCGGCGCCGGCGCGGGGGTCGACCGAGCCGGTCATCGGGTGCGGCTTGTACAGCAGCCGTACCTTCGGGTCAGCCAGCAGCGCCTTGACGATGTTCTCGCCGGCCAGCGGTACCGAGGTGTTGCCAGGGTTGCCGTCCCAGCCCTCCCAGGTGGGCGCGTACAGCACCGTCGTGTACTCGCTGCGGTCCGCCGCTGCCGTGCGCTCGTCGGCGTGCTGGATGGGGCTCAGCTGCGGGCGGCCGACCTCGACCACGTCCTTGTCGTCCACCCCGACCTCGGCGAGCTGGTAGCGCTCGCGGGCCGCCTCGCCGGCGACCCACACCTGGTCGTACGCCTTGGCGTAGGGGTTGCAGGAGGAGAGCTTGTCGGACTCGCCGTGGTTGATGAAGGCGTGCTTGAGGGTGGGGATGCGCAGCACCTGGGAGGTCTTGCCGGAGTTCGCGGGGTGCAGCAGCACCTTCAGCGTGGAGTGCTCCAGCCGCATCAGATGGGCGACCTTGGGGATGCAGACGACCGGGATGTCGGTCGCGTCGATCTTCTGCACCATGAACCGCTCACGCAGCACGATCAACGGCCGCCCGTCCAGCTCGGCGAGGGTCCCCAGCCACATGTTCGCCTGGTACGCGGAAGAGGCGCCGCCGGAGAAGTACATGCCGACGGTCGGCTTGTACTGCGCCAGCCACTGGTCCAGCCACGCCAGCACCTGCTGCTCGCTCCTGGAACGGTTCTTCGGCAGCAGCCAGGTGGCCAGATAGAAGGCGCTGCCCAGGGACAGCAGCAGGGTGCAGCTGACGCCGATGAGGCCCCACTCCTGCACCGACAGGCTCGCACTGAGCATCAGCCCCACGGTGCCGGGGATCGAGAAACGCAGCAGCCTGCGGCTGGGCTGGCGGGCCAGTAGCCGGGAGGGCGCGTTGGTGAGGTTCAGCGCCGAGGTGTCGATGTTGCGGGTGACGACCGGCAGGGTGCGGGTGCGGCGCACCAGCTGGGCCACCGCCTGGCACAGGAAGTGCGCGGCGTACGCGGCGAGCAGCAGCAGGGTGAGCGGGCGCTCGATGTCCGGCGGGACCTCGGGGATGCGCACCAGACCGATGACCACCAGCATGTCGCGCAGCAGCTGGCGCGTGGTGACATCGAAACGGACCTTGCCGAGCAGCGCCAGCAGCCCTGGCTGCTTGTGCGTCAGGTACAGGTCGAGGGCGAGTCCCGCCAGCGAGGCGGCGACGAAGACGGGCACGTTCGGCAGCAGCGCACCCGCCAGCTGCACGGTGTAGAACACCGCGAGCGCGAGCAGGGCCGCGAGCTGCACGGCACGTCGTGTGGAGAGTCCGGCAGAGGGCACGGGCTGGGCTCCTGGAATGGAGATCGAGGGTCGACGGGAACTGGCTTCAGGGGTTGGCCGGTGGCGGTGGCCAGGGTCGACCACTGACCGTATGACGCCCGTGGGTCAAGTGACAATCTTCGTCGGTCCCGGATGCGGCCTTACCTGGTCAAAGGTAACCATCCTCACGCGTCCATTGCGCGAAACGGATGAGCGGCCCGAAGCAGCGCTGACGTAGATTGCGAAGCAGGAGAAGAAGCAGCAGAAGCAGCAGCAGAGCAGGAAAACCGGAGAACACGGCGGGCCACGGACCACGGGCGCACAGCCGCGCCCACCGCCCGCCGCGGCGGCACAGGCGCGAGGGGTACGGACGGGCGTGACAGGGGACAGCGGAACAGGGCGCGTGGCGGGCGTCACGGGGGACGCCCACGAGGGCTCCGGGAGCGCCACGGAGAGTGAGCGAGCGGCTCGCAGGGCCGTACGGGAGGCGCGCCGCGTCGTAGTGAAGGTCGGCTCCTCCTCGCTGACCACGGCGGCGGGCGGACTGGACGCCGACCGGGTGGACGCCCTCGTCGACGTACTCGCCAAGCACATCGGCAGCGGAACCGGCAGCGGCACCGGCCCCCAGCACCCCGAAGGTGAGCCGGGCGGGCCGGCCGGCCGGGAGATAGTGCTGGTCTCCTCCGGCGCCATCGCCGCCGGGCTGGCGCCGCTTGGGCTGGCCAAGCGCCCCCGCGACCTGGCCCGCCAGCAGGCCGCCGCGAGCGTCGGCCAGGGGCTGCTGGTGGCCCGCTACACGGCCTCCTTCGCCCGCTACGGCCGCCGCGTCGGCCAGGTGCTGCTGACCTCGGACGACACCAGCCGCCGCGCGCACTACCGGAACGCCTACCGCACCCTGGACCAGCTGCTGGCCATGGGCGCCGTGCCGATCGTCAACGAGAACGACACGGTGGCCACCGACGAGATCAGGTTCGGCGACAACGACCGGCTCGCCGCGCTGGTCGCCCATCTCGTCCGCGCCGATCTGCTGGTCCTCCTCTCCGATGTGGACGGCCTCTACAACGGCAACCCCGCCACCCCCGGCACCCGCCGCATCGCCCAGGTGCGCGGCCCCGCCGACCTGGAGGGCATCGACATCGGCAGCGCGGGCAGCGCGGGCGTCGGCACCGGCGGCATGGTCACCAAGGTCGAAGCGGCAGGCATCGCCGCGGGCGCCGGTGTCCCCGTGGTGCTGACCTCGGCCGTGCACGCCGCCGACGCGCTGGCGGGCCGGGAGACGGGCACGTACTTCCATCCGACCGGGAGGCGCGCCGCGGGGCGCCTGCTGTGGCTCGCGCACGCCTCGACGCCCGCCGGGGCGCTCACGCTGGACGACGGCGCCGTGCGGGCCGTCGTGGACCGCAGGACCTCGCTGCTGCCGGCCGGTATCGCCGGAGTGGAGGGCGACTTCTCCGCGGGCGATCCGGTCGAGCTGCGGGACACCGGGGGCCGGGCCGTGGCGCGCGGACTGGTGAACTTCGACGCCAAGGAGCTGCCCCGGCTGCTCGGCCGCACCACGCACGAGCTGGCCAGGGAGCTGGGCCCGGCCTACGAGCGCGAGGTCGTCCACCGCGACGATCTCGTATTGCTGCGGCCCTGACCGCGTTGCTCGTCTGCGGGGCGGGCGGCCCGGCGCTGACTGCTGTGCGGCTGGCGGAGGTCTGCTGCGCTGCTTGTCGCTGACTGCTGCGCCGTTGGCGGCGGTCTGCTGCGCCGTTGGCCGCTGTCTCCTGCACCGTTGACCGGGTGCTGTCTCCGTGCTGTCCGCCGTGCTTCTGATTCGTGCGGACGGTTGCGGTCCGGGAAAAAGTCCAGCCTTTCCACGGACACCTTCCGCAAAACGGCCCCGCGCGCGCCCTCGGACTGGTCAACTTTGACGCGGGCCGTGCAAGCGGCACGTGCAATCGCATGTGCACGCTCCGTCCCGGAGTCAGCACCTACAGCCACAACCGTCCAAACCGGCACAGCAGTACACCAGCGCAGCAGCAGTAGCAGCAGCACACCCGAACCAGCGCAGCACCCAGCACCATTCCAGCAGCACCCAGCACCATTTCAGGAGGCCACCGGTGAGACGACTGGCCAGCGTCGACATGGCGTCTTCTCCCCAGCCCGAGACACGAGTCGGCTCCCGGCTCTGGCACATCACACTCAGCGTCGCGGGGCAGGAGGCGCCGCTGGCCGACGTACGGCGGGCCCTCGAACAGCTCGCCCACGACCATCCGTTCCTGCTGACCAGCCGCTACGCCAACGATCACGCGGAGATCCGCTACTGGGAGGAGGCCCGCGACCTGCACGACGCCGCTGCCGTGGCGCTGCGGCTGTGGGGCGAGCACCGGTCCTCGGCCAAGCTGCCGCCGTGGGAGATCGTGGGTCTCGAGGTGATCGGCCGCGAGACGTATCACCAGCGCGTCGCCGAGGGTTACGGTCCACCGCCCGCGAGCCCGGTGGGGGTGCACCCGTTCTGAGCGTCCCGTTCCGCGCGGCCCGTCGGAGGCGCCGCCCCTGAGACGGCGAAGCAGCGTGACGCCTGCCCCGGCTACCATGCGCGCCATGAGCGCATCCGAGACCCCGGACACCCCCGTCCGCCAGGCGGCCCGCCGCGCGCGGACAGCGGCAGCCGACCTCGCCCCCGCCCCCCGCACCACCCGTGACGCCGCGCTGCTGGCCATCGCCGAGGCGCTCACGGCCAGGGCGGACGAGATCGTCGCCGCCAACGCCGGCGACGTCGCCAAGGCGCGCGCCGCCGGCACGGCGGAGTCCGTCGTCGACCGGCTCACGCTCACCCCCGAGCGGGTCGCGGCGATCGCCTCCGACGTCCGCGACGTGATCGCGCTGCCCGACCCGGTGGGCGAGGTGCAGCGCGGCTCGACGCTGCCCAACGGTCTCGAACTGCGCCAGGTGCGGGTCCCGCTGGGCGTCGTCGGGATCATCTACGAGGCCCGCCCCAACGTCACCGTCGACGCGGCCGCGCTCTGCCTCAAGTCCGGCAACGCCGTGCTGCTGCGCGGCTCGTCCTCCGCGCACGCCTCCAACACCGCGCTGGTGGCCGTACTGCGGGACGCGGTCGTCAAGGCCGGACTGCCCGCCGACGTCGTGCAGTTGGTGCCAGGGGAGAGCCGGGAGAGTGTCACCGAGCTGATGCGCGCCCGGGGCCTGGTGGACGTCCTCATCCCGCGCGGCGGTGCCTCGCTGATCAAGACGGTGGTGGAGCAGTCCACCGTGCCCGTCATCGAGACGGGCACCGGCAACTGCCATGTCTACGTGGACGAGCGCGCCGACATCGACACCGCGCTCGCGATTCTCGTCAACTCCAAGGCCCAGCGCCCCAGCGTCTGCAATGCCGCCGAGACCGTGCTGGTGCACGCGGGAATCGCCGACACCTTCCTGCCGCGCGCCCTCGAGGCGCTCGCCGAGGCGGGCGTCACCGTGCACGGCGACAGCGCCTGGCAGACGGTGGCCGGCACCTCAGGCAGGACCGTGCTGCCGGCCACCGACGAGGACTGGGCGAGCGAGTATCTGTCGTACGACATCGCGGCGGCCGTGGTGCCCTCGCTGGACGCCGCCGTCGAGCACATCCGCGCCTGGTCCTCCGGGCACACCGAGGCGATCATCACCGCCGACGCCGCAGCGGCCCGCCGCTTCACGGCGCTGGTGGACTCGGCGGCCGTCATGGTGAACGCCTCCACCCGGTTCACGGACGGCGCCCAGTTCGGCTTCGGCGCCGAGATCGGGATCTCCACGCAGAAGCTGCACGCACGCGGCCCCATGGGCCTGCCGGAGCTCACCTCCACGAAGTACGTGGTCACCGGGGACGGTCACATCCGCGAGTGAACAGGAGCGGCCCGCACCGATTTTCCGTCCGGCTCCCTTCGGCCCTGCCCAAATTGACCAGGTAGGTCTACGCTGGATCGCGTGCCGGACGACGTGGGGGGCAGGCCGTTCCCGGACGGCGAGGATCCCGAGTACCGCGACCACGGAGCGGCGGACGACGAGTTCGCTTCCGTGGTATTCGACGAGGACTTCGTACGCGCGGCCGAGGTCCACGAGCCGAGCGCGGCCGAACGGATACTCGCCTCCGCCCAGTCGCACGCCGAGCACTTGGAGAACGAGAACCTGCGGGCCGCGGAGGACGGCTACGGCCATCCGCGCGGCGAGGGCGAGTTCCCGCACGACGAGTTCGCCGACGACGACACCTACGACCCCTTCGACGACGATCCGGACGACGACGAGGGCCGCTTCGACCGCTCCGACTACCGCACGGAGTACGACGCCTCGGAGGGCTGCCCCCCGGAACTGGACCCGGCCTATGAGCACGGCGCCGACTTCGGATATCTGCACACCCGCGGCCGCTACGCACCGTACGGCGCGGGCCGGCGCCCGTACCGCGGCCACCGTGCCTGGCAGCGGCCCATCGCCTGGGTGCTGGCCGTGGTGATGGGGATCGGCATGGTGGCGCTCGCCTTCTCGGCGGTCTACCGGGGCACCTCGGGCCAGCGGCAGAACCCCTCGCCGCCGCCCGCCACCACGGGCGTGGACCCCAGCGGTCCCGGCGCCCTGCCGACCGTCTCCGCGGAGCCGCCAGGCGGCTGAGCCCGAGGCCGGGTCGAGCGGCGGAACAGGACCTGCGGTTTCTCGCAAGTTGGCCGGGGCCGCGCCGTTCGCGTCAGCCCGGTCGGTCCTACCCTGTTCCTATGGGCGGGCGAGTGGATCCTCCTGACGGGACGCCCGAAGGCGGTCCCAACGGCGGCGACGACGAATACCGGTCGCTGGTGTTCGACGAGTCGTTCATCAAGGCTGCCCGGCTCCAGGAGTTCTCTGCGCAGGAACGCCTCCAGGACGAGGAGCACGCCGCGGTACGCCCCCGCCCCGAGGCCGAGCGCCGGGGCCCCAGGGTGGGCCTGGGCCTCTCCCGGCAGGGGCTGATCCTGGTCCTGCTGATCGCCCTCGCCTTCGGCACCGCCATCTACATGGGCATACGGAACCCGTACCGGTCCCCTGCGCGGACCGGCGCCGAGCCGCTGCACAGCGAAGTGCTGCCGCTGGCTCCCACCGGGCCGGTCCCCGGCAGCAACCCCGCGGATCTGTTCGCGAACAGCCCCGCGGCGCGGTTCGCGACGGGGGCCGATGGAGTGGCGCTGCCACCCGTTCGGAGCAGCGGCCGCTTCTCCGAAAGTCAGGTGCTGGCCGCCCTCACCGCGGCCAAGGACTACGTCGTGGAGAGCTCGCTCGACCCGGACGTACTCACCGGCGGCGCCGTGCGGCCGGTCCGCGTGCTGCTCGACCCGCGCCAGCAGCGCCAGTTCGACCAGAGCGTGGAGAACCCCCGCAACGACGGACGGCACGCCGCCACGGCCTGGATGGTGCGCCTCGACCGCAGCAAGGTGGAGCTGGCCAGCCCGAAGGTACGGGTGGACGGCACCCTCGCGGTGCAGGAGGTCGGCGACGGCCTGGAGGTCACCGCCGACCACGTCTTCGTCTACGCCGTACGCCCGGCCGGCCGGGGCAAGGGCCCGGGAAAGAACCCGGGCAAGGGCGCGGGAAAGAACCCCGGCAAGGGCCCGGGCGCCGGCAGGACCGCCTCGCTGTTCTCCGTACGCCGTCAGGTGCACTTCCGCTTCGAGCGCCAGGACCTGCGCGACCGCGAGGTCAACGTGCGTCAGGTCGCCGTGCGCGCCGGGCCGATGAACTGCGGCGAGGACCCCTCGGACGCGCTCAGCCCGCTGCTGGCCGGCGAGCGGGCCAAGGACGCGGGAAAGGCGGGGACCGACCCCTTCGCGCGGGGCCGGTCCACCGCCTCGATGTGCGGGCTGCTGGCGTCTAGCGCTCAGCCGAGCCCGGACCATCCTTCCCGTCCGAGCCGTTAGCGCGCCCGTTGGTGCCGTCCTGGCCGCCGGAGGCGCCGCGGCCGGTGAAGGTGTCCCGCAGCCTGCCGCCGACATCGCCGACGCCGCCCGCCAGGTCGCGGACGAAGCCCATCAGCGGGTCCTTGCTGTTGCGCACCGACTCGGAGTAGTGGTTCGCCGACTCCTTGAACGACTCCCGTACCGAGGTGTCCTTGTCGTCCGCGCGCTTCGGGTAGTGGCCGTCCATGATCCGCTGGTAGTCGCGGCTGGCCTCCCACTTCTTCAGCTCCGCGGCGCGCACGGTGGTGAACGGGTGGGAGCGCGGCAGCACGTTCATGATCTTCAGTACGGAGTCGCGCAGATCGCCGCCCGCTTCGTACTCCTCGGCCTGTGCCAGGAAGGCGTCGACGTTCATCTCGTGCAGGTGGTTGCCGCCTGCCAGCTTCATCAGCCCGCGCATCGACGCCTGCAGGTCCTGGCCCACCAGCAGTCCGGCGCGGTCGGCCGACAGCTCCGACTTGCGGAACCACTCGCGCAGCGCCGTCACCAGCGCCATGACCGCGACGTTGCCCAGCGGGATCCAGGCCACCTTGAACGCCAGGTTGGACAGGAAGAGAAGTATCGTCCGGTAGACCGCGTGGCCGGAGAGGGCGTGCCCGACCTCGTGGCCGACCACGGCGCGCATCTCCTCCTCGTCCAGCAGCTCGACCAGGCCGGTGGTCAGGACGATGATCGGCTCGTCCATGCCCACGCACATCGCGTTGGGCTTCGGGTCCTGGGTGACGTACATCGGCGGGATCTTCTCCAGATCCAGGATGTAACAGGCGTCCCGCAGCATCGCGTTGAGGTGGGCGAACTGCTGGTCGCTGACCCGTACCGAGTCGGAGAGGAACAGCAGCCGCATGCTGCGCTCCGGCAGCAGACCGCTCAGTGCCTTGACCGCGGTGTCGAAGCCGCTCAGCTTGCGCAGCGCGACCAGGGCCGAGCGGTCGGTCGGGTGCTCGTACGCGCGCGACGAGATCCCCTCAAAGCGCCGCCTTTCGCGGCCCGGCAGGCGCTCGGTGCCGCCTGTGCCGTCTGTCATGGTGTCTCCCCCTCCTCGACTGGGCTGTCCACACTAGAGGGTGGGACGCGGAGCGGGCCCTTCCCGTTGCGTCCCGGCCCTCCGGATGAGTCGGGGTGAGGCCGCGGAGGGTCCCCGCTTACGATGTGGCTGCGCAGTTCCGCGCCCGCACCGGTGTGCCCACCGGTGTGCGGCACGGGGCGGCGCAGCCAACTGTCCAGGCCGCACGGGATAGGTTCCGCGACGATGACTCTGCCCAGCACCGCACACGACGCCCTGCTGACCCTCGCCTCGGGGGGCGAGCACGGTGAGGGCGGTTCGCACGAGAGCCTGAGCCCCTATCTGACCGGCGGTGGCGCGCTGCTCGCGCTGTTCCTGCTGCTGTGGATCACCACCCGCTTCAACCGGGATCGCTGACCCCGGACGGGATCGCTGAGCGTAAAGTCGTCCCGCATGGGAGAGGACATAGTGCCCGGGACCGGTAAGCGGCGGCTCGGCGTGATGGGTGGGACCTTCGACCCCATCCACCATGGCCATCTGGTGGCCGCGAGCGAGGTGGCGGCGCGCTTCCACCTCGACGAGGTGGTGTTCGTACCGGCTGGGCAGCCGTGGCAGAAGAGCCACCGGCAGGTCTCGCCGGCCGAGGACCGCTATCTGATGACGGTGATCGCGACGGCGTCGAATCCGCAGTTCTCGGTCAGCCGGATCGACATCGACCGCGGCGGCAAGACGTACACGATCGATACGCTGCGCGAGCTCGCCGAGGCCAACCCCGAGACGGATCTGTTCTTCATCACCGGCGCCGACGCGCTGTCGCAGATCCTGAGCTGGCGCAACACCGAAGAGCTCTTCTCGCTGGCCCACTTCATCGGCGTCACCCGCCCGGGGCACGCGCTGGCCGACCCGGGGCTGCCGCAGGGCGGCGTCTCCCTGGTGGAGGTGCCCGCGCTGGCCATCTCCTCCACGGACTGCCGCGCCCGGGTGGAACGCGGCGATCCGGTCTGGTACCTGGTCCCTGACGGCGTCGTGCGGTACATCAACAAGCGCGCGCTGTACCGGCAGGACGAGGGCCGCATGGAGGGGGACTCGCGAGCGTGAGCGACGGCTACGGATACGACCCGTACAGCCCGCAGCCCGAGATCATCGGCTACGACGAGTACGGCAGGCCCGTATACCGCCCGCAGGAAGCGCAGCAGCAGAGTCCCGGTCCGTACGCCGGAGCGGCCGGACAGGACGCGTACGCGCCGTACGACCCCAACGCAGGCTACGGAACGCAGCCGGGAACGCAGCAGGGCGGCGGCTACTACGACAGCTACGACACGTACGCGCAGCCGCAGCAGCAGACCGACTGGATGCCCGCACAGGGACAGCCGCCGCAGCAGGAGCAGTACGGCCGGCAGTACGAGCCTCCGGCGCAGCAGTACGAGTCTCCGGCGCAACAGCACGAGTCTGCGGCGCAGCAGCAGTACGGAACCGAGGCGCAGCAGTACGGGCAGCCGGCGGCCGAGGCCGGGTCGGGGCAAGCCGCTCCCGGCACCGCTCCGGGCACCGCTCCCGGCGCCACCTCCGGCCCGGCGAAGCCGTCCTCCGGCACCGAGGACGGCTACCACACCGAGCAGTTCTCGTTCGTCGAGGAGAGCGCCGACGACTCCGAGGACGTCATCGACTGGCTCAAGTTCACCGAGAGCCGCACCGAGCGCCGTGAGGAGGCCAAGCGGAAGGGCCGCAACCGCGTCGTCGCCCTCGTCGTCGTCCTCGCGCTGCTGCTGGCGGGCGGCGTGGGCTACCTCTGGTACGCGGGCATGCTGCCGGGCACCGGGGACGACCAGGGCAAGGGCGGCGCCGCGGCCGGCGCGCACCGGGACGTCATCGTGGTGCATCTGCGCGAGCGGGGCGGCATCAGCTCGACCGCGCTGCTGGTGGACAACGAGGGCGCGGGCGAGGGCTCCACCGTGCTGCTGCCGAACTCGCTGGCCGTCTCCACGGAGGACGGCAGGACGACCACTCTCGGCAAGTCGGTCGAGGACCAGGGCGCCGGACCCACCCGCGACTCCCTGAACACCCTGCTCGGCTCCGGCATCAAGGGCACCTGGCGGCTGGACACCCCGTACCTGGAGAACCTGGTCGAGCTCGTCGGCGGCATCGCGGTGACCACGGACACCACCGTGCCCGGCGCCAAAAAAGGCGACGATCCGCAGGTCGAGCAGGGCAGCAACCAGGATCTGGACGGACGGGCAGCGGTTGCCTACGCCACCTACCGTGGCCAGGGCGAGCTCCAGACCAAGCAGCTCGCCCGGTTCGGGCAGGTCATGCAGGCGGTGCTCAAAAAGCTCTCCAGCGACGCGGGAGCTGCCACCAAGACCGTCGAATCCCTCGGCCAGATCCCCGACCCCTCGCTGTCCGAGTCCCAGCTGGGCGCCTCGCTCGCCAAGCTGGCGGACCACGCCAAACAGGGCGACTACCGCACCCGCACCCTGCCCGTGAGGGCCGACGGCACGCTCAGTCCGCAGGTCAGCGACCAGGTCGTCAGGAAGGTGCTCGGCGGCAGCGTCAAGAACTCCGACCCCGACGCGGCGCCCCGGGTGAGCCTGAAGAACGCCTCCGGCAAGCGCGGCCTGGACAACGCCGCCTCCGCCGCGCTGGTCAACGGCGGCTACACCGTCGTCAAGGGCGGCACGGCCACCACCCGCACCAGGTCGCTGGTCGCCTACGCCGAGGCCGCGCAGAAGGCCAAGGCGACGGAGATCGCCAAGACGCTGGGCCTGCCAGGCAGCGCGGTCCGCAGGGCCGAGGGCGCGGCAAACGCGGACGTCACGGTCCTGCTGGGCGCCGACTACCGGGGCTGAGCGGTGCCGGGCCGACCGCAAACCGGCCCGACGTGAGACGGCCGCGCGGCAAGGGCTGAAAACCCCTCGCGCGGCCGTGAGACCCTGGAACACGAGATGTTTCCGACCCGAAAGCCTTGCCTGTGACCGCCACCGACCGTTCCCTCGAGCTGCTCAACACCGCCGCCCAGGCCGCGGCCGACAAGCTCGCGCACGACATCGTCGCCTACGACGTCAGCGACGTGCTCGCCATCACCGACGCCTTCCTGCTCGCCTCCGCGCCCAACGACCGGCAGGTCAAGGGCATCGTGGACGAGATCGAGGAGCGGCTGAACAAGGAGCTGGGCGCCAAGCCGGCCCGCCGCGAGGGCGAGCGTGACGGCCGCTGGGTGCTCCTCGACTACGTCGACATCGTCGTCCATGTCCAGCACAGCGAGGAGCGCGTCTTCTACGCTCTGGAGCGGCTGTGGAAGGACTGCCCGCAGCTGGAGCTGCCCGAAGACGCCAAGGCGACCCACGGCAAGGCGGCCGAGCACGCGAACGCGATGGCGGCAGGCGATCAGCAGGTGGACGAACTGGACGGAGAGCTGCGCTGAACGGCACGGGGGCGGTACGCAACCGCAAGATCGTACTGTGGCGGCACGGCCAGACCGCGTGGAACCTGGAGCGGCGCTTCCAGGGCTCGACGGACATCCCGCTCACCGAGGCCGGTCTCGACCAGGCGCGGCGCGCTGCGCGGCTGCTGGCGGGCCTGCGTCCGGACGCGATCCTCGCCTCGGACCTCAAGCGCGCCGCCGTGACGGCCGCCGAGCTGTCCTCGCTGACCGGGCTCGACGTCACGCACGACGACGGCCTGCGGGAGACGTACGCGGGCGACTGGCAGGGGCTCACGCACGAGGAGATCGTCGCGCGCTACGGCGAGCAGTACGCCGCCTGGAAGCGGGGCGAGCCGGTGCGCCGCGGCGGCGGTGAGCTGGAGACCGAGGTCGCGGACCGCGCGGCGCCCGTGGTGGAGCGCGGCGCCGACAAGCTGCCGGACGGCGGCACGCTGGTGGTGGTCAGCCACGGCGGCACCATCCGCACCACCATCGGCCGGCTCATCGGGCTTCCGCCGCACACCTGGGAGGCGCTGGGCGGGCTGTCCAACTGCAGCTGGTCCGTGCTGGGCGAGACGGTGCGCGGCTGGCGGCTGCTGGAACACAACGCGGGCAGCCTGCCGGAGCCGGTGCTCGGCGACGACGACTGAGGACGCTCGGGAGGCCGGATTTCTCATTCGGCCTGGCCACCCGCTAAGCTGCATCTCGTTCGCGGCGCTCCGGCGCCGGTCCTCGGGGCTATAGCTCAGTTGGTAGAGCGCTTGCATGGCATGCAAGAGGTCAGGAGTTCGATTCTCCTTAGCTCCACGCGGACCTCTCTGATCCCGTCCTCCACTCCGGAGGGCGGGATTTTTCGTGCGGCGGCGACTGCGACTGCGGCTGCTGCCAGCAGGATGCGACTTCGGCCGCCGTTCACTCCGGGTGGGGCTCCCGCTCCTGCGCCTTCCGGCGGCCGGCGCGCAGCAGCCGCTCATGTATCCGGGACAGCGGCTCGGCGTGCTCCGGGCAGCCGATCATGGGGTCCTCGACCGTCCGCAGCCGCGCCAGCAGTTCCTCCGTCTCGTCGTCGTGCGGCACATAGGCGACGATCCGCGTCTCGGCCGCGCCGCTGATCTGCAGCGAGGTCGAGCTGAGCCGCAGCTGACCGACCGAGGCGTGCTGCACCAGCTTGATCCGTGCTCCGGGCGGTGCCACATCCCCGCTGCGCCACAGCTGTGCGAACTCCTCGCTCGCCTCGCACATGCGGCTGATGAACTGCTCCCAGGGAGGCTCGCCGACGTGCCGGCCGTACGTACCGCGCAGCGTCGCCACCATCACCGACAGCTCCGCCTCCCGGTTGAGTATCGGGCAGCAGCACGGCGGCATGGCCACGAACTGCTGCCACAGCACGTTGCGTTCGGGCTGGCCCACCAGATCGAGGACCGGGAAGAGGTTCCGGTAGCTGCCGTTGGCGGCCAGCACGTCGTACCGGCCGTTGTAGACCACGGCGGGCATCGGATCCATCGCCCCCAGAATGCGGTGGACCTCGGGTTCCACGGCTTCGGCTATGCGCTCAGGGGACGGCGGATGCGGCACCTCCGCCAGGTGGTACAGATGCTCGCGCTCGGCCTCGTCGAGACGCAGCGTGCGGGCCACCGCGTCCAGCACCTGCGCGCTCGCGTTGATCGGACGGCCCTGCTCCAGCCACGTGTACCACGTCACCCCCACACCGGAGAGCTGGGCGACCTCCTCGCGGCGCAGCCCCGGGGTGCGGCGGCGGGGGCCCGCGGGCATCCCGACATCGGCCGGTGTGACCCGGGCGCGCCGGCTGCGCAGGAAGGCGGCCAGCTCGGACCGGCGGCGCCGGGCTGCCGTACGCGGCGTTCCGGCGGCGCTGCGCGCCGCACGCGGCTCCGTTTCCGTCTCGGCGATGACTGTCACATCCCCCATCGTCGGGGCAGCGCACAACCGCTGCCAGGTGCTGTCAGTACCAGCATCGCCGGGCTCTCGGGATCTTCGGCCCGACCCGGCCAGGCTCTGCGCATGACCTCCGTTCCTTCATCCTCCGCTGCCCGGCATCCCGCCGCGCGGACGCCCACGACGGCAGCGCGTGCCGTCTCCGAGCGCCGGGTCCCGGGCAGTCGCATTCCCAGTAAAGAGCACGCCACTGACAGCGGCCCCGGCATCGTGCGCCGCGGCCCCCGCCCCGGGTGGCTGCTGGCCATCGTGCTCACCGGCCAGTTCATGGCTCTGGTGGACACCTTCATCGTCAATGTCGCAGCCCCTGACCTGCGCGCGGATCTGAACGCCTCGGGTGCGGGGCTCCAGCTGGTGATCGCCGGCTACACCATCGCCTACGCGGTACTGCTGATCACCGGGGCCAGGCTGGGCGCGCTGCTGGGCCACCGCCGGGTGTTCCTGGGCGGCCTCGCTCTCTTCACCGCCGCCTCGCTGGCCTGCGGGCTGGCGACGGGCACCGGCCTGCTGATCGGCTTCCGGCTGGTGCAGGGCGCGGGCGGCGCGGCGATGCTGCCGCAGGTGCTCAGCCTGATCCAGCGCACCTTCACCGGGCTCGCCCGCACCCGCGCTCTGGGTGCCTACGCGGCGGTGCTCGGCGTCGGTGCGGCGGCGGGACAGCTGCTCGGCGGGGTGCTGGTGAGCGCCGACCTGTTCGGCTGGGGCTGGCGCCCGGTCTTCCTGATCAATGTTCCGGTGGGCGTCGCCCTGCTTGCCCTCGCGCCCTGGCTGATGGGCGTACGCGGGGAGGCCAGGGGCGGTACCGAGGAGCGGCGCGCCCTGGATCTGCCGGGGCTGGCCCTGCTCGGCGCGCTGCTGCTGCTGTTCACCGTCCCTGTGGTGCTCGGACGGGAGCAGGGCTGGCCGCTGTGGGGATGGGTCTGTCTGGCGCTGTGCGCCGCTGTGGTCCCGGTTTTCGCCCGCTACGAGATACGGCTGTCCCGGCGGGGTGGCAGGCCGCTGATCTCGCCCTTGGTGCTGCGGGCGCCGGGCGTACCGCTGGCTGTTGTACGCATCTTCTGCATGATGGCGGTCAACGCCGGTTTTGTACTGGTGCTGATGCTGCATCTGCAGAGCGGGCTGGGCGAGAGTGCACTGCTGGCCGGTATGGCGATGGTGCCGACTGCGGTGCTGTTCGCGTTGGTCGGTACGAACTGGCGGCGGCTCCCGCAGTCTTGGCATCCGCGCCTGTCGGCTGCCGGGTTCCTGCTCGCCGCGGCCTCGTTCGGGTGGCTGGCTGCGCTGCTCTCGGACGGCGGCGACGGCGGTGGGTGGCTCTATGTCTGCCTGGCCATAGCCGGAATCGGGATGTCCCTCGCTTACAACCCCGTACTGTCGCGCACCCTGGCGAGCGTGCGGCAGAGCGAAGCCGCCGACGCCAGCGGCCTGTTGGTGACGACCGCCCAGCTCGGGCTGCTGAGCGGAGTGGCACTGTTCGGGGCCGTCTTCCTGGAACAGGTGGAGGGCAGGGCGCCGTCCGCCGCCAACTCGGCGCACGCGCTCACCACTACATACGCGGCACTGATGGCCGGAACGCTCGTCGGCGCGGTGGCAGAACCGTTGAACGGGCTCGTGCACCGGGTAAGGGGATTGCCAGGGGATCGCTGACCGGCTCTTAGGCCGGACGCCGGAACGTGGCAGAATCGTGACGGCTGGAAGGGGGAGCCGAGGGGGAAGGGGAGGGACGAGTGCGATGTCGGCGACGGTCCTCGACGAGGACGGCACCGGACCCGCGCCTACGTGGTCCCCGCCCCGCGCGGAGCTTCCCCGGGGCGCTCCGTGCAACCTTCAGTGCCCGTCCTGTGGTTCGGCAAATGTCGCTCAAGTGCTCGGCGACAATGGAGGAGTGTCCTACGTGTGCACGGCTTGCGGCCACATCTGGAGCTGAGTGAGGGATGGGCGCCCACAGCAGGAAGTGCGACTGGTGCGGCAGCGGCACCCCGATCGTCCGTGACATGGAGCCGGTCAACAGTGACTACCAGTACTGGTGCGAGGACTGCGCGCGGGCGCTGATCATAAAGGGCGACCCGATCGAGACCTACCGTGAGCTGGACGGCGAACCGATCTACGGCCGCCTGCTGGAGGCCCACTGCACGCTGAAGCGTTTCTACTCCTTCGCGACGGCCTGAGCCCTCACCCGGCGCCCGTCACCGGCTCCGTACCCCTCGCCCCACGGGGGGCCGCTCCCGCAGCCCCGTCCTCGCCACACTGTCCGCGCAGTGCCCGTAGCGCCACCACGGCTGTGACGGCCAAAAACGCCGACCCCAGGAGCGGATAACAGGCCGACAGCAGCATCTCGGCACCGTTCTGGTGGAGTTCGGGCGGGTGGGAGGAGCCCGGGTTGCGGGGGACCCACCACAGTGCGTACGAGCAGAAGACCAGGCCCGTCAGCAGCGTTCCGGCCAGCCAGCGGCGACTGCCGCGGCGCTGCGCTTCCACGCCGAGCAGCAGCATCAGCGGCAGGCACCACACCCAGTGGTGCGACCAGGAGATCGGGCTGACCAGCAGGGTGGTCACCGCACAGGCGACGGTGGCCCAGGCCGTCCCGTGCGGCAGCCCGCGCTGCCCCGCCAGGGTCGCCGCCACGGCCGCGCCCAGGCCGAGGACGGCGGCCGCCAGGGCGAGCCCCACCCACAGCCCGCCCGGGTCGCCGGTGTGCAACAGTCGCGCTGCCACGCCGCTCAGCGACTGGTTGTCGGTTATCTCCGTCCGCCCCACCCGGTCCGACTGGAAGATGGCACCGCCCCAGAAGCGCCAGGAGTCGTGCGGCAGCACCAGCGCGGACAGCAGTGCGGTGCCCAAAAACGTCACTGTCGCGACAGCCGCCTGCCGCAGCCATGGGTTCCACAGCTCCGCTGTGCGCCCTGTGTGCCGCAGCCGCCGCCAGCCATGGATCAGTCCGTACAGTGCGAGAAAAACGGCGAACAGCGCAGGCGTCAGCTTGATCCCAGCAGCGATGCCGATACCGATACCCGCCCAGCGGTGCCCCGAGCGGCGGGTGAGGTCCCAGAGCACCAGAGCGGCCAGCAGCAGATTGATCTGCCCGTAGCGCAGCGTCGTCCACACCGGTTCGCACCACACCACGACAGAGGCGATCCCCAGGGCCGCAGCTCCCCGCGGGATGTGCAGCGGGCGGTCCAGCAGTCGCAGGGAAAGGTGGACGAGCACCACCAGCAGTCCGAGATTGGCGAACGTCGCCACCCCGCGCATGTCCGCCACGTCCAGCAGCGTCAGCGGGAGGAACAGCAGCGCGGCGAAGGGCGGGTAGGTGGCGGGCAGGTCGGCGTAGGTGGCGCGCATCGAGTACAGGTCGTAACCGTTGCGCACGGTCCAGCCCTCGGCCCGGTAGACCATCAGGTCGATCATCGAGACGTTCGCCGTGCGCTGGGCGGCCCAGAAGGCGGCGAAGGAGACCATGGACAGGGCTGTCGCCAGTGTGACTGGCCGCCGCAGCAGATATTCCCTGAGCCCCAGGTACCCCCTGATCGCCGATGACCATCTGCTCTCGGCCGCCTGGTCCAACGTGCTCACGGGCCGACAGTACCGAGCGGCCGGCGTTCGGGACCGCCGGGGCTGAGCTGCTGGTCCACGGTTCGGCCCGGGTCGGGGCATATCGGAAAGCGATTTGGCACAACGCGGTGCACCCCGTGTAAGCTGGCGAAGCCGCCGCGGGGAAGCCCCCGGCGGACCAGAGATCTGGGGCTATAGCTCAGTTGGTAGAGCGCTTGCATGGCATGCAAGAGGTCAGGAGTTCGATTCTCCTTAGCTCCACGGAAGCGATGGGCGAGGTGTGCCGGACCGCCGTTGGCGGGTTGGCCGCCTCGCTTCCTTTGTTTTTGCGCGGCTTCGCCGCGCGTTGTGGGGGCTTCGCCACCCACACCCCCTTTTGAAGGGTGGGCCCCTCTCGTGGTCTTCGGGGTCGGGCCCTTTCGTGGTCTTCGGGGGCCCTCTCGTCTTGGGCTGTAGGCAGTCTCCAGGCGGGGGGTTCGGTGGGTGCGGTACCCTGTGCGCTATGCGTGCCGTACGCCTTCTGCTTAGCGAGCCGCGCTGAATCAGCACCGGTCCCCCTTCTGCGGGCCGGTATCGGCGCGGCTCCCCCTCCTGTGCGAGGGGTTTTTTCGTTTCAGGAGCGCTGGGCAGAGACGACCGATGGAGCTTTGAGGACGATGAGCGAGACGACCACCGCCGCCGAGACCGCGGCCCCTTATCGCTACACGGCGGCACTGGCCGCCGACATCGAAGCACGCTGGCAGGACTTCTGGGAGAAGCACGGCACCTACGAGGCGCCCAACCCCGGCGAGGGCTCGCTGGGCGGCGATCCGGAGCAGGCCGCCAAGCCCAAGAAGTTCATCATGGACATGTTCCCTTACCCCTCGGGTGCGGGACTGCACGTCGGGCACCCCCTGGGCTACATCGCGACGGACGTCTACGCCCGCTACTCGCGTATGACCGGGCACAACGTGCTGCACACCCTGGGTTTCGACGCCTTCGGCCTGCCCGCCGAGCAGTACGCCGTACAGACGGGCACCCACCCGCGTACCTCGACCGAGGCCAATATCGTCCAGATGACGGCCCAGCTGCGCCGCCTGGGCCTGGGGCACGACCAGCGCAGGTCGTTCGCGACGATCGACCCGTCGTACTACCGCTGGACCCAGTGGATCTTCCTGCAGATCTTCAACTCCTGGTACGACACCGAGGCCCGCAAGGCACGCCCCATCGAGGAGCTGGTCGAGCAGTTCGCCTCGGGTTCCCGTGAGACGCCGGAGGGCTGGGGAGCCTGGAGCGAGCTGAGCGAGCGGGAGCGGGCCGATCTGCTGGGCGAGTACCGGCTGGCGTACGCCTCCGACGCGCCGGTCAACTGGAGCCCAGGGCTGGGCACCGTGCTGGCCAACGAGGAGGTCACCGCCGACGGCCGCTCCGAGCGCGGCAACTTCCCCGTCTTCAAGGCCAAGCTGCGGCAGTGGAACATGCGGATCACCGCCTACGCCGACCGCCTGCTGGACGACCTGGAGGACCTGGACTGGCCCGAGGCGATCAAGCTGCAGCAGCGCAACTGGATCGGCCGCAGCGAGGGAGCCCGGATCAGCTTCCCCATCGGGGGCGCGCACATCGACGTCTTCACCACCCGCCAGGACACCCTGTTCGGCGCCACCTACCTGGTGCTGGCCCCTGAGAACCCGCTGGTCGAGACCGTCGTCCCCGACGTCTGGCCCGAGGACACCCACCAGGTGTGGACCGGCGGCTACGCGACGCCCGCCGAGGCCGTCGCCGCCTACCGGGCGCAGGCGGAGGCCAAGTCCGACGTGGAGCGCCAGGCTGAGGCCAAGGACAAGACCGGTGTCTTCACCGGCGCCTACGCCACCAACCCGGTCAGCCAGGAGAAGGTCCCGGTCTTCATCGCCGACTATGTGCTGATGGGCTACGGCACCGGCGCGATCATGGCCGTACCCGCGCACGACCAGCGCGACTTCGAGTTCGCGCGCGCCTTCGAGCTGCCCCTGCGCTGTGTCGTCGAGCCCACCGACGGCCGCGGTACGGACACCTCGAGCTGGGAGAACGCGTTCGACTCGTACGACGCGACCATCGTCAACTCCAGCAACCACGACATCTCCCTGGACGGCCTGGGTGTGCGCGAGGCCAAGGAGCGGATGCGGCAGTGGCTGGAGCAGCACGGGCTGGGCGAGGGCACCGTCAACTACCGGCTGCGCGACTGGCTGTTCAGCAGGCAGCGCTACTGGGGCGAGCCTTTCCCGATCGTCTACGACGAGGACGGCATCGCACACGCGCTGCCCGAGTCGATGCTGCCGCTGGAGCTGCCGGAGGTCGAGGACTACTCCCCGCGCACCTTCGACCCGGACGACGCGAACACCTCGCCGGAGACGCCGCTGTCCCGGAACGAGGAGTGGACCAACGTCACCCTGGACCTGGGCGACGGCAAGGGTCCGCGCCGCTTCCGCCGGGAGACCAACACCATGCCCAACTGGGCCGGCTCCTGCTGGTACGAGCTGCGCTATCTGGACCCGCAGAACGACCAGCAGCTGGTCGACCCGGAGATCGAGCACTACTGGATGGGTCCACGGGAGGGGCAGCCGAAGGGCGGCGTCGACCTGTACGTGGGCGGTGCCGAGCACGCTGTGCTGCACCTGCTGTACGCGCGTTTCTGGTCGAAGGTGCTGCACGACCTGGGGCACATCTCGTCCTGTGAGCCGTTCCACAAGCTGTACAACCAGGGCATGATCCAGGCGTACGTCTACCGGGACGCGCGCGGAATCGCCGTACCCGCCGCCGACGTGGAGGAGCGCGACGGCGCGTACTACTACCAGGGCGAGAAGGTCAGCCGGCTGCTGGGCAAGATGGGCAAGTCCCTGAAGAACGCCGTCACTCCGGACGAGATCTGCTCCGAGTACGGCGCCGACACCCTGCGGCTGTACGAGATGGCGATGGGCCCCCTGGACGTCTCCCGGCCCTGGGACACGCGCGCTGTCGTCGGCCAGTTCCGGCTGCTGCAGCGGCTGTGGCGCAACGCCGTGGACGAGGCGACGGGTGAGCTGACGGTCGTCGACAGCGAGCCGGACGAGGCCACGCTGCGTGCGGTGCACAAGGCGATCGACGGCGTCACCCAGGACATGGCCGGGCTGCGCTTCAACACCGCGATCGCCAAGATCACGGAGCTGAACAACCACGTCACGAAGCTGCGCGAGGTTCCACGCTCCGTGGTCGAGACCATGGTCCGGCTGATCTCCCCGCTGGCGCCGCACATCGCCGAGGAGCTGTGGCGCAAGCTGGGCCACGAGGAGTCGGTCGTCTACGAGGACTTCCCCGTCGCCGACCCGGCCTACCTGGTGGACGAGACCGTGACCTGCGTCGTTCAGGTCAAGGGCAAGGTCAAGGCCAGGCTGGAGGTGTCGCCCTCGGTCTCCGAGGCGGAGCTGGAGGCACTGGCACTGGCCGAGCCCGTGATCGTGAAGACCCTGGGCGGTGCGGAGGTACGCAAGGTGATCGTCCGCGCACCGAAGCTGGTCAACATCGTTCCTGCGTGATCGCCGCCGCACAGCGGCGCCCACCCCTACGGGATTTCACCGGGGTGGCTCCGGGTTCCGTGGAACC
>NZ_JADKMA010000103.1 GCF_017676365.1 Streptomyces oryzae
GAAGCAAGCCGCGCCCAAAGAACCTCAAAAGCAGAGAGCCGGGGCGATCGCCCCGGCTCTCCGGTGGTTCAGGTCACGGTCACTGCATCACGGCCATTGCGAGGGCGCGGCGCGCGCGGAGGGTGGCGCGTTCGGCCCGGCGCTGGAGGCGGCGCGCGGACTTCAGCCGCAGCGCCCTCCGTTCTGATTCGGCCTCGTGCAACCTGTCCTGTATCTGTGCTCTCGCCAAACTTTCTGGCATGAGTTGCATGTCGCGGGTCCTGTTCTGACGGACGACTGTCGCGTCGGAGTGGGTGCGGGCGGTGGTCTCGTGGATGGGTGTCATCGTCGGGTCCTGCTTCGTGAGGTGGCGCGTGCGCGGGTCCAGCGCCGACGGGCTGTCGATCGTTCCGGCAACCGCCTTGCGGCGGGCGGGCGATCCATGACGACGGGAGCTCATGCCGTCACCGGGTTCTTGCGCGGACGCCCCCGCGGACGCTTCCGGGGAACGACGACGCCCTGGACGAACAGCTCGCCGCCCCAGACACCCCAGGGCTCGCGGCGGTCCTTGGCGCCGGCGAGGCAGGCCTCACGCAGCGGGCAGGTCTGGCAGAGGGACTTCGCGTACTCGACGTCCGCGGGGGACTCGGCGAAGAAGACCTCCGGGTCGTAGGAGCGGCAGGGCACATCGACGCCGAGCCGCTCGATGGCGTCGTCGAGCTCGGTGAGGGTGATCTGCGGGGCGGTCAAGGAGTCCTCCGTGGTGGGATCAGGCGGCAGAGAAGGCGCGGGGCGCAACGTGTCGGGGTGCGTCTCGGTGTGCACTTCGGTTCTTCCTGTCTGTCGAATGTCTGTTGTCGTGTCGGGCCGGCTGGTGGCCGGTCGGGGCAAACAGAAGGGCCGCGGATCCCGGTGTGGGTTCCGCGGCCCTGGAAGGTGCCGACCTGATCTTGCCGATCAGGCTGGATCTCTCCAGGGTCGGAGGCCACGGAAGGCCCACAGGGTGTAGCGCTGCGTCTTCTGGCGTCCTTCGCCGGCACCGTTGGCCGCGGAGCTGCTGGCAAAGGCCGCTGCCTGTGCCTGTGCTGCTACCTCGGGTGCCTTGGTCGGTCGCTCATTGCCGCCGAGCGCGACGCCGGACAGACCGGTGCCGTGAAGGCGGGAGCCGAGCAGGCAGGTGGGAATGACCGAGTGATCGGTCATTTTCAGCTGGGTAATGATCGTGGCCACTGGTCTCCGCCTCCTCTCGGCGTCTCGGGGACCCGCCGCAAGGCCGGTCCGGATATGTTCAGGACTTAGTACAGCATGGAAGAGGTGGAGCGAAAAGCCCCGCCCTCGCCATGTCCGGAAGGCTATGAGGCTCCGTGCGGCGCGCGCAAACTATTTTTCGCGGCTTTCTGTCACAGCTTCTGTGACAGAGCGCCGACGGCCCTCGGTTCCAGGTCACTCGCGGTGTTCGGCGTCCTGGTCGGAGGCTGCCGGAAGCTCCTCGCCCGCGCACAGGGCGAGCACGTCGGCACCGAACTGCTGGAGCTTGCGGGCGCGCACCCCGGAGATCCGGGAGAGCGCCGCCTCGTCGCCGGGGACGGCCTCGGCGATGGCGAGGAGGGTCTTGTCGGTGAAGACGCAGTAGTCCGGCTGCCGCAGCAACGCGGCCTGCCGGGCGCGCCATTGGTGCAGTCGCTCGTACAGCACCTCGTCCAGCTCCGAGGGGCAGTCCTCGCAGCGCATCAGTTTCACCTCGCCCGGGTCGGTCAGTGAGCGCCCGCACACCCGGCAGCGGGCCAGGGCCCGGCGGACGCGCTCCCGGCTGCCGGACGGGCTGCGCTCGACCCGGCCGCCGGTGATGCTGCCGCTGACGGCTCCGGTGCGGGGGGCGTCCGCGGTGGTGCCGGGGCGCAGGCCCTTGATGAAGCGGCTGGGTTCTCTGCTGGGGCGGCCGCCCGGGGAGCGGGCGAGGGCCCAGGAGAGGTTGAGGATGCGGCGGGCGCGGGTGATGCCGACGTAGAGGAGTCTGCGCTCTTCCTCTATCTGCTCCTCGGTCTTGGCATAGGTGATCGGCAGCATGCCGTCGGTGAGGCCGACCACGAAGACGGCATCCCATTCCAGTCCCTTGGCCGCGTGCAGCGAGGCGAGGGTGACGCCGTCGACGGTGGGGGCGTGCTGGGCTCTGGCCCGTTCGTCGAGCTCCGCGACGAGATCGGTGAGGGTGGCCCCGGGGTGGGCGGCGTCGAAGTCCATGGACAGCTGGACGAGGGCTGCCAGGGATTCCCAGCGGTCCCGGACGGCCCCGGATCCGGCGGGGGCCTTTGCCCTCCAGCCCTTGGTGCCCAGCACGGCGCGGACCTGGGAGGGCAGGTCGACGGCGTCGTCCAGCAGCGCGTCGTTTCTGCCGGCTCTGGCGGCTCCGCGCAGCGCCACGAACGCCTCGCGCACCTCGGGCCGTTCGAAGAAGCGCTCGGCGCCGCGGAGCCGGCAGGGGACGCCGAGGCCCGCGAGGGCCTGTTCGTAGATCTCGGACTGTGCGTTGATCCGGTAGAGCACGGCGATTTCACTGGCGGGGACGCCGGAGCCGATGAGATCGCGGATGCGGCGGGCCACGGCCTCGGCCTCGCCCGGTTCGTCGGCGAACTCGGAGCAGACCGGCTCGGGGCCGGGCTCGCGCTGGGAGATCAGCTCCAGGCGGTGTTCGGCGGCGCGGCCGCGGGCCTGGGCGAGCAGTCCGTTGGCGAAGTGGACCACCTGAGGGCTGGAGCGGTAGTCGCGGACGAGTTTCACGACCGTGGCGCTCGGGTGGCGGGTGCGGAAGTCGAGGAGGTGGTCGGGGGTGGCGCCGGTGAAGGAGTAGATGGTCTGGCTGGCGTCGCCGACCACGCACAGGTTCTCCCGCTCACCCACCCACAGTTCCAGCAGCCGCTGCTGGAGGGGGCTGACGTCCTGGTATTCGTCCACGACGAAGTACTGGTACTGGCCGCGGACTTTGTCGGCGACCGCCGGACGGTCCTGGAGGATGCCGACGGTCAGCAGCAGCACGTCCTCGAAGTCGATCAATGAGCGCTCGCGCTTGAGCTGCTCGTAGAGGTCGTAGATGCGGCCGATCTCGGCGGGGTCGTGGGGGGCTTGGCGGCCCGCTTCCGCGGCGACGGCCGCGTAGTCATCGGGCACCGTCTGGGTGACCTTGGCCCACTCGATCTCGCTGGTGATGTCGCGCAGTTCGGTGCGGTCGAGCCGGACCCCGCAGCGGTTGGCGGCTTCGCCGACGAGCGAGGCTTTGCGTTCCACGAGCGGTGGCAGCTCGCCGCCGATCGCGTGGGGCCAGAAGAACTGGAGCTGGCGCATCGCGGCTGAGTGGAAGGTGCGGGCCTGGACGCCTTGGACGCCGAGCTGGCGCAGTCGGCCGCGCATCTCTCCGGCGGCGCGCTGGGTGAAGGTGACGGCCAGCACTCCGGTGGGGGGCAGGATGCCGGCCCGGACGCCGTAGGCGATCCGGTGGGTGATGGCTCTGGTTTTCCCGGTGCCCGCACCGGCCAGCACACATACCGGACCTTGCAGGGTCGTCGCCACCTCGCGCTGCTCGGGGTCGAGCCCTTCGAGCACCGCGTCGGCAGAGTCGGGAACCTGCGGGAAGAGAGTGGAGTCCGTTGCTGCTGTCACCCCGCCATGCTGCCAGCCCCGTCCGGAGCCGGGGCACGGCTGTCCACAGCCCGGCCGCATTAGTCATACAACTTTGTCCTCGGGGTTCCTCCGGTTTGCTCTCCGGGTGGGGGTGCCCCCGGGTGGAATGCGCGGGGGCCGTCGCGCGTTCACTGGACGCACCGGACGAGAGAAGGAGCGATGGAGAAGATGACGGGCACTGTGACGATGTACAGCACCACCTGGTGCGGCTACTGCCGTCGGCTGAAGGGCCAGATGGATCGCGAGGGCATCGCGTACACCGAGATCAACATCGAGCAGGACCCGGACTCGGCGGCCTTTGTGGAGAAGGCGAACGGCGGCAACCAGACGGTGCCGACCGTTCAGGTAGTTCCCTCCAACGGTGGTGCTGAGGTCGTCATGACGAACCCGAGCCTTGCCCAGGTGAAGCAGGCGCTGGGCGCCTGACCCTCGCGAGACGCAACCCCCGACCAGCCTGATGCTGATCGGGGGTTTTGTGTGCCGGAGCGCTGAGGGCGGAAGCTCTGTGCGTGTGCTGGGCGCAGAAGCTCTGAGCGCGTGGTGACGCCACAGGTTCCCAGCGTGAGCACAGGCCGCGTGGGGAAGTCCTCGCAGAGGTCTTCACCGTCCGGGCCGTACACGAACTCGGTCATGGACGGGTTGCGATTGGCGGTGGCCAGGCGAAGCCACGCAAGCATGTGACCGTAGCCGCCACACTCCGACTCGCCGCCCCCGCAGGAGCGTCGTCTTGGCCACTGGGCTCATGGCTGTGGAGGACGAGAACCTGACCGAGTTGCCTGCTGACATGCCGGCTGTTCTCGCGGCTCGTGGCCTGCGGATGCCCAGCCCCGACGAGTGGGAGCACGCTTGTGGAGCCGGCTGAACACCTGTAACGAGGTGGGTCCGCAGGTCGGGTCCGTAGCCGAAGCCCTGTTCGCCGAGGTGGGGTCATCGTCGCACGGGAGATCCGGCCTGCCCGCCGTCTCAGTCGTGGCGGCGGGGCTGCGGCAGCGACTGTCCGTACCAGCGTTCGACCAGGCGGGCCGCGATCGAGATTCCCGAGGGCGGCAGCACCTCACCGGACTCGATTGCGGCCCGCAGGTCGTCGCGGGAGAACCAGCGGGCCTCTTCGATCTCGTCCCCGTCCACCTGGATCCGGGGGGAGGTGGCACGTGCCATGAAGCCCAGCATCAGGCTGGAGGGGAACGGCCAGGGCTGGCTCGCGATGTAGGTGACGGGGCCGACGGCCACGCCCGCCTCCTCGGCGACCTCGCGGCGCACTGCCGCCTCCAGGGACTCGCCCGGCTCCACGAAGCCCGCGAGGGTGGAGAATCTGCCCTCCGGCCAGTGCACCTGGCGGCCCAGCAGTGCCCGGTCCTGGTCGTCGGTGACCAGCATGATCACTGCGGGGTCGGTGCGCGGGTAGTGCTCGGCTCCGCAGGCCGGGCAGCGGCGGATGTGTCCCGCGGCTGCGATGACGGTGCGCTCGCCGCAGCGGGAGCAGAAGCGGTGGGTGCGCTGCCAGTTCTCCAGGCCGATGGCGTGCACCATCAGTTCGCTGTCGCGGTCGGAGAGCAGGACGCCTGCCTCGCGCAGTCCGGCCGGGCGGGCGATGTCGTCCATCCGGCCGGGCAGCGAGTCCTTCTGGAGCGCGAAATAGCGCACGCCCTCCTCGTCGATGCCCAGGAAGTAGCGGTGGGCTTCGGTGAAGGGCGCGTCGAAGGACGGCATCATGACGAGTTCCGTCGTGCCGTCCTCCTTGTCCTCGATCAGCGCCTGTCCGCCGGAGACCACGAATACGCGGGTGCTCGGGTGGCTCCAGGCGGCTGCCAGCCATGCCTCGTCCAGCCGGTGGTGGGAGGCGCGGTCGATGCCACCGGTGCTGGTGAGGCTGATGGGCCGGTCGGTGGCGGACGCGGGAGCGGCGGCACCGGTCGCGGGCGCGGCACCGGTCGCGGGCGCAGCGGTCCCGGTCTCGCCGGGGGTGCCTGTGGGGTTGCCGGACCCGGCGGTCTCGTCGTCGGTGCGGTCGGTCGAGGTCGGGATGGTCACTTCTGCTTCCTACTCCCCCTGGGTCGGGGCTCCCCGCCCGGCGGCCGGGTCGGGGGGCGGTTGGCGAGCGTTCGTGAGTCGGTCGGTGCGTCGGCTCTGAGGCGGGTCCTGGCGGGCGCGTGCGGGTTCAGGCTGCGCTCCAGTGTGCCGCGAGGTCCTCCCACAGGTACGCGGCTGTCTCGGCGCCCTTGAACAGCAGGTCGAGTTCGATCTTCTCGTCGGGGGCGTGCCAGCCGTCCGACGGAACAGAGATCCCGAGGAAGAGCACGGGCACCCCCAGAGCGTCCCGCAGATCGGCGGCGGGGCCCGAGCCGCCCTCGCGTGTGAAGAGGACCTGTTTCCCGAAGGCGCGCTCCATGGCACGGGTGAGCGAGCGCAGTGCGGGGTGGTCCAGCGGGGTGAGGCAGGGGCGGGTGGCGCCCCAGAAGGTGATCTCGTGCCGGATGCCCGCGGGGAGCCGGGCGGCGACCCATTCGCGCAGCGACTGCTGGATCTTTTCCTCGTCCTGTCCTGCGACGGTACGGAAGGACAGCTTCAGCTCCGCACGCGCCGGCACGATCGTCTTGCCGCCGGGGCCCTGGTAGCCGCCGCTGATGCCGTTCACCTCGGCCGTGGGGCGGGCCCAGACGCGTTCGAGTGTGGTGTAGCCGCGCTCGCCCAGCGTGGCCTTCGAGTGGGCCGTGCGCAGCCAGGCCTCCTCGTCGAAGGGCAGCTCGGCGAAGAGGGCACGCTCTTCCTCGGTGAGCTCCACCAGTCCGTCGTAGAAGCCGGGGAGCGTCACCCGGCGGTCCTCGTCGTGCAGTGCGGCGGCGAGCCGGGCGGCCTCGGTCGCCGGGTTGGGCACCGCGCCGCCGAACGAGCCGGAGTGCACGTCCTGGGCGGGGCCGTACAGGTCGATCTGGCAGTCGGTGAGTCCGCGCATGCCGGTGCAGACTGTGGGCGTTTCCTCGTTCCACATGCCGGTGTCGGAGACGACCACGGCGTCGCAGGCCAGGCGCTGGGCGTAGGTGCGCAGCAGTGCGGGGAAATGCGGGGAGCCGGACTCCTCCTCGCCCTCGATCAGCAGCTTGATGCCCACGGCCGGTGCGGTGCGTCCGGTGGCGGCCAGATGGGCGCGCAGGCCCAGGGTGTGGAAGAGCACCTGACCCTTGTCGTCGGCGGCGCCGCGCGCGTACAGGCGTCCGTCGCGCTCCTCGGGCTCGAAGGGTTCGCTGTGCCAGCCGTCGTCGCGGATGGCGGGCTGCACGTCGTGGTGACCGTAGACGAGCACGGTGGGTGCCGCCGGGTTCTCGGAGGGCCACTCGGCGAAGACGGCGGGCGCGCCCTCGGTCTCCCAGACCTCCGCCACGGGGAAGCCCGTGCTGCGCAGGGCTGCGGCGAGCCAGTCGGCGCTGCGCCGGACGTCGCCCGCGCGCCCCGGATCGGCGGAGACGGAGGGTATGCGCAGCCAGTCGGACAGGTCGGCGAGGAAGGCGGAACGCTGGTCGTGGATGAAGGTCCGGACGGCGTTGTCCGGGGGAGCCGGGGTGGTGCTCATGCCTTCGAGCCTAACGGGCCAGGGGAGATCAGCTGTCGGTCGGATGGTTTCCTTGATCGTCAGGAGAGGCGTACGGGGACGGCTCGGCGTCCTCCTGGAGGGCTTCCTCCGGGAGGGCTTCCTCTGGGAGGCCGTTCTCCGGGAGGGCTTCCTCGTCGTCCGGCGCTGTGTTGCGCAGCAGCAGCCGCTCCAGCGCCGCCCTGTCGGGCAGCGGCTCCGGTCGCACCAGCTCGCCGCTGCGTACGTACAGGAATGCCGCGCCGACAGAGGACAGCGGCACGCCTTCCTGTTCGGCCCAGGCAAGGCGGTAGACGGCCAGCTGGAGCGGGTCGGCGTCCTGGCCGCGGCCAGTCTTCCAGTCGACGATGTCGAACGTCACACTCCCGTCCGGCGCACGGTCCCGGTAGACGGCGTCGATCCGGCCCCGGATGACCCGCCCGGCCAGGACGAGCTGGAAGGGCGCCTCGACGCGGTAGGGCGTCCGGTGCGCGTACGGGGTCCGCTCGAACGCCTCCTTGAGGGCTGCCAGATCCCGCTCGTCCGTGATGTGGGGCGGCTCACTGCCGTGGGGGCCTTCGCCGTCCGCACCGGGCAGTTCATCGGGGCCGAGCAGAGGGAGCGGCAGTTCTTCGAAGCGGGACTCCACCCAGGCGTGGAACCGGGTGCCCCTGCGCGCTGCGGCCGGCTGCGGCGGGCGCGGCATGGGGCGGGCCAGCTCTCGGGCGAAGCTCTCGGGGTCGGCGGCCAGGCGCAGCAGTTGGGAGGCGCTGAGAGCGCGCGGCAGTGGTACGTCGCGCACCGCCGCGCGGGAGCGGCGCAGCTCGCCGGTGAGTGCCTCCAGGTCGCGGTCCCAGGCCGCGACCAGGCGGGCCTCCTCCGGGGTGAGTTCCCCGGGGGCGGGCTGTTCGAGAGCGGGCTCTTCTGGGGCGGGCTCCTCCTGGGCGGGCTCTTCGGGGGTGAGTTCCCCGTGGGCCCGCTCTTCCTGGGCACGCTCTTCCTTGGCGCGCTCCGCGGACGTGGGCTCTTCCGCCGCCTCCAGGTACGACAGGACCCGCCCGGCCGCAGCACGCCGCATCGCCAGGGCGCCCTCGTCCAGGGGCAGCGGCCAGACGCGCTCCTCGGTGGGCTCCTCCAGCGCGGGGTTGGCCGCGCCCTCCTCCGGCGGATCCGCCCAGTGCTCGACCTCGCCGTGCGCCGGGTCGGCCTCGCAGTGGGCGCGCAGGGCCTCCAGGAAGGCGGAGGGGCCGCGGGGACGCTTCTGGGAGGGGCCCCACCAGTGGCCCGAGCCCAGCAGCAGGCGGCGGGGGCGGGTGAAGGTGACGTAGCCGAGCCGGAGCTCCTCGGTGGCCTGATGGGCGCGCAGTGCGTTCTCGTGCGCCTTGAGGCCCTTGGCGTTCCACTCGGGCCGAGGCGGCAGGGTCGCGGCATCGCCGCGCAGCGCATGCGGCAGCACCTTGGGCTGGGTGAGCCAGCTCTCGCGCGCCTGCTCGCTGGGGAACTGCTTGGCGACCAGGCCCGGCACCGCGACCACGTCCCACTCCAGCCCCTTGGACTTGTGCGCCGTCAGTACCTTCACCGTGTTCTCGCCGCCCGGCAGTGAACTGTCCAGCCCCTTCTCGTACTGCGCAGCAGTACGCAGAAACGCGAGGAAGGCCAGCAGTGTGGCCTCACCGTCCAGCGAGGCGAAGCCCGCTGCGATGTCGAGGAACTGGCCCAGCGTCTCGCGCCGCCGGGCCGCCACCGCGTGCGGGGAGGCGGCCAGCTCGACCTCCAGCCCGGTGACGCTCAGCACCCGGTGCAGTACGTCCATCAGGGGGTCGGCCAGCGAGCGCCGCAGGTCGCGCAGTTCGGCGGCGAGCCGTGCGAAGCGGACTCGCGCCTGCGGCGAGAAGGGCAGCTCGTCGTCGTAGCCGTCGGCCTCCAGAAAGGTGTCCAGAGCGTCCGACAGTGAGCGCAGTTCGGTCGGGTCGGCTCCCTCGACCGCCGCGGCCAGCCGCTCGTCCAGGTCGTCACCGGCGCTGACCCGCTGATGCGCCACGAGCAGCGCGGCGCGGCGTCCCAGCAGTGCGAGATCGCGCGGGCCGATCCGCCAGCGCGGTCCGGTCAGCAGGCGCACCAGTGCGGCGTTTGCCGTGGGGTCCTGCAGCACCTCGCAGACGGCGACCAGGTCGGCGATCTCCGGCAGGTGCAGCAGTCCGGACAGACCGACGACCTCGACGGGCAGATCGCGCTCCACCAGTGCGCCCTGGATCTCGGCGAAGTCCGTCGCGCTGCGGCACAGTACGGCGATCTCACCTGGCGGGGTGCCGGTGCGCACCAGATGTGCGAGGGAGTCGGCCAGCCAGGCGATCTCCTGGGACTGCGTCTGAAGGAGCGCTGTGCGGACCCGGCCCTCCCCCTCGGCGCCGGGTGCGGGACGCAGCGCTTCGACGCCCTCGTGGCGCTCCCGCAGCGGCGCGGCCAGCCCGTTGGCGAGGTGCAGCAGACGCCCGCCGCTGCGCCGGTTCTCGCTCAGCGACTGGCGGCGGGCCGGGGTGCCGTCGGCGTGCGGGAAGTGCTGCGGAAAGTCGTCCAGGTTGGCCACGGAGGCGCCGCGCCAGCCGTAGATCGCCTGACAGGGGTCGCCGACCGCGGTGACGGGATGTCCTGTGCCCTGTCCGAAGAGCCCGGCTAGCAGCACCCGCTGGGCGACGGAGGTGTCCTGGTACTCGTCCAGCAGGACGACGGAGAACTGCTCGCGCAGCGCCCGGCCCACCTCCGGCGTACCGGCGAGCTGTGCGGCCAGTGCGATCTGGTCGCCGAAATCGGTCCGCTCCTGGGACTGCTTTCGGGCGCGGTACTCCTCGACAAGGCCGAGCAGTTCGTCCCGGGCCCGGGTCGCCTGAGGTACTTTGCGCAGTTTTTCGTTGGTCAGCCGGGCGCCCTCCAGGCTCTCGAGGAGCTCCGCGTCGTATGCGCGGAGCTCCTCGGGGGTGACGAGGTGTTCGGACAGCTCGGCGTCGAGTGCGAGCAGGTCCTCCACGAGCGCCGGCACGGACTTGGTGAGCGCTTCGAAGGGGCCCTGCGCCGCCTGCAGCACCCCGGCCGCCAGCTGGAACCGGGTGGCGTCCGCCAGCAGCCGTACGGTCGGCTCCAGGCCCAGGCGCAGCCCGTGCTCGGTCAGCAGCCGCCCGGCGAATGCGTGGTACGTGGAGATCTGCGGCTCTCCCGGCTCGGCGCCGCCGGGGACGCTGCCAGGTGCCCCCGGGCTGGACACTGCCGTGCCGGGCACCGCCGGGTCGGGGTCGGTCACTCCGGCGCGCAGCAGCGCCTTGCGTACGCGCTCGGACAGCTCGCCTGCCGCCTTGTTGGTGAACGTCAGCCCGAGGACGCGGTCGGGTGCGACCTGTCCGGTGCCCACCAGCCAGACCACGCGGGCCGCCATGACGGTGGTCTTGCCCGAGCCGGCACCGGCCACGATCACCTGCGGAGCAGGCGGCGCGGTGATGCAGGCCGTCTGTTCCGGCGTGAACGGGATACCCAGCAGCTCGGTGAGCTGTGCGGGGTCGGTGAGCTGTGCGGGCACTCGTATGACGCTAGCGCTCGCGGCTGACAGATCATCCCGGGCCCCGGAGGCCCGGACCCGGACCGACGGCCCGGGCGGGCCTACTCGACGATCTGGCGGCCCTCGGGGCGGGCCGAGCAGGCGGCGCGGAAGGAGCAGTGCGTGCAGTGCTGGCCCGGCGAGGGGGTGAAGCGCTCGTCGAGGACCCGGGCCGCGGCGGTGGCCAGCAGCTCACCCACCCAGTCGCCGCCCGTACCGCCCTCGGCCTCCTCCGCCCCGGAGCCGGCCTCCCCTGCCCCCGGCAGCGCCTCCTGGCGCTGGATGACCGGCAGCGGATCCCCGCCGTCGCGCTGGGCGGCGCCGAGCCGCAGGTGCACCAGTTCGGCACCGCCCGGCTCAGGGCGCGCCCCGTCGAAGAGGGCGTCGGCCGCTCCCTCCCGTACGGCGAGCTGGTAGACGGCGAGCTGCGGGTGGCGCTCGACCTCGGGACCGGTGGGGCGGGTGCGGCCTGTCTTGAAATCGACCACATACGCGCGCCCCTGGGCGTCCCGTTCGACGCGGTCCATGCTGCCCCGGATCCGTACGGCGTTCTCCCCCGCGTGCAGCGTGACCTCGAACCCGTGCTCACTGCCTACCAGCTCGCGGCCCTCTCCGCGCTCGATGACATGCCAGCGCAAAAAGCGCTCCAGTGCGGCACGGGCGCTCTCCTTCTCCTGCCGCGACTTCCACGGCGCGTCGAAGGCCAGCCCGTCCCAGACCGCGTCCAGCCGTTCCATCAGCACCGACAGATCGGCCGGGCTGCTGCCCGAGGCGACCTCGTCGGCCAGTACGTGCACCACATTGCCGAAGCCCTGCGCAGCAGTGGCCGGCTCGTCGGCCTTGACCTCCCGGGCCAGGAACCACTGGAGGGAACAGGTGTGGGCCAGCTGCTCCAGTGCGCTGCCGGACAGTGCGACAGGCGCGTCCCGTTCGCGCAGCGGTACGCCGGAACGGGTCGGCTCGGCCAGCCCCCACCAGCGCTGCGGGTGTGCCGCCGGAACGAGGGGGTAGCCCTCCTCGTCACGCTCGGCGGCGAGCCTGGCCAGCCGCCGCGCAGCGGCGTCCCGCAGCGCGGGTGAGGCCGCAGGGTCCACAGTGGTGGCGCGCAGCTCCGCGACGAGCGCCGGCACCGACAGCGGGCGGCGCGGGCGGCTGCCGACCGGCTGCGGCTCGACGCCCAGTTCGGTCAGGAAGCGCGAGGGCTGGTCACCGTCCTCCGCCTGGGCACGGACCGCCGTGACGACAAGCCGCTCGGTGGCGCGGGTCGTGGCGACGTAGAACAGCCGCCGCTCCTCGGCCAGCAGCGCCCCCGGCGACAGCGGCTCGGCGATGCCGTCCCTGCCGATACGGTCCGCCTCCAGGAGCGAGCCGCGCCGCCGCAGATCGGGCCACAGGCCCTCCTGCACCCCTGCGACGACGACCAGCCGCCACTCCCGTCCCTTGGCGCGGTGCGCGGTCATCAGCCGTACGGCAGCGGGCCGTACAGCGCGCTGGACGAGCGTGTCGGCGGCGATGTCCTGGGCTTCCAGTTCGTCCAGGAAGTTGAGCGCCCCCCGGCCGCCGCCGCGCTCCTCGGCGCGCGCCGCGACGGCGAACAGGGTGCAGACGGCGTCCAGATCGCGGTCCGCGTTGCGGCCGGAGGGACCGCCGCGGCGCGCGGCCCGCTCCAGCCGGTCGGGCCAGCCGGTGCCGTTCCACAGCTCCCACAGGGCCTCCTCCGCCGTGCCGCCGCCGGCGAGCAGTTCGCGGGTCTTGCGCAGCAGCAGTCCGAGACTGTGCGCGCCCTCCACGGACCTCCCGGCGGGCGCTGCGGCTGTGCCGGCGGAGTGCGGGGTGTGGGCGACCAGCCGTTCGGGCTCGGCGAGTGCTTCGGCCAGCAGCACGTCGGAGGGGCGCGGCACCTTGGCCCCCGCCGCCCGCTCCTCCTCGCGCAGCGCCCGGCCGAGACGGCGCAGGTCGGCGGCGTCCATACCGCCGAGGGGCGAGGTCAGCAGCGTCAGGGCCGTCTCGGTGTCGAGCGTGATGTGCTCCCCCAAAGCGCCGATGGCCGCCACCCGCAGTGCCATCAGCAGCGGCGCGACGGCGGGCTCCTGGCGCAGCGGCACGTCGTCGCCGTCCACCTCGACCGGCACCCCGGCGGAGATGAGAGCGCGCCGTACGACGGGCAGGGAGCGCCCGCCTGCGCGCACCAGTACCGCCATCTCGCCCCAGGGGAGGCCGTCTTCGAGGTGGGCGCGGCGCAGCAGATCGGCGATGTTGTCCAGTTCGGCGCCGGCGCTCGGATAGGTGAACACCTCGACCCGGCCGCCCTGCGGGCCGGCGGCAGAGTCGGACGGCCGCGGGTCCGGCCGGGGAGCACGGTGGGCGCGGACGGCCTCCGTGGGGAGGCGGGTGAGCGGCATCCGGGCCGTCAGCTCGCGGGTGGCGGCCAGCAGCCGGGCGCCGGAGCGCCGGGCGGTACGCAGTACGCGGACGGGCGCGGGGGCGCCGGAGCGCTGCCGGAAGGTGCCGGGGAAGTCGAGGATGCCGTTCACGTCGGCGCCGCGGAACGTGTAGATGGACTGGTCCGGGTCGCCGAACGCCACCAGGGTGCGTACTCCGCCACCCGCCAGAGCGCGCAGCAGTCGCACCTGGGAGGGGTCGGTGTCCTGGAACTCGTCGACGTAGATCGCGTCGTAGGCGCCGTGCAGCCGGGCCGCGATCTCCTCCTGCCGGGTGAGCAGGACGGCACGGTGCACCAGTTCCGCGTAGTCGAGCACTCCCTGCATATCCAGTACGTCCAGATACTCGGCGAAGAACCCGGCCGCTGCACGCCAGTCGGGGCGGCCTGCGCGCCGGGCGAAGGCGTCGAGGGCCGAAGGGCCCAGGCCCAGCTCGCGGCTGCGTGCCAGGACTGCCCTGACCTCGTCGGCGAATCCCCTGGTCGTCAGGCAGGCGCGCAGTTCCTCAGGCCAGCGCACCGGCGCACGCCCCTGGCGCTCCAGTTCCAGCTGGCCTTCCAGCAGCTCGCGGATGTGCAGATCCTGTTCGGGCCCGGTGAGCAGCCGCAGCGGCTCGGCGAACAGATCGGCGTCCTGGTGGGCGCGCACCAGTGCGTAGCAGTACGAGTGGAACGTCGTCGCCTGGGGGGCGCGCGGGACACCGCCGACGGAGCCCGCGCGGGCCGTCTGCCGCGGCAGCCGGGCGGGCGCTGTCTCCTGTGCGAGCCGGTCCGTCATCCGGTCGCGCAGATCGACGGCGGCCTTCCGGCTGAAGGTCAGTACCAGAATGCGCTCCGGATCCGTGCCCTCCCGCACGCGCGCGGCGACCGCTTCGACGAGGGTGGCCGTCTTGCCGGTTCCGGGTCCCCCCAGGACGAGCAGCGGGCCGTCACGGTGGTCAACCACAGCGCGCTGCGCCGCGTCAGAGGCAGGGAGATCGGCCCGTTCGGCCACGGAGCGCACCAGCCGGTACGCACCGGGCCCGCGGGGCCGTCGATGCGTTTCGGCAGTAAGGGAGGAACTCACGTGGATCGCCTAGGGGGAAGTCTGTGCGGAGTGGTACAGACGCTACGCCAGCGCACACACGTGCCGCAGCGCATCGCTCCCGTACCCCGTACGGCTGCTGTACTCCGTACGGACTGTCCAGCGCATGGGGTCCGTGGGCATGGCGGAAGCTGGGAACTGTGAGGAGCCGCAGCGCGGGGTCACCCGGCCTTCCCGTCCCAGCGGGCCCGGCGTATGTCGATGCGCGGGGTGTGCCCCTGGCGGCGGGAGGCGGCCGTGGGCTCGCGCAGCGGAGTGCCCTCCGCGTGGTAGTGCGCCAGCACCTCGCGCTCGTGCCCGGGCAACGGCACACCGTCCGCGCGCACCACACGCCACCAGGGGACGGCGCCGCCGTACAGCGCCATCACCCGGCCGACCTGACGTGGCCCGCCCTCCTCCAGCCATTCGGCGATGTCCCCGTAGGTCATCACCCGCCCGGCCGGAATGAGCTCGGCGACCTCCAGTACGCGCTCCGCGTAATCGGGCAGCGTGGGCACGTCCGACGCACCGTGCACGGCGGCGCCTTCGGGCAGCTCCTCGGCTCGGGGATCTCCAGGCATGCGGGCCATGGTGCCCCATGCCACCGACAACCGGGGCACGATGCCCACCCGCACCCTCGAACGGCCGTTCGCAGGTTGTCACGGACGGCTGCCGATTCGTCCCTCACATCCCCGGAATGCCCCCTCGTGGTCCCGGCACCCCTTCGCACATGCCACCATCTTCCGGGCGGTGACGAGTGATACGGGACCAGGACGAGACGGCAGCAGGACAGCGGCACGGTGACAAGCCCCGCAAGGAGGGCGCACCTGCCGCTGAAAGCGCTGCCCACGCCCGCACTCCCGGGGACGCCGAGCAGAACGCCGACCAGCAAGCCGCCGGCGAAGGCCCGCCCGGCGGGAACCCGTCCGGCAAGGACCCGGAACACGACAGCTCGGACCGCGAGGAGCCAGACACACCGGACGACGCACCGGACGACGCACCGGACAACAACCCGCCGCACGACAACGGGCCGGACGACGACCCGTCGTACGACAACGGGCCGGACGACAACTCTTCGGACGACGACCCACCGCACGACAACCCGCCGCACGACAACCCGTCAGGCGAGGAGCCGGACCCCGGGGAGCGGCCGGGGAGCGGCGCGGAGGGGGACCGTATCGAGATCGAGAGCGACGAACCACTGCTCTCGGCGCGGGTGCACCGCCCCTCCGACCTGCTGCGGATGGTGCTCGGTCTGCTGGGCATCGCACTGGTGCTCGTCATCGCCAACTTCGCGCACGGCACCACCGCCGGGCTCGAACAGGACATCGACAAGGGCACGGCGGAAGCGCCCGACCTGCTCATCAGCCTGACCGGGCTGGCATCCAGCATCGCGGTGCTGCTCGTCCCCGTGGCGTTCGCCATCGAACGGCTGATCAAACGGGACGGGCTGCGGATCGCCGACGGCGTGCTGGCCGCCGTCCTCGCACACGGAGCCTCCCTCGCCGTGGACCTGTGGGTCGCGCAGGCGGCGCCCGACTCGATCCGGGACGCGCTGACCAAGGCGATCACCCCGCAGGACGCCACCACTCCGGTGCACAGCTATCTGGCGCCCGTGATCGCCTATATGACGGCGGTCGGCATGGCGCGCCGCCCGCGCTGGCGGGTGGTGCTGTGGGGCGTACTGCTGCTGAACGCGACCGCTGTGCTGGTGCCGGGATACACGACGGCGTTCTCCATCGTGGTGACCATCCTGATCGGCTGGACCGTCGCTTACGGCACGCTGTACGCGGTCGGCACCCCGAACGTCAGACCGACCGGACAGACGCTGCTCGCGGGGCTGCGCAGGGTCGGTTTCAGGCCCGTCAGCGCACAGCGGGTCGAGGAGGCGGGCGAGGCCGACCGGCGCGACCACAACGACCGGGGACGCCGCTACCGCGTAACCCTGGAGGACGGGCCGCCGCTCGATGTCACCGTCGTCGACCGCGAGCAGCAGGCACAGGGATTCTTCTACCGAGTCTGGCGCCGGCTGGCGCTGCGCGGAATCACCCAGCGGCGCAGCCTCCAGTCGCTGCGCCAAGCGCTGGAGCAGGAGGCGCTGCTCGCCTACGCGGCCATCTCAGCGGGCGCCAACGCGCCCCGGCTGATCGCCACCTCGGAGCTCGGACCGGACGCCGTGATGCTCGTCTACGAGCACATCGGGGGCCGCAGCCTGGACGCGCTGCCGGACGACGAGATCACCGACGAGCTGATGCGCGCGGCCTGGCGGCAGGTCGAGGCGCTCCAGTCGCGCCGTATCGCACACCGCAGACTGGTGGGGGACGCGCTGCTGGTGGACCGCTCCGGCGCCGTCTACCTGACCGATCTGCGGGGCGGTGAGATCGCGGCCGGCGATCTGATCCTGCGGATGGACGTCGCCCAGCTGCTGACGACGCTGGGGCTGCGGGTGGGCGCCCAGCGTGCCGTGGCGACCGGCGTGGACGTGCTGGGCCCGGACGCCATGGCGGACAGCCTGCCGCTGCTCCAGCCCATCGCGCTCAGCCGCAGCACCCGTACGACGCTGCGGCGCCTCGCCAAGGAGCGCGCCCAGCGCGAGCGTGAGGCCGTCATCCAGGCGTCCCGCGCGCGCAGGAGCGCCAGGACGCGGGAGGAGGCCGCCGAGCAGCCGGCCGGGGGGCGCGCACACCGCAAGTCGCTACGGGCGGAGAAGAACGCCGAGAAGAAGGCGATAGACGAGGCGCTGGAGGAGGCTCGCGAGGAGGATCTGCTCGCCCAGATCCGGCAACAGGTGCTGCGGATCAGGCCGCAGGCGCCCATAGAGCCCGCACGCCTGGAGCGGATCAAACCGCGCACCCTGGTCAGCTTCATCGCGGGCACACTGGCCGCCTATTTCCTGCTCACCCAGCTCTCCCAGGTACCGCTCGACAAGGTGCTCAGCGCGAACTGGGCCTGGGTCGGCGGTGCGGTGCTCTTCTCCGGACTGACGTACGTGTTCGCGGCGATGTCACTGCTGGGATTCGTACCGGAAAAAGTCTCCTGGTGGCGGACCGTGCAGGCACAGGTGGCGGGCTCCTTCGTGAAACTCGTCGCCCCTGCGGCGGTCGGCGGTGTGGCGCTGAACGCCCGTTTCCTCCAGCGCGCGGGAGTGCGGCCGGGCCACGCGGTGGCGAGTGTCGGCGCCTCCCAGCTGTTCGGCCTCGGCAGCCACATCACGCTGCTGATGCTGTTCGGCTACATCACAGGGACCGAGCACACGCCCACCCTCTCGCCGTCCCGCGCCGTCATCGCGGGACTGCTGACCGCTGCGGTACTGGCGCTCATCGTCACAGCGGTGCCCGCGCTGCGCCGGTTCGTCTCGAACCGGGTGCGCTCGCTGTTCGCCGGTGTGGTGCCCCGGATGCTGGACGTGGTGCAGCGCCCGCAGAAGCTGCTCACCGGTGTGCTGGGGATGCTGCTGCTGACGCTGGCTTTCGTGATGTGCCTGGACTCGTGCGTACGGGCCTTCGGCCACGAGACGAGCTACGCCAACCTCGCCGTCGTCTTCCTGACCGCGAACGCGCTGGGCTCCGCGGCGCCCACCCCCGGCGGCCTGGGCGCCGTCGAGGCGGCGCTGATCGCCGCGCTCATCGCCTTCGGGGTGCCGAAGGAGGTGGCGACCCCCGCGGTGCTGCTGTTCCGGCTGCTGACCCTCTGGATGCCGGTGCTGCCCGGCTGGCTGTCGTTCACCCAGCTGACCCGCAAGGGCGCGCTCTAGCCGAGGCCCGGGCCCCGCGCACCCGTGCGGCCCCAGCCCGCCGCACAACCACCCGTACGCACCACACAGCGCGCCGCGGTGCGGTGAACTCCGCACGATGAACGTCCCACTGTCTGTCGGGAGGACGTCTCATGGGCCATTCCCGCACGCTGCGGCCGGGTGCCGCCCTCATAGCGGCGCTCATAGTGACCGCAGCCGTGACGAGCGGCTGCGGCAGCGACGCGGACAGCACCAGGAAGAGCGAGGCCCGGCCGAGCGGCGAGTCCAGCTCGGCCGCCTCCGAGAGCGCCTCCCGCTCCCCCTCGGAGCCGTCCACCAGCCCTTCTCCCGGCAACACCGCCTCAGGCCGTACCCCCGCCCTCCCGGACTCGCTCACCCGGCAACAGCCGCACTGGTCGCCCTGTCCGGCGCCGAACGCGGCGCAGGGCACCGACGTCGGCTCCCCCTCCCCGCCGCCCGGAGGGGGACGCTGGGAGTGCGCGACACTGCGGGTGCCGGTGGACTACAGCAAGCCCAAGGGCAAGACCCTCGGGATCGAGATGATCCGCGTCCGTGAGCGCAAGGGCGGTGGCAAGCGCATCGGGTCGCTCCTGTTCAACTTCGGCGGGCCCGGGGGCTCCGGGGTGGCCACTCTCCCGTCCTTCGCCCAGGACTACGAGAAGCTGCGCGGCCGCTACGACCTCGTCAGCTTCGACCCGCGGGGCGTGGGCCGCAGCGAGGGCGTCAGCTGTCTGAGCAACAGGAAACTGGACGCCTATTTCGCCGCCGACTGGACACCGGACACCGACGCGGAGGAGCGCCGCCTCTTCGCCCGCCAGAAAACCTTCTCCAAGGGCTGCGAGAAACGGGCCGGCGCGCTGCTGCCGCACCTGACGACCGAGAACACAGCACGCGACATGGACCTGATGCGGCATGTGCTCGGCGACCGGAAGCTGCACTACTTCGGCATCTCCTACGGCACCGAACTGGGCGGCGTGTACGCGCACTTGTACCCGCGGCATGTGGGCCGCGCGGTCTTCGACGCCGTGGTCGATCCCAGCGCCACCCCTGAGCAGAGCTCGCTCCGCCAGAGCGGCGGTTTCCAGCTGGCGCTCGACAACTTCCTGAAGCACTGCACGGCACGCGGCGAGGACTGTCCGGTCGGCGAGGACCCGGCGGAGGGCAAGGAGCGCATCACCGATCTGCTGGCCGGTCTGGACGCCGAGCCTATGCCCACCGACAGCGGCCGCAAACTCACCGAGGCACTGGCCGAGGGCGGCATCGCACAGGCGCTGTACGCCAAGGAGACCTGGGATCTGCTCACCCAGGGGCTGGAAGAGGCACTGGTGGACAGCGACGGCTCCACACTGCTGCTGCTCGCCGACGCGCTCAACGGGCGCAACCAGGACGGCACCTACAGCACGCTGCAGTCCTCGCTGACGGCCATCAGCTGCGCCGACAACAAGGAGCGCTACGGCACGCGGCAGATCAAGGGCAGGCTGACCGACTTCGCCGAGGCGTCACCGGTCTTCGGGCCGATGTCCGCCTGGGGGCTGACCTCGTGCCACGACTGGCCGGTCCGGGGAAGGTGGACGACGCCCCCGGTGCGGGCCACCGGGTCGAAGCCGATCCTCCTGGTCGGCACGACGGGCGACCCGGCCACCCCGTACGGGGGGACACGGGCGATGAAGGAGAAGCTGGGCGACCAAGTGGGCGTCGAGGTCACCTACAGGGGCGAGGGCCACGGCGCCTACGACAGCCGCAACCCCTGCGTCCGCAAGGTCGTCGACAGCTATCTGCTGCGCGGCCGGATCCCGAAGGACGGCACCAGCTGCGGCTGACCGGACAGCGGGACCGACAGCAGGCGCGAGGGGCGGCACAGTCGGCGAATCCGACCGTGCCGCCCCTCCGTTGTGGGACGTCCCAGCCACGGGACCCCCAATGGCCTCCCGACCCGGCGGCTCAGTAGACCGGCTTTTCCGGCTCGATCTGGTTGACCCACCCGATGACACCGCCGCCGACGTGCACCGCGTCGGCGAACCCGGCGTTCTTCAGCACAGCGAGGACTTCCGCGGAGCGGACACCCGTCTTGCAATGCAGGACGATCTTCTTGTCCTGCGGCAGGTCCTGGAGCGCGTTGCCCATCAGGAACTCGTTCTTGGGGATCAGCCGCGCGCCGGGGATCGAGACGATCTCGTACTCGTTCGGCTCCCGCACATCGATGATGTCGACGTTCTCACCGTCGTCGATCCACTCCTTGAGCTGCTTGGGAGTGATCGTGGAGCCTGCGGCGGCCTCCTGTGCCTCGTCGGAGACGACACCGCAGAACGCCTCGTAGTCGATGAGCTCGGTGACCGTGGCGTTCGGCCCGCAGACCGCGCAGTCGGGGTCCTTGCGGACCTTGACCTGGCGGTAGTTCATCTCCAGGGCGTCGTAGATCATCAGTCGGCCGACCAGCGGGTCACCGATGCCGGCCAGCAGCTTGATCGCCTCGTTGACCTGGATCGAGCCGATGGAGGCGCACAGCACGCCCAGCACTCCGCCCTCGGCGCAGCTCGGCACCATGCCGGGCGGCGGGGGCTCGGGGTACAGGCAGCGGTAGCACGGCCCGTGCTCGCTCCAGAAGACGCTTGCCTGGCCGTCGAAGCGGTAGATCGAGCCCCACACGTACGGCTTGTTCAGCAGCACGCAGGCGTCATTGACCAGGTAGCGGGTGGCGAAGTTGTCCGTACCGTCCACGATCAGGTCGTACTGGGCGAACAGCTCCATCACATTGGAGGAGTCGAGCCGCTCCTGGTGCAGGTTGACCTGGGTGTACGGGTTGATGCCCAGCACAGTGTCCTTGGCCGACTCCGCCTTCGACCGGCCGATGTCCGACTGGCTGTGGATGATCTGCCGCTGCAGGTTGGACTCGTCGACCTCGTCGAACTCGATGATGCCGAGCGTCCCGACACCGGCGGCCGCGAGATACATCAGGGCGGGCGAACCGAGTCCGCCCGCGCCCACACAGAGGACCTTCGCGTTCTTGAGCCGCTTCTGACCGTCCATCCCGACATCCGGGATGATCAGGTGACGTGAGTACCTGCGGACCTCGTCGACGGTGAGCTCGTCGGCTGGCTCGACCAGGGGTGGCAGTGACACGGAGACTCCGATGGTCGGTGGAACGTGCGGGAAGTCACCCGCCCGGGGGCGGGCTGTTCCTCTCGTAACACTGCCACGGGCTATCTCATTCCGAGACACCTGGTCCAAGGCACGAGACGATCTCGTCCCAGTAGCCGGGCAGGGCCGCCCACGGGTCCTGGCCCCTGGCACGGGTCCGGTCCGTGAAGCAGACGGTTCCCGCGCCCTGCCAGCGGGCGATCCGCAGCGCCTCCTCCAGATGCGTGTGCGGCAGCGAGTGCACCAGGTGGCAGAAGCGCTCGGCGGGATGGGCCGCGGTCCACTCCTCGGCCTGTGACCAGCGGTAGTCCCCCCAGCTTCCGGCATAGGTGACCATCTGGTCCGCACACTCCAGATACTCGGGGCACGGGTGATGGCCGTGGGCCAGCACCAGGTGTCCGGTGCGCGCCCCGCCGCCGTACGCATGTCCGCCGTGCCCGCTGCCGGCCCCGCCGCACAGGGCGCGCAGGGTCGCGGTGAGCCGCTGCACATGCCGCAGCCGGCCGGGGTCGCCGGGACAGTGCGCCAGATAGAAGCCGTCGACCCGGTACCAGTCGAGGAACCGGTGCGCCTCGGAGACCAGCTCGCCGAATGTCCGTACGCCGTCTCGCATCTCAAGACGGCCCAGTACGGCAACGCCTGCCGACTGCAGCGCGGCCGCCGCAGGAGCGCAGAACGGGTCGGGCCGCGTACCCGGCCCGTCCGAAATGTCCAGCACCACCCAGTGCAACGGCCCCCCGGCGAGACCCGGCCCCGGACGGGCCCCGAGTCCGGGTCTGGAGAGCTCCGCCCACTCCATGGGCGCCAGCATCGGGTGCGCACAGCCCGGCACGCCGAGCCCCAGCCGCTGTCTGACCGCTCCACTGCCGGCACCAGCCAACCGGACCTGCCCCGGAGGTGTTGTCAGATACGGCATGCCGCCTCCATCCAGATGTCGGCCAGCGACTCCTCCAGGCCGATCCGGGGGCGCCAGCCGAGCCGGTCGCGCGCCGTGCGGACATCCGCCTGCTGCCAGGCTCCGCAGCCGTCGGGATACGGATACGAAGCGGGCTGCGGCGGCTGCGGAGGATGGACGGGCGCCGCCTGGCCGCCGTGCGTCTGCGCGGGGATGACGGGCGCGTTGCCGCCCAGCCCGGCTGCCGCCATGCCTCCCGGGCCTCCTGCGACCCCTGCGACACCCGCCGGGTGCCCCTCGCCCGCTCCCTGGCCCGCCGGTCCGCCGCCCTGCTCGTGTACGGCGCCCGCGTACCCGGCGACGCGGGCCAGCAGTGAGGCGGCGTCCCGCAGCCGCACGGCCCGCCCGGTGCCGATGTTGACGATGCCCTGCGCAGCCGAGAGAGAGGCCGCGTGCACGGCCCGTGCGACATCCCGTACGTCCACGAAGTCGCGCTGCACGCTCAGCCCGCCCAGCTTCAGCTCGCTGTCGCCCTGCTGCATCGCCCGCCGCATCGCCTCCGCGACCCGTCCCAGCGGCGAACCGGCGGGGGTGCCGGGGCCGATGGGCGAGAAGACCCGCAGCACGACCGCGTCCAGCCCGGAGGCGAGGACCAGTTCGGTGCCGGCCAGCTTGCTCACGCCGTACGGCCCTCCCGGGCGCGGCACCGCATCCTCACCGGTGGAGGAGCCGAGCTGGGAGGGCCCGTACTCGGCAGCACACCCGACGTGCACCAGGCGGGCGCCGCAGCCACTGCGGCGCAGCGACTCGCAGACGGCCGCTGTGGCGACCACGTTGTGCCGGATCAGTTCGCGCCCGTTGCCCCTGGTGGTCCCGGCGCAGTTGATGACGACACCCGGGTGGACGGCGTCCAGGAAGCGGGTGAGGGCGCCCGGGCTGCCGGTGGACAGGTCGAAGCGGACGTCGGCCTCGTCACTCCTGCCGAGAGCGGTCAGCTGCACGGCGGGGTCGGCCAGCAGCCGGTCGGCGACGAAACGGCCCAGGTATCCGCTGGCGCCCAGCAGCAGGACTCTCATCGTGCGACCCCCACGGACGAGAGCGGAGCCGGACGCCGTCGCACGCCGGCGTGCGGTTGTCGTCCGGTCGTGCCACTGGGTGCCAACTGAGCATGGGTCATCGGGTCTTGCTCCTTGTCGGTGTCGCACGGGCGGGTCCATAAGCCCGTGCCGGAACGTGGGGCCGGAAGGGCGCGTGCGCTCATGCCGGCGCCCCCTCCCGGTGGTGTGCCGAGGCGCCGGCCAGCACAGTGGCGGCGTACGCCAGCAGAACGAGCGCCGCACAGCCGCAGACGGCGAGAGGGACGGCCGCCACACCCTGGTGCGCAACCAGCGCCTCCACAGGGCGGGCCGGCGCCGCGAGCCGGGGCAGCCGCGCGGCCAGTACGCAGAGCAGCGGCACCGCCTCCAGTACGCAGGCCGCGGCGAGGCCGGCCGTGGCCGCGTGCCGGAACCCGTGCGCGGCCAGCAGCAGGGCGGCGAACAGCAGCACGCCGAGAGCGGCCGCGCCCGCAGCCGCGCCCCAGTGCGCCGGAATCAGGGAGTCCGGGCCGTCACCGGGAACGCCGACGACGCCGGAATTGCTGCCAGCAGCACCGGAAGTACCAGAAGCGCCGGAAGCACCATGAGCGCCGGACAGTGCGAGCGGACCGGCGACGAGCAGCCGAGCCGCCCACTGGAGCACCGGAAGACTCACCGCGACGGCGCACACGGCCAGCGCCAGCAGGGGCCGCACTCCCGAGGCGAACTCCCCCAGACTGCGACAGCCCGCCAGCCTGCGCCGCGCCGCCAGGGCGAACCCTCGCGCACACCAGAGGGCGGGCGCGACAGCCAGCGTGAGTCCCAACGGGACAGCGGGCGAAGGCGTGCGGGGCACGTCTCCCGGGAATTCGGGCCCGCCGCTGAGCAGCTGTTCCAGCAGCCAGTCGCCGTACAGCGCGTATCCGGTCAGCCAACAGGCGCACAGAAACAGCGCTGTAGGGAACGCGGACGTGCCGGCAGCGCGCGGAACTCGGGGGACGACACGTACGGCCACGAGTACGCTCGCCAGCACAGCAGCCGCGCCCAGGGCGCACAGGGCCGCCCGCACAGCCGCGGGGCCGTCGCCCAGCAGGACGAGCCAGGCGAGCGTGCCCGAGCACAGCAGTCCCGGCAACAGCGGAAGGACGAGCGGCGCACACCAGTCGGGCAACCGCCACCCCTCCGGCCTCCACAACTGCCGCTCACTTCCTTTCCTCCCCATAGGGCTTGCGGAAACGCCGTCATCCGCGCGCGGGGCACTGCCGGCGTCGGCGCCGTCCCCGTGCGCACTGTCCGCTTGGGTGCTGTCCGCTTGGGTGCTGTCCGCATGGGTGCTGTCCCCGCGCGCGCGCTCCAGTTGCGCGCCGACTCCCGCGAAGGGGGCGCGCGATCCCGCCCCGGGGGCGCGCGCGTACAGCTCTTCCGCGAGGGAGAAGACATCACGGTGGCGGCACCGGGCTGCCGTCCGGTCGGTGATCCCGCAGGCTTCCAGGCCGGCGGCGATCTCCAGCGGATCGACGGCGCACTCGCACAGCGCCCGGTGCCGGCGCAGCAGTACGCGTACCGGGTCACCAGATGCGGGAGGTGTTGTCACGGCGCTGTCGCCTCCCCCGAATCGGCCCCCACTGCTGCCCACTCCGCCCGCTCTCCCCGCTCCGTGCGGGCCCAGCTCGGCACATGTCCCGAACCACCGCCCGGCGCGCGCGGCCCGCTCGGGCGCCGGGCGGGACGGCTGCTCGTACGGCGCCCCTCCGCCCAGCGGCCGGGCAGACAGGACTCAGCCGGGCGAGCGAAAGGGCGTGCCCCGTCCCTCCCCGCCGCGCTCTCGGCCGCCGACTCCTCCCGGCCGACCGGATGGTGCGACATCAGCTCCAGATAGATGCCGCGGAACGCCTCGATGTTCTGCCGCACCGTGAACAGCTCCAGCGCTCGCGCCCGTGCGGCAGCGCCCAGCCGGGCCGCGCGCGCCGGATCCCGCAGCAGTGCCGTACAGGCGTCCGCCAGCGCACGCGGGTCGCGCGGCGGGACGAGGAGGCCGGTCCCGCCGACGACTTCCAGGGCGGCACCGACATCGGTGGAGACCGTGGCACGGCCGCAGAACATCGCCTCGACCAACGGCACGGGGAAGCCCTCGACCACGCTGGAGAGCACCACGACCCCACCCAGCGCGTAGGCGTCCGCCAGGGTCGGCACAGCGGGGCTGCCCACCTCATCGAAGGTGACCGGGCACTCCTCGCCGGGCTCCCGCACCGGGAAGAGCCGCGCCGCCAGCGCCCGGTAGTGCGCCGGGTAGGCACCGTCCCGCTCCCGGGCCCCGTCCGCGTTCCCGCACGCCCCACCCGCACACCCGCCCGGACCGTCGGCACG
>NZ_JADKMA010000104.1 GCF_017676365.1 Streptomyces oryzae
GTCTGGGAGGGGCCGGTCGCCAAGTGGTTCGCCGGCGAGATCGAAGGCCGCAAGGGCGAGGTGCACCGGCTCGCCCAGGACATCGTGGACGCGGTGGACGCGGTGATCAGACAGACACCGCAGCAGGTGACGCTCAGCCAGGCGCGGGCCTACCGCAAGGCGCAGTGAACGGTTCGTCGCGAGCGGATCGCAAGAGGGGGACGACAATGAGCACTCCGCCGACAATGCCGGGGCCGGGGACTTTCAGCGGAATCGACCCCGGACGGCTCAAGGGAATGATCGAGTCTCTGGTGAACGGCGCTCATGTGCTCAAGAGCGTCAACGGCTGGAGCCAGCGATTCGGCCAGTTCGGCGTGGACACCAGCGGCCTCAACCAGCTGGTGGCCGTTGGAACCTGGGTGGAGCAGCAGCTGCCGGCCCTCAAGCGCCGCTTCGACCTGGCGCAGGCCATGGAGCGCAACCACCCCGACTCCGGCCGCAAGATGGTGCAGGTGCCGGACAATTTCCTCTCGCTCCAGGAGGCCCAGCGGCGGGGCAAGCTGCTGGCCGACCGGATGAACAAGGTCAACAGAGTCGACGGCTCGGGCGCCGAGGAGATCCACCGCATCGCCACAGAGCTGGGCCAATATCAGGACGACCCCGAGGTGCTGGCCGCGTTCTACGCGAACCTGGGCCCCAACCGGCTCACCACGCTTCCGACATTCCTCTACGAGTCCGGGAGCAAGACCGGCAAGCAGGACCTGCAGACCTTCAGCCGCACCCTCGGTACGGCCAGCAGCGCCAACTACCTCGCCACGCCCGGCTTCGACAAGGTCACGCAGATGATGCTGCGCCCCTCGGAGTATCCGTTCGACGCCTGGGGCCGGCTCGCGCTGATGCAGTACGGGCACTTTCCCACCGAGTACATCCGAACGGCGGCCAAGAACCTGGCCCTGGACAAGTTCGCCAAGGACCCGGACGGCACGGACTGGCGGGGCAACTCGCTGCCGGCGGCGGCCGCGCTCGGCCTCTCCGAGGACAACGTGGCCCTCGCGCTCAACCTGCTCGGCAAGGACGGCGTGGCAGCCCGCGACGTGCTGAACGGCATGCACCAGGGCGACTACCGCAAGACCTACGACCTCTTCCTCGGCTACGCCAAGTCACGCGGCTCGGGCGACGATGTCGCCGCAGGACTCGGCAAGGCCATCGAGGCCGGGTCGGGCGTGGGCACCGAGAAGCCCGGCCAGCACAGCCTGGCCGCCTCGCAGTTCGCCTTCAACGCCATGACGTACATGGCGGGCCAGGGCAAGGACGGCACCCCGTGGCCGATGAAGACGTCGATGGCGAACCTGGGCGCGTCCTACATCCACGAGCTGACCACCGGGTCCCGCGGCACGGACGCCGAGGGCCACCCGTCGAGCATGGCGCGGCCCGCGAACTGGACCGACCTTCCCGGCATCACCCCGGCGTTCTACCTCAGCCAGGACGACACCAAAAAGTTCCTGACGACCTTCTCCGACAGCCAGCCGGCGACGGATGTGTTCGACACGGCCGCCGGACAGTTCAGCGATCAGGCCCTCAGGGGCGCGGCGAAGGTCGACGCCAAGGCCGTGCGCGCCGGGAAGGAGGACCCGGGGATGCTCTCCCGGGTCTCCGGGGCCTTCGGCGGCCTGGCCAAGATGCAGTACGAGGCGGAACTGGCGGCCGGGAAGGACATGGACGCGCAGGCCGCCTCCATCCGGGGCGTCTTCAAGGACATCGTGACCCTGGGCCTGGGCGAGCTGACCATTGCCAAGACCGCCCTCAACTACGGCTGGAAGGGTGTGAAGTTCGCCTTCGGCAAGCACGCGGGCAGCTGGGCGGCAGGCGACAACCCGGAGCAGCAGCGGGTGACCACGGAGTACCAGAACTACGACCGGATCCAGAAGTACCGCATGACCCAGCTCCTCTACGAGTCGGGCTACCCGGTGCATCCGCCGCCGCCCAAGGAGCTCCTCAACGCGGACGGCAGCCTCAAGTCGCTCGAGCAGCTCCAGCAGGACGCACGCAACGAGGCGCAGGGCAAGGACCCCAACGAGGTCTTCCGGCACAAGCTCAAGAGCCTGAGTGACTGGTCGGACTCCACAGCTGCCGCTGACAACGACAAGTTCGACAACAAGGCCGAGGACGCCGCGGAGCGCGCCGGGGGCGTCGCCCCGACGGAGTGACCCGCGAGCCGGCCCCGCCGAGTGCGCCGCGAGGGCGCTCAGCCGGCGGGGTCGGCCGACTCCTTCCGGCCACCGGCGTGCTCAGCCCGCAGGCTCGGCCGACTCCCCCCTGTCGCACACCTTCTCCGCCGAGGCCAGCCCCACGCTGCCGTCGGACGTCTGCACCAGTGAGGTGACCACGTAGCAGGAGCCGGGCTTCACGGGAGGGGAGGAGAAGACGACGCTCGGCTCGTCGGTGTTGGTGTTCTTCACCTTGACCGTCTCGCCGTCGGGGGACTGGGCGGTGATGGCGTAGCCGTAGACGGGCTGCGGCTTCTTCGGTTTGTCCCAGACCACCTGCACCTGCTGCCCGACCCTGGTGACCTTCACATCCTGGGCCTGGAAGTCCGGGACCTGGCCCTTGGGCAGCGGGTGCGCCGACTTGGCGGACTTCTTCGGGCGCTTGTCGGCGGGGTCGGGCTCCGCTTGGTTCGCGGACCGCACCAGGAACAGCGCCACCCCGGCCCCGCCCGCCAGCAACACCGCGCCACAGGCGGCCAGCACCCGGTTGCGGGTGCGGCGTCGGCGCGCGACGGCCTCCGGTGAGTCCGGGTCGTCGTCCGTCTCCGGCGGCGGCTGGGTGAGGGCGTCATCGGCCGGGTTCCAGCCAGGGAGCGGAGTCCCGGGCTCGGCCTCCGGCTGCAGATCCGGCACCCGAGCGGCGCACGAGACGGGCAGCAGCATCCGCAGCACGCGGTGCACCTCGGTCAGCGGAGGCCGTCCCTCGGCATGCGGAGCCGTCATCCGGTGCAGCAGCGCGTACAGCGGCTCCGGGACATCGCCGCGCGGCGGCCGGGGCAGCCCGCCCGCCAGCACCGCCTCGTACGGCGCCGAGCCGCCCTGGCGCACTGCCTCGGCCTGCGCGGGCTCCCCGGCCAGCAGCGCGTACAGCGTCGCGCCCAGCGCGTACACGTCGGCGGCGGGCCCTGGGGCCTCCCAGCCGAACATCTCCCGTGCCGCGTACGCCGGGTCGAAGACGGCGCCCAGGGTCGGTACGGCCCGCTGGAGCACGCGGCCCAGCGCGTGACCCGTCAGCAGGGCGCCGCCGTGTGCGTCGAAGAGGATGTTCGCCGGGCGCACGTCCAGGTGGAGCACGCCCCTGCGGTGCGAGGAGTGCAGCGCGAGGGCCAGCCGTACCCCGATCACCAGCACGTCCTCGACCGGGAAGGGGCCGGAGGCGGTCAGCCGGTCCTGGGCCGAGCCGCCAGGGCAGAACTCCTCCACCACAAACAGCTGTTCGGCGCCGGTGGAGCCCGCGTCGACGACCGTGGCCGCACACGGGTGCCTGGCAGCGGCGCCCGCGGCCAGCAGCTCGGAGTGCGCCGCCAGGCGGCGTGCCGGATCCGCCACCTTCGGCACCAGCACCTTCACCGCCACCTCCCGGCCGCTGGACACCTCCCGGCACAGCACGGCAGTGCTGCGCGTGCCCGCGGTGAGGACACGCTGCGGCTGGTAGCCGTCCGGCAGCGCCGGCACGTCGACGGGCGCGGTGGCAGCCGCGGCGGCGGGGCCGGCCGGACCGGCGGGACCGGCCGGACCGGCTCCCTTGGCGGTTCCCCAGCTCGGGGTGGCGTTCACTGGAGTGCTCCTGATCGGCTGTGACGTAGCAACGTGCGGGGCCGCAGCGCCCGTTTGATCCGCTCCCGGCGCGGTACCGTCCGCGCGACGACCTCCTCGATCGCGTCGCAGTGCCGCCAGGCGGCGTCCGCCGTAGCCTCGTCGGGCGTACGGCCCCCGTAGCCGACCTCGTTCACCAGCCGGGCCAGCGCGGGCAGTTGGTCGCTGCCGCTGCCGCCGATCCGCTCCACGCCGAAGGCGGCCACCTCGGTCGCGGTGTGCGCCGAGGTGGGGGGCAGCCCGATCTCGGTGAGCCGGTCGACGATCTGCTGCCAGGCGCCCAGCACCCGCTGCCCGGGATCGCGGGCGCCGCGCCGCCGGCCGCGCAGGCGGTACGGTGCCCAGGCCGCGTAGCCGCAGTACGCCAGGAGCAACAGCAGCACCGCAAGCGGTGCGTACACCCACGCGGGCAGTCCCGTGCCGTCGGCCGGTGCGGCCTGGCCGTCGCGGCTCTTGTCGTCGTCCTGCTGCTGGGGCGGTACGGACGGCCGGGGCTTTTCGGTGATGTCCTTGTCGGCCTTCTCGCGCTCCTTGGGCTGCCCGGCCGGCGGGACGGAGGAGCCGTCCTTCGAAGCCTGCCCCGGCGTCGGATAGAACGGCACCCAGCCCACGCCCTTGAACCGCACCTCCGGCCAGGCCAGCGCATCCCGCCCGGTCAGCTGAGCGGTGCCGTCCTTGCCGGCCCCCTGCCGGGCGCCGTCCGCGCGGAAGCCGACCGCGACCCGCGTGGGCAGCCCCAGCGTCCGCGCCATCACCGCGAACGAGGCGGCGAACTGCTCCGAGGTGCCGTGCTTGCCGGTCGTGAGGAAGAACTCCAGGTTGCGGTAGGCGTGCCCGGGGATCGACTTGGGGTCGAAGCGGTAGTGCTCGCGCAGCCAGGCGGCGAGCTTGTGCGCCTGCTCGTACGGGTAGCTGCTGCCGGCCGTCGCGGTGGCCGCCAGCTTCGAGAACGTCTCGACGGCCTTGACGGGCTCGCCCGCCGCATCGGTACGCGGCAGCGAGGTATACGCGGGCCCGTCCGGCACCGCCGCGTACTGGAGCCGCTTCGCGTCGAACATCGGCGCCTGCGAGACGGCGGTGTAGGACAGCCCGCGATTGACCCGGCTGCCGGTGGTGCCGCCCTTGCCGAGCGCGAGCACACCGCTGGCCGGATCGACGGCCAGCTGCCGCTCCTCGCGGTCTGCCGCGCTGTCCGTGCTCGTGCCCTTGTTGCCGCCCTTGGAGCTCCTGCCGGTGATCTTCACCGACGAGGGCCGGTCCGCGGCCGGAAGCCAGATGCCGGGCAGGTTCTGGATGGTCACCCGCTGCTCCACGCGCTCGCGGCGGCCCGGGTCCGCGCCCAGCTGCGGGGGCACCCGGCCGCCGGAGCGGGCCAGTTCGGCACTGGACGTCCACTTCACGCCGTCGTAACGGTCCAGAACCGCGAGCCGCCAGTTGTGCGGCTTCCCGGCGGTACGCGCCGTGAACAGCCGCGTCTGCGGGTGCTGTAGCCAGGCGGCCACTTGGTCGAGGGGGCTGGTGGACTGCGGGTGGACGGTGGGCGGCCGCACGTCCTGGCGCAGATCGAGCGGCTCGCGCGAGGACAGCCCCGGCAGCCGCGGCCCGAGCAGCGCGGCGGCCAGCGCCAGCACCGCGACGACGGGCAGCCCGGTGCTCAGCGCCCGTACGGTGCCGCGCCGGGCTGCCCGCGACCGCAGCAGCACCAGCAGCGCCGTACCGGCCACCAGACCAGCCGCGGGCAGCGTGTTGGAGCCGGGCCCGGAGACGCCCAGCACCAGCGGAAAGCCGAAGGCCGTCACGGCGGGCAGCGCGGGCAGCAGCGGAGAGCGCGTCCGCAGCGCCAGCTCGGCGGCGGCGAGCGAGGCCGACCACACCACCGCGTGCGGCAGCACGAGGAAGTCGGGCCCGGCCGGCGCGGGCAGGATCGTGGTGAGGACCGCGTGCGGCGAGTCCAGCAGCGCCGACCAGATCTCGCTGACGGCACCGCCCGAGGCGAGCCCGCCCGCCGCGTCGTGGAACAGCGTCAGCCGGACCGTCACCAGCCACACCACGGCACTCAGCACCAGCGAAGGCCACAGCGGCGCCGCACGCCCCTTGCGGCCCTGCGCCAGGAACAGCCCGGCCGACAGCGCCATCGGCGCCAGCACCGCCACCGCAAGCACGGGCAGCAGCGGGCCCAGCGGGAACACCCGGTGGAAGCCGAGCCCCGCACCGGCCGACAGCCCGGCCACCGGCAGCAGCGACCACAGACGGCGGCGCAGCGGCAACTGGTGCCGCGCCGGTGGCGCGGCCCGCACCCGGCCGTCGTGTCCGCCGCCCTCGTGCCCAGCGCCCTCGGGCCCGTCGTATGTGCCCGGCACCACCGGCGCGGGGCCCGGCGCCTCAGGCGCCGTAGGGCGCGGCGGTGCCCAGGACGGGCCGTCGTGTCCCGCGGGCGCGGAACCCATGCCGGGCAGCGCGGTGGCACGCGGGCCGGTGGCCGGGCTCATCGCACCGCCTCCCGACGCCAGGCGGCCAGCAGCGAGTCCAGCCCCGTCACCCGCAGCTGCGGAACGTCGCTGCCCAGGCCGGGCGGCTCATGCCCGTCGTCCTCCGCCTGCGCACCGGCCCGCAGCACCACCGTGCGGTCGAACCTGCGGCGCACCCGCTCCAGCGCGCCCAGACCGGTGACATCACCCGTACCGGTGATGACGGTGAGCGAGCCGCGGCGACGCGCCCGCTCCAGGTCATCGAACGCGCCCGCAGCCGAGGCGCGTTCGGAGCGGTGCACCAGCGCGAGCCGGTCCAGCAGCGCCTCAGCGTCGTTGCCGCCCGCGCCGTCCGTGCGCAGCACCGGGCCCGTCTCGCTCAGTACGTCGACGGGAAAGTTGGAGCGGGCAGCGGCGAACGCGACCGAAGCGGCGGCGTCCACGGCCAGTTCGAAGTCGTCCTCGGTGCGGTAGGCGGCGGCCCTGGTGTCCAGCACCACCGTGGTGTGCGGCAGTGAGACGTCCACCAGCTGCTTGACCATCAGCGTGCCCGTGCGCGCCGTCGACCGCCAGTGCACCCGGCGCAGATCGTCGCCGAGCACGTACTCGCGCAGCGCGTGGAAGGTCAGCGACCCCTCGTCCGCGGTGTCCGACGTCGGCCCCTCCACGTGGTGCGCCGTACCCGAAGGGAGGACGGGCAGCAGACACACCCGGGGCCGCACCAGCAAGGTGTCCGTGCCGCCCTCGCCGGGCCCGAACACTCGTACTCTGCGGGCCAGTCCGAGCGGGTCCGTACGCTCCAGCCGCAGCGGGCCCAGTGCGATCCGGCCGCGCCGCTCGGTGGGCAGCGCATAGCGCACGGTGTGCTCGGCTCCCGCCGCCAGCGGCGGCACCCGGAGGGTGAGCGGCAGTTCGCCGCAGCTGTCGGTGACCTCGAGCCCGCGCCGGGTGCGACGGCCGGTGTTGCCGAGGGTGACGGAGCCCTCGGCGCGGTCCCCGCGGGCCACCTTGCGCGGGGTGACCCGGCGGCGTGCCGCCAGCTGCGGTGCGCGCCCCGTCCACACCAGGGCCATGCACACGCCGAGCAGACAGCCGGCCCCGAGGATCGCCGGCTCCGCGTAGCCCAACCCGTACCCGGCCCCCGTGAGTGCCGCGCCGCCGACCAGTGCCCCCCAACCCGTCGGCGACAGCATCAGCCCTGTGCCCCCGCCTGTGGCACCGGAACGGTGGCCAGCGCCTCGGCGATGACATCGGCGCCGCTGCGGCCGCTCAGCTCCGCTTCCGGGGTGAGGATGAGCCGGTGCGCCAGCACCGGGCTTGCCAGCGCCTTGACATCCTCCGGCAGCGCGTACGTACGCCCCTGCGACGCGGCCCGCACCCGCACCGCGCGCAGCAGGGCGACGGAACCGCGCGGGCTGGCGCCCAGCCGCACCTCGGGCAGCTCCCGGGTGGCCGCGACCACCCGCACCAGGTAGTCGTACAGCTGCGGCGCCACCTGGATCTGCCGGGCGACCTGGATGAACTCCGCGACATGCTTGCCCGTCGCGATCGTCGGCAACTGCTCGATGGCCGGCTGCGACGCCGCGCCCGACAGCACGGCGACCTCGGAGGCGTGGTCCGGATAGCCCAGCGTGACCTGCATCAGGAACCGGTCCAGCTGTGCCTCGGGCAGCGGATAAGTGCCGCCCATGTCCACCGAGTTCTGCGTGGCGATCACCATGAAGGGCCGCGGCACCGGGTGGGTGCTGCCGTCCGCTGTGACCTGCCGCTCCTCCATCACCTCGAGCATCGCGGACTGCGTCTTGGGCGAGGCGCGGTTGATCTCGTCGCCGAGCACGATGTTGGCGAACACCGGGCCCGGCAGGAACTCGAAGGTGCCGGTGTTCTGCCGGTAGATGGTCACCCCGGTGATGTCCGAGGGCAGCAGGTCCGGGGTGAACTGCACCCGGTGCCAGCTCGCTTCGAGCGAGGCGGCCAGACAGCGGGCCAGCGTCGTCTTGCCAGTGCCCGGCACGTCCTCGATGAGCAGATGGCCCTCGGAGAACAGGCACACCAGTGCCAGCTCGACGGTGTCCCGCTTGCCCTTGACGACCCGCTCGATGTTGTCACCGAGCGCGTGGAAGCACTGGGCGAGCAGCGCGACGGACTCCGGGGAGGCCGCGGCGGCGGCTGCGGCCGGCTGCTGATTTTCTAGTCGCACTGCCAGACCTCCGGGGAGTACTTGCCTTCCTTGTGGTTTCTGGTGCCGACCCACAGGTCGCTGATGTAGGCCGTCCCGCCCTCCCACTCGATGCGGTCCCAGATGTCGCTCTTCCACTTGTAGGTGTCGTGCGTCTCCATGGTGCCCTTGGTCTGGCAGATCACCTTCAGCTCGGGCGTCTGACCGGCGGGAATGGCGCCCCGGCGGGTGCCGGCCGTCGTGCTGGGCTGACTGCGCACGCCTACGTCGTCCCCGTCGTCGACGTTGTCCGCGACGCGGATGGTCTTCGTGTTCGACAGGTTCACCTGCTCGACGACGCTGCCGCCCGAACCGGCCGCGTTCTTGGCGGCGATGGTGATGGTGTAGGTCTGGAAGTTGCGCAGATTCCTCAGCTCGGCGTGGGCCGCTTTTGTCGTCACCGGATTGCCCGCGCCGCTGACCGTGTACGTGGTGCCGTTCCCCGCGTTGGCGGGCGCCTGCCACGTCAGGTTGATGCCCTTGCCGCCCTGCGGGAACGAGGGCTTGACGTTCTGCGGCTGGCCCGGGGCCACGCACGGCCGGGCGGGACCCGAGCGGCCCGACTCGGTCTTCTGGCCGTCCGAGAACTCCGCTTCCACGGTGAAGCTGTACTGCTGGTCGCAGGAGCCGCCGCGCACCTCGAAGGTGAACGGCCCGCCGGGGCCGACCCGGCCGGGCTTCACCTCGGCACCCGCCGGTGCGCCCTTGAGCTTGTACCCGGTCGGTTTCACCCCTGAAGAGGGGGCGAAGGAGACGCGGATGACTCCGGAGCCGGACTCCGCCTGCGGGACGCCGGGCGGCTGCGGCTCGGGCGGCTCGTTCTCGTCCGGCTTCGAGGGCTTGGGCTTCTTCGGCGCGGGCAGCGGCTTGTCGCTGCGGCCGGGCTTGTCCGCCGGAGCGTCGGGGCCGGAAGGCGTGTCGTCCCGGCCAGGGCCCTTGGGCCCCTCGGGCAGCGGGTTGGGCGCGTCGGGGCCCGGCGCCGGGTCGCGGCTGCCGTCGTCGCCGGGGCGGTCGTTCTCCTTGGGCTTACGGCCGGAGGGCACATCAGTGTCGTACTTGTGCACCCGGTTGACGTGCCCGGACGAGTTGATCACCACTGCGGTGGCGTTGTCCGCGTCGTTGACCCACAGCAGCCCGTCGCGGACGAACAGGCTCAGCTTGCCGGGCTTGCCGGTCACCTTGACCGGCTTGGTGATCGCGGCCGCCTCGGTGTCGTACACCTTCAGCGTGCCGTTGCTCTCATCGGGCACATACACCTTCGAGCCCAGCACCTGCGGGGTGCCGTACTCGTGCGCCGAGGAGCCCACGAACGCGGTCGTCAGCGAGCCCGTGCGGGTGTTGACCAGCGCCATCCGGCCCGACTTCTTCGCCAGCACCGGCACCACGTCCCCGGCGGTCGCCGCGGGGACCAGCACCGAACCGGCCGGCGCCTTTGAGATGTTGTCCGGCAGCTTGAACCGCATCCCGCGGCCCGTGCGCTTGAGCAGCGTCACCGTCCCGCCCTTGGTGTCGGTCACCACCGGGCGGCCGTCAGCGAGGGTCATCACCAGCGTGGCGGGCTTGCTGCTCCTGCTCGCGACCTTGATACCGGGAGCCTTCTTGCCGTGCGGGAAAGGCACCACCGTGCCCTTGCCGGGCACCGGCACCCACAGCGTGCCCTTCGGGTCGGCCACCGCCTTGCCCAGCGGACCTGCACCGAGGTCGACCGGGTTGCCGATCGGCGTCGTACGCACCGGATCGATGCGCTGCACGCGGGCCTTGACCGGGTCGACCAGATACGCGTATTTGCCGCCGGAGACCAGTTGCAGCCCCGTGCCGTAGCGCGAGGACTGCTCGACGGTCAGCTGTGAGGGATCGATGCGGACGAGCTTGCCCGTCTTCTCGTCCAGCACCAGCACGGTCTTGCCGTCCTGCGAGATGGAGACCGGGTGGTCGCCCATGCCGGGCAGCTTCACCTTGCCGTCCACGTCCCCGGTGAGGCCGTTGGCGTGCGCGGCCTCACCCGTGCGGGAACTGGTCAGCCAGGCGCCGATATCGGCCAGATCGGGCACGGCGCCCGCCTTGCCGGAGCCCACCACGATGGACGTACCGACCAGCGCACTCACCGAGCACAGTGCGATGTAGCCGGTCGCCCGGCGCCGGTTGGGCCGCACGGCCCGCCACGCGGACCTGGCGAGAGCGGCGCAGCGTGCCTTCAGCGCCGGGAGACCGCCCCGGTCGCGCTCCCGGTCGGTCTCTTTCGTCTCGTCGACCAGCCGCCGCGGACGCAGTCCCGGCGTCCGGCCCTCTTCGGAGCTCCCCCGAGCATCCGGCATCGACAGTCCCTCCCCGTCACCCGCATCCACGTCTCGATCGCGGTGCGCCGCCCTTGCAGGTTATCCAACCAACCGCCTCTGCGGTCAGCGGCGTTCGCAGGCTGTGACAGGAGTATGACCTCATGGCCATGCCGCCATGGCCGAGTACGCGGTGACCCGGCCGTTTGAGAGCATGACCGCATGCCTCCCCCCGAACGAGTGAACCCGGCCGGCGGCAGCGGCAGCGGCGTCGTCATCGAGACGGAGCGGCTGCTGTTGCGTCCGCTGACCACTCAAGACCTGGACTTCTTCGTCCAGTTGCACAGCGACCCCGAGGTCACCCGCTATGTCCCCGCCTTCACCCGGGAACAGGCCGTGGAGCGCCTCGCGGAGATCGAGCGGCAGTGGGCGGAGCGCGGGCACGGGCTGTGCGCTGTGGAGTCGAAGGAGACCGGGGAGCTCATCGGCCGGTGCGGCCTGAACTACTGGGAGGTCTTCGACGAGGTGGAGGCCGGCTGGACGTTCCGCCGTGCGTGCTGGGGCCGCGGATATGCCACCGAGGCGGCGCGGGCCGTCGTGGACTGGGGCTTCGCCCGGCTGGACGTGGACCACCTCACCGCGATGATCGTGCACGGCAACGCCGCCTCGGTGCGCGTCGCCGAGCGGCTGGGCTTCGTACCGGGGCGTGAGGACACATTTCTGGGCAAGCCGGTCACCGTCCACATGCTGCACCGGAACGATCAGCGGCCGGGCCACCAGTCGACGGACCACCTGGAAGGATGACGCGAGCGCCCATGGCGGAGACGGAGGAGAACGGCGAACCGCTGCTGCGGCTGTCGGAGGTGAGCCGGAGCTATGGGGAGCGAAAGGCCCTCCACCCGCTGGACCTCGAGCTGTTCCCGGGTGCCTGTACCGCGCTGTTCGGCCACAACGGGTCGGGCAAGTCGACGCTGCTGCGTATCGCGTGCGGGCGGGACCGGCCGACCACGGGCACGGCCCTGTTCGAGGGCAGGCCGGTGGACGAGGACGACCCCGAGGTGCGGGCCCGGGTCGCGGTCGCGGGGGACACCGTCGCGTTCTATCCGGACCTCACCGTCCGCGAACACCTGGAACTGATCACCGTGGCCCACGGAGTCGCCGACGCCGACCTGTGGCTCGACCAGGTGCTGGCCGACCGCCGGCTGGCCGGCCACGCCGACCAGCTGCCCTCGGCCCTCTCCTCCGGCCAGACGCAGGCACTCCAATTGGCCGCGGCACTCGTGCGGCCTCGCGATCTGCTCGTCCTGGACGAGCCTGAGCAGCGGCTGGACCCGTCGGCCCGCACCGGCCTCGCGGAGCTGCTGCGCGGCGAGAAGGCCGACGGCGTCGCGGTGCTCCTCGCCACCCACCAGCCCGAACTGGTGCACGCCGTCGCCGACCATGTGGTCGTCCTCGAAGACGGCAAGGTCCTCGCACGTGGCGCCCCCGATGTCCTGGACGGGCTGGACGCGGCCAATGTCGACGGTCCCTCTGGGGGAGAGCGGGCCGCGACGCCCGGTGGCGGCCGGTGAGCGGAACGGCCCAGCGGGGCGGTACGGAACCGGCCGGCGGGCCGGGGGCCGCCGAGCCGGGGGTCGCGCCCGAGCCCGGAGCCGAGCCCGAGCCCGGAGCCGAGCCCGAGCCGGGAGCCGAGACCGGCGACGTTGAGCCCCGCGGCGGCGAGCCGGATGGCGGCGGGCCCGATCACGGTGACCCCGACGGCGCGGCGTGGTCGGACGCCGACGACCGCACTCCCGAGACGCTGCGCTGGCTGTACGTCAAACGCCGGGCTTACCGCAACCAGCGCAACCGCGACCTGGCCGTCTCGGCCTACGCCGTGCTGCTGCTCGGCGTCGGCTACGGCAGCACGCTGGGCTACCGCTTCGTACAGCGGCTGGAACACCTCGTGGCGCAGGGCGACACGGCTGAGGCGGTCCGTCGGGCGCTGCCGGCCGTGCTGGTGCTGCTGGCCTGCGGACTCGCCGTGCTCGCGGCGCGGGACGCGCTGTGGCGCGGGCCCGTGCTGGTGCCGCGGCACGACCTGGCCTGGCTGCTGTCCCAACCGGTCCGCCGGGTGAGGGTGTTGCGGCCCGCGTTCCGGCTGACGGCGGTGCTCGCGGCCGTCGGCGGCGTCCTGTGCGCGGTCGGCGGCGCCGTGCTGCTGCGGCTGACCGGACTGGCGCAGCTGGGGCCGGCGCTGGCGCTGTGTCTGCCGGCCGGTCTCTGCCTCCCGCTGCTGGCCACGGCGCTCGCCCTCCATGTGGAACGCGGCGAAGCGGCGGCGCGCCGCGTGCGGGTGCTCACGCCGTACGCCGTGCTGCTGTCGGTCCTGCTCGCCGGGCAGGCGGCGTGGGCGGCGGCAGGGCACCGGTCCGCGCTGCTGGAGACGGCCGAGCTGTGGTCTGGGCCGTGGGGCTGGGCCGCGCTGCCGGTGCTGCACGCGGTCGGCGGACCTGCGGCGGGCTGGCCGGTGGCACTGGTGCTGCTGTTCGCGGTCACGGCAGTGGCCGTCGCACACGCCTTCCGGACGGTTGGGACGATACCGACCTGGCAGCTGCGGGCGCGGGCGGCCACCGCGGCGACCGTCGCCTCCGTGCTGTGGTCGGCCGAACTGCGCGCCGCCAAGCTCGCGGTGGCCGAAGCCCTCGCGGACGGCGCCTCCGGCACCCGGCGTCGGCTGCCGATGCCGCGCTCGCGCCGGCTCGTCGTCGTATGGCGGGACGCGCTCGCCCTGTTGCGCGCTCCGGGACGCGTGGTGAGTGCCGCGCTGTGGACGGCCGCGGCAGCCGGCACGGCGGGGCTCGCGGTGGCGCTGGAGGGGACGGCCCGTATAGCCGTACTCGCACTGGCGCTGGCGCTCGGCTGGTTCGCGGTGGGCAGGCTGGCGGAGACCGCGCGGCTGGAGGCGGACGACATACGGCGCTCCTCCTGGTCGCCGTTCCGCATCGCCGCACTGATGGTTCAGCACGCGATTGTGCCGGCGCTGGTCGGCGTGGTGCTGGCGCTGGGCGCGGCGGTGCCGTTCGCACTGCACGGCGGCGGGTGGGCGCTGCTGCTGATGCCGCTGTGCGTACCGCCGTTCGCCGCCGCCGCGGTGCTGGCGGCGGTGCGCGGGCCGGTGCGGACGGATCTGCTGTCCCTGGGCCTGGTCACCCCCGCGGGGGACGCCAGCGTCTTCGTCTTCGGCTTCTGGTACGCCGTGCCGTTCCTGACGACGGTCGGCTCGCTGACCGCCGGACTTGGGCTGAGCGGCGCACTCGAACCGGGGGCGGACGCGGCCGCACTGGTGCGGCCGGTGACGGGTGCCCTCGGGCTCACGGCGGCGCTGTTGTTCGGCGCGGTGCGCCGTGCGAAGAAGCTGCGCTAGGGCTCGTCCGGTGCCTTTGTTCTCCCTCTCGGCTGTTCCGGGCCTGGGGTGCCCCTGGCTGTTGTTTGCGGTCTGCGGGTTGGTTGTGGTTGTGGGGGTGCCCCCTGCTCGAAGAGCTTGGGGGAGCAGTTCCCCGCGCCCCTTCGGGGCGCGGCCTCAAGCGTCCTGCGGCTCAGGCAGGATCTGGCGCAGCAGCCCTCGGGGGTGGCCGCGGCGGCGCCACTCCCTGGGGTAGCCGATGGAGACCTCTTCGAATCTGACCCCGTCGTGGTGGGTGGTGCGGGGGATGTGCAGGTGGCCGTAGACGGCGACGGCCACGTTGTAGCGCGTGTGCCAGTCGGCCGTCAGTTCCGTACCGCACCACTGCGCGAACTCCGGATACCACATCACATCCGTCGGCTCCCGCAGCAGCGGCCAGTGGCTCACCAGCACCAGCGGGGTGGCCGGATCGACGCTGTCGAGCCGCTTCTCCGTGGCTGCGACCCGCTCCCGGCACCAGTCGTCGACGGCCGGATACGGGTCGGGGTGCAGCAGATACTCGTCCGTGCACACGACTCCGGTGGCGTGCGCGCGGGCCAGGGACTCCTCCTTGGTGTGCGTCCCAGGAGCACGGAAGGTGTAGTCGTACAGCTGGAAGACCGGCGCGATCACCACCTCGCCCCCCGGCCAGGACCAGCGCGGATACGGGTCCTCCGGTGTGACGACGCCCAGCGACCGGCACAGCTCCACCAGTTGCGCGTACCGCTCGGCGCCGCGCAGCTGCACCGGGTCGCCGCGCGGCGTCCACAGCTCGTGGTTGCCCGGCGTCCAGATCACCCGGGCGAACCGCTCGGTGAGCAGCCGCAGCGCCCAGGCCACCTCTTCGAAGCGCTCCGCCACATCGCCCGCGACGATCAGCCAGTCCTCGTCACCCAGCGGGCGCAGTGACTCGGTGACGGGCTTGTTGGCCGCCATCCCCACATGCAGATCGCTGACCGCGAGCAGCCGCCCCTGGCCGGAATTCATGCGGCTCCCCTCCGTGTCCCCCTCGGCGGCGCGCACCGGCGCTGCCACCGTCCCCGTCCGCACCGACGATAACGTTCGCCGCCGGTGCGGCCCAGGCCAGCCCGCTACCGCGCCCCGCGCTGCGCTGCGGCGGAGGAGGCCCGGGAGCGGTAGACGATGTAGGGGCGGGCCAGATAGCCCAGCGGCGCGGCGAAGGCGTGCACCAGTCTGCTGAACGGCCACAGCCCGAACAGCGCCATGGCGAGCAGCGCGTGCAGCTGGTAGACGAGCGGTGCCCCGCGCATGGCTGCCACATCCGGGTCCAGCAGGAACAGGCTTCGGAACCATACGGACACGCCCAGGCGGTAGTCGTACGAACCGGCGGCGGCCCCGGAGGCGGTGGCGGTCAGCCCGGCCAGCAGCACCGCCAGCAGCACGGGATAGACGGCGCGGTCGCTGCGGCTGGTGGCGGCCCGCACAGCGCGTACCCGCAGCCGGCGCCACAGCAGCACCGCCAGCCCCGCGACCGCGGCGAGCCCTGCCGCGCCGCCCACCAGCAGCGCGTTGAGATGGTAGAAGCCCTCGCTCACCCCGAGCCGGTCGGTGAGGCCTTCGGGGATCAGCAGCCCGACCACATGGCCGCCGAGCACCAGGAACAGCCCGTAGTGGAACAGCGGCCCGCCCACCCGCAGCAGCCGGCTCTCATACAACTGGCTGGAGCGGGTGGTGAAGCCGAACCTGTCGTACCGGTACCGCCAGGCGCTGCCGCCCACGAAGAGAGCGAGGACGAGATAGGGCAGTACGCCCCACAGGGCGATGTGCAGATGGTTCACCGGCGGGCACCTTCCGGGTGGCGGGCGGAGGGGCGGACGGAGGGATGGGGGAGGGGTTCCAGGCCGACGGTCTCGCCGGGCGGCCCGCCGCGCGCGAGGGTGTGCACGGCGGCGCGTTCCTCGGGTCCGGGCGCCGGAAGGGTGTCGAGCACGGCGCGCAGCACACGTGCGTACGGGCTGGCGTACTTCTCCAGCGCTTCCGTCAGCAGCGCGAGCCCCGCCCGGTGTTCACGCAGCAGCCGGCCGCCCGCCTCGGGGCAGCGGGCCGCGAACTCCAGCAGGCCGGGCAGGAAGTCGGGCAGCTCACCGTCGCGCACCGCCCAACCGTGCTGCCGCAGCTGCGCCTTGAGCGCAGCCAGCGAGGCGCCCCGCCTGCGGGTGTCGCCGTCCGTGTAGTACGTCAGATGCAGGGTGCGCCGCCTGCTGCGGTCGAAGGTCGCCACATAGCGGGCCGCCAGCTCCAGCACCGGCACCTCGGCCGTCTCGGAGCAGAACCGCAGCAGCCCGGCGGCCTGCGGGCAACGGGCGGCGGGCAACTCCTCCAGCACGGTCCTGACGGTGTGCAGCCGGTCCGGCCAGTCGCCGTCCGGGTAGTCCAGCAGCAGTGCCGCCGCCTGGTGCACCAGCGGTGCGCTCATGCGCGCTCACCGCCCCGGCGGCGCGGGAAGAGCCCGGCGGGGCGGCCTCTGCCGTCCCAGTTGAGGAGGTTGACCCGGCCCCGCGTCGCCGAGCCGGCCAGCTCCCCGTCTTCCTCGTCTGCCTCGTTCTCCCCGCCTTCCCCGTCCTGCCGCCCCACGGCGGGCGCGAGTGCGTGAAAGGTCTCGCCGGGGCGCTCGTACATCCCCGGCCCGCCCTCGCCGTCGAGCCCGCAACCCGTGTCCGCCGCGGCGTCCGGGTCGGGCACTTGCCCGGTGTAGCTGGTGGGAATGACGTACCGCTCCTCGTACTTCGCCAGTGCCAGCAGCCGGTACATCTCCTCCATCCGCTCCGCGTCCAGACCGACGGCCGCGGCGAGCGAGCAGTCGCGTTCCTGGCCCAGGTTGATCCGCCGCATGTAGGAGCGCATCGCCGCCAGCCGGCACAGTGCGGCCTCCACCGGGCCGGTGTCGCCCGCCGTGAACAGCCCCGCCAGATACTCCAGCGGGATGCGCAGCGCGTCGATCGCCCCGAACAGATTGGCCGGGTCCTCGCCGTCGTGGCCGTCCTTGCTGAGCGCCTCAACGACGGGTGAGAGCGGCGGTACGTACCAGACCATCGGCATGGTGCGGTACTCCGGATGCAGCGGCAGCGCGATCCGGTAGTCGCTGATCAGCGCCCGGACGGGGGAGCGGCGCGCCGCGGTCACCCAGTCGTGCGGAATGCCGGACTCCTCGGCGGCGCGGGCCACTTCGGGGTCGTGCGGGTCGAGAAAGCAGTCCAGCTGCGCCTCGTACAGCTCCTGTTCGTCCTCGACGGCCGCCGCCCGGCCCACCCGGTCGGCGTCGTAGAGCATGATGCCCAGATAGCGCAGCCGCCCCACGCAGGTCTCCGAGCAGACGGTCGGCTCGCCCGCCTCGATCCGCGGGTAGCACAGGGTGCACTTCTCCGCCTTGCCGGTGCGGTGGTTGAAGTAGACCTTCTTGTACGGGCAGCCGGAGACGCACATCCGCCAGCCCCGGCAGCGGTCCTGGTCGACGAGGACGATGCCGTCCTCGATGCGCTTGTAAAGCGCCCCTGAGGGGCAGACGGCCACGCAGGACGGGTTGAGGCAGTGCTCGCAGATGCGCGGCAGATAGAACATGAACGCCTGCTCGTACTCCAGCCGTACCTTCTGGCCGACGCGCTCCAGCTGCTTCAGCACCGGGTCGGCGGCCAGCCGTGCGGGGCCGCCGCCCAGGTCGTCGTCCCAGTTGGGGCCCCAGGTGATCTCCGTCTCGGCGCCGTTGATCAGCGAGCGGGGGCGTGCGGTGGGTACATCGTCACCGAGCGGGGCCGAGGTCAGCGTCTCGTAGTCGTACGTCCAGGGCTCGTAGTAGTCGTCCAGCGTGGGCAGTTCGGGGTTGGCGAACAGCCGGGCGAGGCGGCGGGCGCGGCCTCCGCTGCGCGGTACCAGCCTGCCGTGCTTGAGCCGCCAGCCGCCCTTCCACCTGTCCTGGTCCTCGTGGCCGCGCGGATAGCCCTGGCCGGGCCGGGTCTCGACGTTGTTGAACCACGCGTACTCGGTGCCCGCCCTGTTGGTCCAGGTCTGTTTGCAGGTGACCGAACAGGTGTGGCAGCCGATGCACTTGTCGAGGTTCATCACCATGGCGACCTGGGCCATCACCCGGCCGATGGGAGCGCTCCCGGAGCGGCGTTCGCTGTGCTTGTGGGGGGTTCGGGTCATGACGGTTCAGTACTCCACGGGTTCGGTGCGGCGGCGGATGACCGTGACGGCGTCCCGCTGGTTGCCGGTCGGTCCGTAGTAGTTGGGCGCGAAGCTGAGCTGCGCGTAGCCGCCGATCAGATGGGTGGGCTTGATCAGGAGTTTGGTCAGCGCGTTGTGCACCCCGCCGCGGCGTCCGGTGGTCTGCGACTTCGGCACGTTCACCAGGCGCTCCTGCACGTGGTACATGAACACCGTGCCGCGCGGCATCCGGTGGGAGACGACGGCCCGCGCGACGACGACGCCGTTGGCGTTGACGGCCTCGATCCAGTCGTTGTCCGCGACGCCGACGGCGGCCGCGTCCTCGACCCCCAGCCAGATGACGGGCCCGCCCCTGGCCAGCGTCTGCATCAGCAGGTTCTCCTGGTACTCGGAGTGGATCGACCACTTCGAGTGCGGGGTCAGATAGCGCACGGTCACAGCCCGCGCGCCGTCCCCTCCCTCGTGCGGCTGGTGCTCGCCCAGCGCGCCGAGGTCCAGCGGCGGCCGGTAGACGGGCAGTTGCTCGCCCAGTTCGGCCATCCAGTCGTGGTCGAGATAGAAATGCTGCCGGCCGGTGAGGGTGTGCCACGGCTTGCGGTGCTCGGTGTTGACGGTGAACGGGGCGTAGCGGCGGTCGGCGGCCTCCTTGCCCGACCACTCGAAGCTGGTGCCGACCTGCACGGGCCGCGCCTGGGTGTCGGCGAAGACCACGCGCCGCTCGGCCACCGACTCGGCCAGTGCGCTCAGCCCGCTGTCGCTGCCGCACCGCCCGGCCAGCTCCCGCAGCCCTTGCGCGGCCAGCCGCCCGTTGGTCGTCCCGGACAGCGCGAGCACGGCCTCGCACAGCTTGACGTCGGTGTCCAGCAGCGGGCGCCCCCGCGCGGCACCCTTCGGTGCCGTACCGCAGCGCTCCGCCAGCCAGCGGCTCTCGGCCTCCGGGCGTACGGTCACGCCCCGTACGGTCATGCCCTGCTGTTCCGCGAGCGGTCCGAGCGCGGCGAGCTGGTCGGCGACGGCGGTGTAGTCGCGCTCCACGACGGTGCACTGGGGCCCGGTGTCGCCGGGTGGCGGCGTCTCGCCGGGGGTGTCGTGCTGGAGCGGGGTGGCGAGAAGATCGTGGGCCACATCCAGCCGGCCCGCGGCCAGTTCGCTGAACCGGGCGGCGAGCCCGTGGAAGATCTCGAAGTCGGTACGCGCCTGCCAGGGCGGGCTGATCGCGGGCGAGAAGGCGTGCACGAAGGGGTGCATGTCCGTGCTGGACAGATCGTGCTTCTCGTACCACGTGGCGGCGGGAAGGACCAGATCGGCGTAGAGCGTCGTCGAGGTCATCCGGAAGTCCAGCGCCATCAGCAGATCGAGCTTTCCGCGTGGCGCCTCCTGACGCCAGCGCACATCGCGGGGCCGCTCGCCCGGCGGCGCCTCGGTGGCGGAGGCGTTGTCGTCGGCGCCCAGCAGGTGCCGCAGGAAGAACTCGTTGCCCTTCGCGGACGAACCGATCAGATTGGCACGCCACACCGTCAGCACCCGGGGCCAGTTGGCGGGCGCGTCCGGATCCTCGCAGGCGAAGCCCAGCCGCCCGGCGGCCAGTTCGTCCGCCACCCACGCGCCGGGCTCGGCCCCGCTCTCCCGCACACGCCGCCCCAGCTCCAGCGGATTGGCGGCGAAGGTGGGATAGGAGGGCATCCAGCCCGCCCGCGCCGACTGGGCCACCAGATCCACGGTGTGCCGCCCGGCGAACAGCCCCCTGGCGGACGGCGAGCAGAGCGCGTCGGCACGGAAGCTCTCGTACCGCCACTGGTCGGTGTGGAGGAACCAGTAGGGCGTGCCCGCCATCTGCCGGGACGGACGCACCCAGTCGGCGGCCTGCTGCAGCTGCTGCCACCCGGCGTACGGCCGGACCTTCTCCTGGCCCACATAGTGCGCCCAGCCGCCGCCGTTGACCCCCTGGCAGCCGGTGAGCTGGAGCAGCGCCAGGAACGAGCGGTAGATGGTGTCGGAGTGGAACCAGTGGTTGGTGCCGGCGCCCATCACGATCATGCACCGCCCCCGGGTTTGCTCCGCCGTGCCGGCGAACTCCCGCGCCGCGCGCACCACCGCGCCCGCGGGTACGGAGGTGAGCTGCTCCTGCCAGGCAGGAGTGCACGGCTGCGCCGGATCGTCGTAGTCCACCGGCCCACTCCCCGGCAGCTCGGGCCGTTGGACGCCGTAGCGCGCGAGCAGCAGGTCGAAAACGGTGGTGACGGTGCGCCCCGCGACCCTGGTCACCGGCACCGTCCGCCGCACGGTGGCCGTCTCCTCCGCCGTGCCTTCTCCCACGCCCTGCCCCGCGCTCTCTCCCGCGCCCTCGAACCGGGGCAGCACGACCTGCACCGTGCCGCTCCCCTCGGTGCCGCAGAGGCTCAGCCGCGGGTCGGTCTCGCCCAGGTCGAGGTTCCAGCGGCCCTCGCCGCCGTCCGACCACCGGTCGCCCAGCGTCCCGTTGGGGACCACGGGCTGCCCCGTACGGTCGTCCAGCAGCACAGGACGCCAACGGTCCGCGCCCTCGGCCGGGCCTTCGCTCCGCTCCCGCGCCAGGTCGGCGGCCGTCACGAACCTGCCCGGCAGATGCCCGCCGTCGGCTCCCTCCATCAGCTCAACCAGGAACGGCAGATCGGTGAAGCGCTTGACGTAGTCGGTGAAGTACGGCACCTGGCGGCGGACGTAGAACTCCGTGAGGATCACATGCCCCATCGCCATCGCCACCGCGCCATCGGTGCCGGGGTGCGGGTGCAGCCACTCGTCCGCGAACTTGGTGGCGTCCGCGTAGTCGGGCGAGACGACCACCACCTTCTGGCCCCGGTAGCGTGCCTCGGCCATCCAGTGCGCGTCCGGTGTACGGGTCACCGGCACGTTGGAGCCCCACAGCATCAGATACGCGGCGTCCCACCAGTCGCCCGACTCGGGCACATCCGTCTGATCGCCGAAGACCTGCGGCGAGGCGATGGGCAGGTCCGCGTACCAGTCGTAGAAGGAGACCATCGGCGCGCCGATCAGCGACATGAAGCGCGCCCCGACCGCGTGCGAGGCGATCGACATGGCGGGGATGGGGGAGAAGCCCGCCACCCGGTCGGGCCCGTAGGCGGCGATGGTGTGCACATGCGCCGCCGCGGCGATCTCCAGCGCCTCGTCCCAGCCGATCCGCACCAGGCCGCCCTTGCCGCGTGCCGACTGGTAGCGCCGCCGCCGCTCCGGATCGCCGGTGATCTCGGCCCAGGCGGCGACCGGGTCGCCCAGCCGCGCCCTGGCCTCGCGGTACATCTCCACGAGCACCCCGCGGGCGTGCGGATAGCGCACCCGGGTGGGGGAGTAGGTGTACCAGGAGAACGAGGCGCCGCGCGGACAGCCACGCGGCTCGTACTCGGGCCGGTCCGGCCCCACCGAGGGGTAGTCTGTCTGCTGCGTCTCCCAGGTGATCAGGCCGTCCTTGACGTACACCTTCCACGAGCAGGAGCCGGTGCAGTTGACGCCGTGCGTGGAGCGGACCACCTTGTCGTGCGCCCAGCGCTCCCGGTACGGGCTGTCGTCGACCTGCTGGTCGGTGCGGTAAGCGGCCCGCAGATCCGGCGTCACTTCTGTGCGCCGCAGCGCCGTGCCCGCTCTGAGCAGTCTGTCCGTGGCCGCGAGTGCGGCCTTCTCGGCCTCCTGACGGGCCCTCAGCCTCCGCATGGGACACCAACCCTTCCGGGCGGCCTTGCGCACGGCCGACCGCCCTTCCGTGATCCGGATTTCCCCCGCTCCTGATCACAGACTGACCGCGCTTCCGTGGGAATGCGCCGTCATTTTGGGTTAGTTGGCGAACACTATACGGAGTTTTCCGTGGCCTTTGCAGTAGTTGCCATCTACATACACCACGGGTTCACCCAGGAAGGAATTACTCCGTTTTGCCGGAGTCCGTGGGCGGAGCGGACAGCCGCTGGAGGGTGAGGATGGCGAGATCGTCCTGCTGATAGGGGTAGGTGAAGGCCCGTACGTCGTCGCGCAGCGAGCGGGCCAGCTCCGGGGGCCGGCCGCCGGGTGCCCACCCGGCGGCCTTCACCAGCGCGGCCAGCCGCTCGGCGAGCGGATAGAAGGCGCCGTCCGCGCCCCGCGCCTCGGAGAGGCCGTCGGTGTACAGCAGCAGGGTCGAATCCGGCGGAAAGCCGAAACCGGCCGCCGAGCGCTCCTCGCCCACCAGGGACGCCAGCCCCAGCGGCACCCCCGTCTCCCCGAGCCCCAGCTGGCACGGCGGATGGGAGCCCCGTACGAGGAACGGCGGCAGATGGCCGCAGTTGACCGCCTGCGCCGTCCCCTGGTCGAGCGGATCGACCGAGACGACCAGGGCCGTGACGAACCGTTCGGGCTCACCCGAGCGGCGGGCGTACGCGTTGTGGCGGACCACGGACGTCTCCAGCGCGTCCACCAGACCGGTCAGCTTCGCCTCCCGATGGGCCGCCTCGCGGAACCCGCCCAGCACGGCGAAGGCGGCCCCGACCGCCGACAGCCCCTTGCCCTGGACGTCGCCGATCAGCACCCGGGTGCCGTACGGGGTGGCGGCGATGTCGTAGATGTCGCCGCCGAACAGCTTGTCCTCCTGCAGCGGTTCGAAGACCCCGTCCACCCGCACCTGCGACGTCAGCTCGGGCAGCGGGTGCAGGATGTGCTGCTGGATCACGGCAGCGGTCGAGCGCAGCCGCAGCAACTCGGTGTCCCGCGCGATACGCCAGCGCGCCCCGAAGACGGCGAGCGTCGCGAACAGCAGCGTGAGCACCAGCGTGATGGCGTCGTCGAGGTGGTAGCCCGGCCTGCGCAGAATCGACGCAATGGCCCCGGCCGTCGCCCAGACGGAGGCGGCCTCCGTCTGCCGTACGGTGCCCACGCTCGCCGCGATGGCCGGGAGGAAGATCAGCAGGCCGACCAGCCGCACCTCGGACCCGGCCACCAGGCTCAGCCCGACCACCAGCACGGTGAGGCCGAGGCCCCACAGCAGGAACGCCCGGGTGGTCAGCGCTTTGGGCTTCGGGTGTTCCAGGGGCGGCTGCGCCTGGTCGAAGGACTGCTGCGGCGGCTGTTGCCGCACGGCCTGTTGCGGCTGCTCCATGGACCGTTCCTCGGGTGCGGTGACGCTGCGCTGTGCTCGGGGGTGTGCGGGTCGGCCCTCCCATCCTCACCCGCGCGTGCCCCGCCGCGTGCCACGACACCGGCGATCTTGTGCACCCGACGCCCCCCGAAGGGGAGCCCAGGGCACTCAAGGGGCACTCCCTACCCGGCCTCGGACCCCCGGGGGAAGTGCGGGTTGGTGTCCGTCAGCCAGGACGTCTCCAGCGGCTCAGGGCTGTGCAGCGGAATGTCGGGGCCCGCCGCGCTTTCGGTGGGCGGCCAGTCGGGACGCTGATCCGCGGGGAGGGAACGCAGCGCCTCGCTGACGCTGGAGAAGACCGGCAGCATCTCCGTGCTCCCGGTGAGGGCCAGGACCGCGGCCAGCCGCCGCCCCACACAGGCGAGCAGCAGGCTGCCCTCCCGCCGCTGGAGCAGCCACCGCAGGGCGAGCAGGCAGTTGAGGCCCCGCGAGTCGCAGAAGACCAACGCCGTCACATCCAGCACCAGGTGCCGATAACCGGTGGCGACCACCGCACCGATGCGGTCCAGATAGAACTCCTCCGACCCGCGGTCCAGTTCGCCGCTGAAGCGGAGCACCGCGCACTCGTCCTTGACGGTGAGCGGGGTGATGGCCAGACGGTCGTTGTCCCGCGACCTCACTCCGCCTCCCGTCCCCCGGCACGGAGCCGGTGTGCTGCGCGTACCGCCCTGATGCGGAACTGCGGTCTTCGAGTATCCCAAACCGGCGCCGTGATCGGCGGCCCACGACCCGTCCGCCAACGCCTCCCCTGTACAGCGATCGTACGTCCTGCCGCCCCGGGCGGTGGCACCTTCGCCGAGCCGTGGCGGGCATCCGCCGATACCGCCGACGATCACTGGCGAGATGATCACCGGCCGTTTTCGGGATGGTCGGACCTTTCCCGGTCCGTACCATCCGCGGCGAACCATGCATGAAGACGAAAGCCCCGGGTAACTGACCCAGCAGCCGTTCGAGCGTTCACACGGGGCACCGTTCAGCGGACGGAGAGGTATTCACCCGGGGTGCGGGACCTCACCGGAAGAAGAAAGACCCCCACATTCGCGGGTCCGGTCGGATTCGGCGGCACAGACTTGCGGAGACGGGAGACAGGTATGGAACAGGCAGCGGCCCTCCGTGACGAGGAGAGTGTGGCAGCGGACACTGCGCGGACGCGCTATTTGCGCAGCAGTTTCCAGGCACGCCGGCTCACCCGGGATTTTCTGGCCACGGTCTCGCCGCCGCCCTCGTCCGAAGCCGCCGAGACCGTCCTGCTGGTCGTGTCCGAGCTGGTGACCAACGCGCTCCGGCACGGCAAGGGGGTGCGCGACTTCCGGCTGTCGGCCGGGCACGGCGCCGTCACTGTCGAAGTCGGGGATTCCAGTTCGGCGCTTCCCCGTGATCGCAGTCCGCAGGATTTCGCCGAGGGAGAAGGCGGCGGGTTCGGCTGGCCCATCGTCTGCCATCTGGCCAGGGACGTCACCATTCGGCTCGACCCGGCGAGCGGAAAGATCATCTGCGCGGATATTCCGCTGTAGCGTGCCGTGCCGGTGCTGCCGGACAACGGCATTGCGGCGAACTCCCTTATATGGTCGGCCTGTTATCGGATCTCATCGAGAACTCGAGAACTGAACGAGTGCGTATGCAGCTCGGTTATGTCCCCCGGCGGCATCAGCCTCGTTCTCGGTGCGAAATCCAGGTGACGCGCCGAGCAAGCCGCACCCGCCCTGCCCTGCCCCTGCCCTGTGCTGTCCTGCGGC
>NZ_JADKMA010000105.1 GCF_017676365.1 Streptomyces oryzae
CTGGAGATGACGGGGTTGATAGGCCGGGTCTGGAAGCACGGTAACGTGTGGAGGTGACCGGTACTAATAGGCCGAGGGCTTGTCCATAGAGGCTCGCGTCCACTGTGTGGGTTCTGAGACAACAACCGCATTCAATTGAAGAGTGTGCTTGTTCGCTAAGAGACTCCAGGGTCCGGATATTTTGATCCGGCGGCCCTGAACAGAGTTTCGGTGGTCATAGCGTGAGGGAAACGCCCGGTCACATTCCGAACCCGGAAGCTAAGCCTTTCAGCGCCGATGGTACTGCATGCGGGAGCGTGTGGGAGAGTAGGACACCGCCGAACAATCTTTATGGCCCTTGGCCTTCAGCGCATGCACGCTGAAGGCCAAGGGCTTTTTTGTTTTCCATTCGCTTTCAAAGAGCGTTGTTCCACCGCCTGCGCGAGAATTGGTCGCAGGCACGCAGACAGGAGTCATCATGTCCCCCAGCTCCTCCGACGACCGCGGCCGAGCCGACCGTCGGCCCCGGCAGTCCGGCCCGCGTAGCAGCGAGGGCCGTGAGCGTTCTCGCGGCCCCAGGCGGGAGAACGGTGGCCGGTCCGGCGGGGCCTTCCGGCGCGATGAACGAGGCGGCTCCTCCAGCGGATTCCGCAGGGATGAGCGCCGTGGGGACGAGCGCCGTAGGGATGATCGTCGTGGTGATGAGCGGCGGCGGGACGAGAGGCCGCGTGGGGAGCGTGCGTACGACAACCGCGGGCGTGATGATCGGCGCCGGGATGACCGCGGGCGGGACGACCGTCGTGGGCGCGGTGGCGAGGGGTTCCGGCGGGACGACCGGCGCGACGACCGTCGGGGAGGCGATTCCCGGGGGCGTGACGTTCGCGGCGGTGGGGAGTTCCGGCGGGACGACCGAGGGCGCGGCGAGGGCAGGGACGACCGGCGCGGCGGGAATCGGGGGGACCGTCCGCAGCGGGGCGAGCGGGATCGCGAGCGTGCGCCGTACCGCCGGGACGACCGGGATGGTGGGCGTCCGCAGAGTGGCCGGGGGCCGCGTCGGGAGGACGACCGTGCTGGGCGGCGGCCGTACGGCCAGGGCGGTGGTGGTCGTGGGCGCGACGACCGCCGCGACGGTCGGCGGGACGAGCGGCGTGGTGGTGGCTTCCGGCGTGGCGGTGAGCGGGAGCGGCCGTACGGGCGTGGCGACCGGGACCGTGACCGGGGTCGGGAGCGGTCGGAGCGGGAGCCGCTGCGGCGGTTGCCGATCGACGAGGACATCACCGGTGAGGAGCTGGACAAGGACGTCAAGCAGGAGCTGATGAGCCTGCCGAAGACGCTGGCCGAGGATGTGGCGCGGAACCTGGTGATGGTGGCGCGGCTGCTGGACGAGGAGCCCGAGCGGGCGTACGGGTACGCGAAGGTGGCGCTGCGGCTCGCTTCGCGGGTGCCGTCGGTACGGGAGGCTGCGGGGTTCGCCGCGTACGGGGTGCAGAAGTACTCCGAGGCGCTGGCCGAGTTCCGGGCGGCGCGGCGGATGACCGGGCTTCAGCATCTGTGGCCGGTCATGGCCGACTGTGAGCGTGGTCTGGGCCGGCCCGAGAAGGCGCTGGCGATGGCGGGCGAGCCCGAGGTGCAGAAGCTCGACAAGGCGGGCCAGGTCGAGATGCGGCTGGTCGCCGCCGGGGCTCGGCGCGACATGGGGCAGCCGGACGCGGCCGTGGTGACGTTGCAGAGCCCGGAGCTGGCGTCCAACTCGGTGCAGCCTTGGACGGCCCGGCTGCGGTACGCGTACGCCGACGCGCTGCTGGAGGTCGGGCGGGAGGACGAGGCCCGCGAGTGGTTCGCCAAGGCGTTGGAGGCGGACCAGGGCGGGGTGACCGATGCCTCCGACCGGCTCGCCGAGTTGGACGGTGTCGAGTTCATCGACGCGCTTGCTGATGATGAGGACGAGGAGCTGGTTGAGGGCTCGTCGGGCAGCTCGGCGGAGGGCTGAGCGCCCGTTGGCGCACTGAGCGCTGAGCGTACTGAGGCGAAGGGCGGACCCGGGAGGGTCCGCCCTTGCTGCTTGTCCGGTGCCTGTTGCCCGGTGGTTGCTGCCCTGTGCCGGGTTATTTGTGTGCGCTCAGTGGGTTCTTGAGGGTGCCGGTCAGCTGGAGGGCGCCGGCGGGGTCCTGGAGGTCGACCATCTGCTGGTTGTTGCGCAGCTGGAGGCGGTTGAGGCAGGAGAGGGCGAACTCGTCGGCGAAGAGGTCGTACTGGGCGTGGCGGGCTGCCAGGTGGGGGGTTGCCTTCTGGTAGTCCTTCGTCACGTCGGCCACTGTGGACCAGAAGCTCGCCTCGTCCAGGACGCCCGCATCGTCGAGGGTGGGGGCGAGGAAGCGGAAGAAGCAGTCGAAGACGTCCGTGAAGAGGGAGAGGATCTTCATGTCCTCGGGGACGTCGGCGCGGATGCGTTCCACTTCGGGCGGCAGTTCGGCGTCCTCGCTCATGACCGCGATCTCCTCGGCCAGGTCCTTGAAGAGGGCGCGGCGTGGGGCGCCGTGTTCGTCCAGGACCAGGATGACGTTCTCGCCGTGGGGCATGAACACCAGGTCGAAGGCGTAGAAGCAGTGCAGCAGCGGGGTCAGGTAGGCGTTGAGGTAGGCGCGCAGCCACTCCGTGGGCTCCAGTCCGGAGCCTTGGATGAGGGCTGCCGCGAGTGAGTTGCCGTCGCGGTCCACGTGCAGCAGCGAGGCCATGGTGGCGGGCTTCTCGCCCTCTTCCAGGAACGGTATCGGGGACTCGCGCCAGAGGGCGGCCAGCATTTTGAGGTAGGGGGAGCCCTTGGGGGCCGCTGCCTCGTACGGGGCGGGGTGGTAGCCGACGGCGGCGCGTTCGCGGAGGACGCCCAGGCCGGTGCCGCGCAGGATGTCGTCGCCTGCCACCAGGTCGGCCAGCCAGTCGTTGATGGCCGGAGTGGCCTCCATGTAGGCGGCGGACAGACCGCGGACGAAGCCCATGTTGAGGACCGAGAGGGCGGTCTTCACATAGTGCTTGGCGGGGTTGGTGGCGTTGAAGAACGTACGGATGGACTGCTGGGCCAGGTGTTCGTCGTCGCCGTGGCCGAGGCAGACCAGGTGGCGCTGGGCGACCTCGGCGGCGAAGGTCACCGACAGTTTGTTCCACCACTGCCAGGGGTGGACGGGGACGAGGTAGTAGTCGTCCAGGTCCAGGCCCTGCTCGGTCATGGCGGCGGAGAAGCGGCGCAGCGTGGCGGCGGAGAGCTCGCTCAGCAGCAGCTTGTCGTAGCTGAGGTCCGCGCAGGCGGTGAAGGTGGTGCGGTCGCGGTGTGCTGCGACCCAGATGAGGCGTACGGGACAGCCCGTCTCCGGGGCGTAGGCGCGGTATTCGGCGATGTCGAAGCCGAGGCGGCCGTTGTTGGCGACGAAGCAGGGGTGGCCCTCGGTCATTCCGGACTCGATGGCCTGGAAGGGCGCTACGGCCAGCTGAGCGGCGGAGGTCGGTGGGGCCGCCAGTTTGTAGGCTGTGCCGGCCAGGGTGGAGCTGATCTCCTCCAGGTAGACGGGGAGGATCTCCTCGCCGAGCCCCAGCGTGGTGCGCAGTTCCGTGATGAACGCGAGGGCGTCCAGCGGCAGTTCGGTGCCGTCGCGGTGCCGGGCGATGCTGTCCGCGTCGACCTGCCAGTGGTCGAGGGCGAAGCGGCGGGCGGTGAAGCGGTACTCGGTGGTGCCGTCGTCGGAGCGGACCGCGTATCTGTTCCCGTCCTCCTTGCCGTCCTCCTTGCCGTACTCGTCCTGGTTCTCGTTCTCGTCCTCGTTCAGCGGGGTGGGGCTCAGCAGCCGCTCATGGCTGAACTCGGCGAGTGCCTTGCGGATGAGGAGCCGGGTGGCCTGTGCCCAGCGTTCGGGGGTGAGGTGGCTGACGGCCTCGTGCGGCTGGATCGGCTGGGGTGTGAGGGGGAGGGTCATGCGGGGGTCACTCCTGTGGCGGTCCGGAACTGCTCGCGGGTGCAGAAGCTGAGCAGGGCTTCCTTCTCCGGTTTGGTGAGGGTGGAATCGACGCGGAAGCCGACCGCCTCGTTGAGGGCGTGCACGGCGGTGTTGCGTACGTCCGGCTCGACGACGACGCGGTGGGTGTCCGGGTCGGCGAAGAGCATCGCCATGACGGTGGTGATGACCGCGCGGGTGAAGCCGTGCACCGGCTGCTCGGTGGGCGCGCACAGGAAGTGCATGCCGGTGTCGCCGGGCTGGTGCGGGTAGAGGCCGGCCAGCTCGACGTGGCGGGGGTCGTAGCGCTCCATGAGGAAGGCGGGCTCGCCGTTGTGGAAGCCGAGGAAGGCGTCGTGGTACGGGGAGGCCGCGATGCTCATGAACTCGCGTTCGACGTCCGGGAGGGTGGCGTCCTGGAGCAGATAGAACGCGGACTTGGGGTGGGTGACCCAGCGGTGCAGCAACTCCGCGTCGGTGAGCGGATCGACCGGGCGGAGGGAGAAGGTGCCCAGCTGCTCGTCGGTGCGGGTGTGGACGGCGGTGGTGTCGGCGGTTGTCACAGTGCGGCCTCCGGGGCGGTGAACTCCTGGAAGGCGATGGACTTCTCGACCGGGTAGACCTCTCGGCCGAGCAGTTCGCGGATGATGCAGGAGTTGCGGTAGGCGGCCATGCCCAGGTCGGGGGCGACGAACCCGTGGGTGTGCAGCTCCGCGTTCTGGACGTAGATCTCCTGACCCGCGGTGTCGATGCTGTAGTCGCGGCGTACGGCGAAGCGGCCGCGGGCGTCCCATTCGATGCGGTCGGCGATCGGGTCGAGGAAGGCGGGCCGCTGGTAGCGGTAGCCGGTGGCCAGGACCAGGCCCTCGGTGGTGAGGCTGAAGTCGCGCTTCTGCTCCTCCTGGCGCAGCCCGAGGGTGTAGGTGCCGTTCGACGTGTCGTACGAGGCATCGGTGAGCGCGGTGTTGGTCAGCAGCCGGGTGGGGCAGGGGCCGCGGCGGTTCTTCTGGTAGAGCAGGTCGAAGATGGCGTCGATCAGCTCGGAGTTGATGCCCTTGTAGAGGTTCTTCTGCGAGGCCACCAGCGCGTCCCGGGTGTCGGGCGGGAGCGAGTGGAAGTAGTCCACGTACTCCGGTGAGGTCATCTCCAGCGTCAGCTTGGTGTATTCGAGGGGGAAGAACCGGGGGGAGCGGGTGACCCAGGTGAGGGAGTAGCCGTGGCTGTCGATGTCCTGGAGGAGGTCGTAGTAGATCTCCGCCGCGCTCTGTCCGCTGCCGACCAGGGTGATGCTCCGCTTCTTCTGGAGGGCTTCCTTGTGCTCCAGATAGCGGGAGTTGTGGATCAGGTCGCCGCCCAGCCCCTGGCAGGGCTCGGGGAGGTGGGGCGGGGTGCCGGTGCCCAGGATCAGCTTGCGGGCGCGGAAGATGCGGTGCTCCGGGCGCTCCCCGTCGGCCGGCTGCTCGGCGTGGACGGTGTAGAGGCCCTCGCCCTCGTCGTACTCGACGCTGGTGACGCGGTGGTTGAAGCGTACGGTCCGGCCGAGGCGGTCCGCGGCCCAGCGGCAGTAGTCGTTGAACTCGGTGCGGAGCGGATAGAAGCTTTCGCGTATGTAGAACGAGTACAGCCTGCCGGACTCCTTGAGGTAGTTGAGGAAGGAGAACGGCGAGGTCGGGTCGGCCAGGGTGACCAGGTCGGACAGGAACGGGGTCTGCAGGGTGCTGTCTTCCAGCATCATGCCCGGGTGCCAGCTGAACTCCGGTTTGTCGTCCAGGAAGACACCGTCGAGCTCCGTGATCGGTGCGGTCAGACAGGCGAGGCCCAGGTTGAAGGGGCCCAGACCGATGGCGACGAAGTCGTGTACGGGCGCGTCGGCCGGACGGGCGCTGGAGGGAGTCACGTCGGGGCTCCGTGTGGGGTCGGTCAGCATGCCTGGGCGGCGCTGAGTGCGGGCGGGTTGGCGGCGTTGCGCGCGGCCTGCGGCTGGGAGGCCTGCCGCTGGACGTACCGCTCGGCGTGTGCGGCGATCAGGTCGAGGACGGTGGTGATGTCGGCCAGCGAGGTCTCGGGGTTGAGCAGGGTGAACTTGAGGTAGTGGCGGCCGTCGACCACGGTGCCGGCGACGATGGCCTCGCCGGAGGCGAACAGCGCCTCGCGGGCGTGCAGATTGGCCCGCTCGGTCAGCGTCGCGTCGCCGGCGAGCCCGTTGCCCGGCAGCCAGCGGAAGACGAGCGTGGACAGCTGGGGTTCGACGACGACCTCGAACCGCTCGTCGGCGTCCAGCAGCCGCCATGCGTCGGCGGCGCGGTCCACGACCTCGTCGAAGAGTTCACCGAGCGCGTCGGCGCCCATCACACGCAGGGTCATCCAGAGTTTGAGCGCGTCGAACCGGCGTGTGGTCTGGATCGATTTGTCGACCTGGTTGGGTATCTCCTGCTCCACGCTGCGGGCCGGGTTGAGGTAGTCGGCGTGGTAGGTGACATGGCGCAGGGTGGCCCGGTCGCGGACCAGCACGGCACTGGAACTCACCGGCTGGAAGAAGGACTTGTGGTAGTCGACGGTGACCGAGTCGGCGCGCTCGATACCGTCCAGCAGTGCGCGGCGGCGCCGCGAGGTGAGCAGCCCGCAGCCGTAGGCGGCGTCCACGTGCAGCCAGGTGCCCGTGCGCTCGCACTGGTCGGCGATGGCGGGCAGCGGATCGATGCTGCCGAAGTCCGTGGTGCCCGCGGTGGCGACGACGGCCATCACCGTCTCACCGGCGCGCTCGCACCGCTCCAGCTGCTCGGCCAGCGCGCCGACGCGCATCCGGCGCTGTTCGTCGCAGGGGACCGGGATGACGGCCTCGGGGCCAAGGCCCAGCAGGATCGCGGCCTTCTCGATGCTGAAGTGGCTGCACTCGGAGGTGAGGATGCGCAGCGTGGGCAGCAGCTGTGAAGTGCTCGGCGCCGTCTCGGAGTTCTTCCGCACGAGGCGGCAGGTCTCCTCGCGGGCCAGCAGCAGCGCCTGGAGGTTGGACTGGGAGCCGCCGCTGGTGAAGATGCCGTCGGCAGCGGTGTGCAAGCCGATGCGCTGCGCCGTCCACGCGATGAGGCGGCGCTCGATCAGGGTACCGCCCGCGCTCTGGTCCCAGGTGTCCAGCGAGGAGTTGACGGCCGCGATGACGGCTTCGCCGAGCACGGCCGGGATGACGACGGGGCAGTTGAGGTGGGCGAGATAGCGCGGGTGGTGGAAGTAGACCGCGTCGCGCAGGTATACCCGCTCCAGCTCTTCCAGCGCTTCGTCTGCGGTGCCCAGTGGCTGGTCCAGATCGACTGCGGAGACGGTCGGGGCGAGTTCGGACGGCGTGACGCCGGTGAACGGCTGCTGCGCGTCGGCGAGTTTGGCGGCGACCCGCTCGACGCCGTGCGTGACGGAGCGCCTGTAGTGCTCCGCTGTCCTGTTGTTGAGCAGGTGTGACCTGCTGCTCATCGGGGGCTACCTCCGGGGAAGTGGGGGGTGCTGCCTGCAGTTCACCGTCGAACGGGAGGTGCAGAAGTGCCCTCCTGGCACGGACGTGGCCCACCGCGTGGAGTGCTGTGCGGTGAGGTAAGGCTACCCTAACTTGAGCGTCTCGGAGGTGTGCAAGAGGGCCTCCCGGGCAGCCGCATCCAGGGCCGAATACGGCGAAAACGGGGCGGGAATGCGACGGGAACGCGGCAGAGATGCGGCCGGAATACGGCAGGGATGCGGGCGAATGCGCAGAATGCGCCGCCCGGCACGGCGGTCCGTAGCGGGGGTCAGCAGGGCGGCCCGGTAACGCCGCGCAGCTCAGCGAGGTGTGTCGGCGATGGTGCGCAGGACGAGGCCGGTGGCCGGTTTCGGGCCGAACGAGGTCGACTTCCGCGGCATGGTGACGCCCTGTTCGGCCAGCTCGCGCACCGTTGCCTCCGGAACGGCCCGCAGCAGTACGGCCGTACCGCCGTGCGCCGCTGCCTGCTCGATGGCCGCCTGGGTGTGGTGCAGATAGCTGATGTCCTCAGGGCGGTCGGGCACCCGCCACACGGCGTCCAGCAGCGTCGAGTGCAGCACCGTGGCATCCAGGCCCCGCCACGCCGCGGGCCGGCCCGCATCGATGGTGCGGGCCAGCAGACCAGGGGAGGGCCGGTCGAGCAGATGGAACACGCCTTCGCCATCGGTCAGCAGGAAGGCGTTCCCCGGTGTGTCCTCCAGCTCCTCCAGCACCTCGTCCAGCGGAGCCTCCAGCGTACGGACGCGGAAGGCGCTCCCCTCGCCGGACGCCGCGCCTGCCCGGTCGAGCAGATCGAGTGCCTTCTTCAGCGGCAGCCTGGGCAGCACCCGGTGGATGGCGCGCACTTCGAGGGGGTAGCGCGCAGTGTCGACCAGCAGGACCAGGCCGTAGTCCCAGGGGGAGTCCTGATCAGGGCCCGGGCCGCCCTGCTCGGCGCGCAGCCGCAGATACGTCGCCCAGCGGTGGTGGCCGTCCGCGATCAGCGCGCTGCGCCGGGACAGTTCGGCGTTCACCTCGGCGAGTTCGGCGGGGTCGGTGACCGCCCACAGCCGGTGCGCGAAGCCGTTCTCGGTGGTCGTCGCCGCCAACGGCGGGCCTTGGGTGGCCCGTTCGATGACCGCGGTCGCGCCGGTGCGGGTGCCGTCGCCGCGGTAGGAGAGCAGCAGCGGCTCGGGGTTGGCGGCCATCTCGCGCATCAGATCCGCGCGGTCGGCGACGACCTCGTCTATCACGTCCTCGTGCGGCAGCACGACGCCTTCCTCGGGGGCCGAGAGCCGCAGGGCGCCGATGAGGCCGCGCTGCAGCAGTTCGCCCTTGCGCTGCTCATAGACGTACAGCGCGGGTCTGGGATCGCGGGCCAGCACCCCGTCGGCCTGCCAGCGGCGCAGCGTCTCGGCCGCCTTGCGGTGCCGGGTGGCCGGGTCCTCGGCCTGCGGGAGGATGAGCCGCACGATGTTGTACGGGTCGGCCGTCTCCAGATGCCGCAGTCCGTCCGGTGTGACCACCACGTCGTACGGCGGAGAGGTCACGGCAGCGAGGCTGCTGACCCTCTCCGGCGCGTAGCGCAGCCCCCGGAACGGGGCGAGTCTCAGTCCTCGGACGGTCATCTGTGCATGGTATGCCGGTGCCCGGCAACCGGTGGAGCGGGGCACAGGGGGCGCAGGGGTGCGGAGCGGGCGGCGGTGTACGAGAGGATCGGTACGGCGCGAGGGACGGGCACGGACTCTCGCGCACCCCGGGAGAGAGCACAAGGAGCAAGCACTCATGCAGCACAGCCCCGCCGCCGATACGGCCGCCGGTACCGCCCATGGCGCCGACGCCGCCCCGCGGTGCCGCCCGCTGCCGTGCGACAGCGCCCTGTACACCGCGTACGACACGGCACTGCTGGACCTGGACGGGGTGGTGTACGCCGGAGGTGAGGCGGTGCCGCACGCGGTCGACTCGCTGGCCGCCGCACGGGAAGGCGGGCTGCGGCGGGCATATGTGACGAACAACGCGGCCCGCACCCCGCAGACGGTCGCCGAGCACCTGACGCGGCTGGGCGTCCCCGCGGCGGCGGACGAGATCGTCACCTCGGCGCAGGCCGTCGCCCGGCTCATCGCGGAGCGGGTTCCGCGGGGGGCGCGGGTACTCGCCGTCGGCGCGGACGGGCTGCGGGTGGCGCTGGAGGAGCGCGGGCTGACCGTGGTCGGGACGGCCGACGAGGAGCCCGCCGCAGTGGTGCAGGGCTACGGCGGGCCCGGCATGGAGTGGGGGCGGCTGATGGAGGCGGCGATCGCCGTCCAGCGCGGGGTGCCCTGGTTCGCGTCCAACACCGATCCGACCATCCCCAGCGGGCGCGGTATCGCACCCGGCAACGGCGCGGCCGTCGAGGTCGTCCGTATCGCCACCCGGTGGATGCGAACGCCGCCGGAGCCGCAGGTCGCGGGAAAGCCGCTGCCGCCGATGCACCGGGAGTCCATTCTGCGTACCGGCGCGCGACGGCCGTTGGTGGTCGGCGACCGGCTCGACACCGACATCGAGGGGGCGCACGCGGGGCGCGTCGACTCACTCCTCGTACTGACCGGAGTGACCGGCGCCGCCCAGCTGCTCGCCGCCCGGCCCGTCCACCGGCCGACCTATGTGGCCCGCGATCTGCGCGGCCTGCTGGCGCCCCAGCCGGAGGTCACGGGGGACGCCGGAACGGGCTTCGGGTGCGGCGGCTGGTCGGCGCACGCCGGCGCGGACCAGCTGGTGCTGGAGGGCGACGGCGATCCGCTGGACGGGCTGCGCGCGCTGTGCGGGGCCGCCTGGTCGGCTGCGGGCGCCGGGGAGTGCCGACTGGACGCGGGGAACGCGCTGGCGCGGCTGGGGCTTTGAGGGCTCAGCCGGGCCGGCGGGGCCAACCCGGACTCAGCCCGCCGAGCCGGCCAGCGCCTCCGCCACCAGCTGCTCCTCGGTCGCGCCCAGCCGCCAGTACCCGGTGAACTTCACCGCCCTGCGGTCGAAGCCGCGCTCGGTCACCAGGTGCCGCCGCAGCGCCTTGACGGTGCCGGACTCGCCCGCGAGCCACGCGTACGGCGTCCCCTGGGGCAGCTCAGCGGCGCGTACGGACTCGACCATCCGCTCCAGCCGGGAGGCCCCGGCCGCCTCGTCCCGTACCAGCCAGCTGATCCGCGCGTCCGAGAGGGTCGGCAGGTCCTGGACGTCTTCGCGGTGCGGAACCTCCGCGAACACCCGCACCGGCATTCCCGCAGGTAGCCACTCGAGGATGGCGCCGATGGCGGGCAGCGCCGTCTCGTCGCCGCTCAGCAGCACCCAGTCGGTGCCCTCGGGCGGCCGGAAGTCGACGCCCGCGTTGTCCTCGACGACCGGCCCGAGCAGGGTCACCCGGTCCCCGGGCATCGCCCGCAGCGCCCAGCGCGAGGCAGGGCCGGTCTCGCCGTGCAGCGCGAAGTCGACGTCCAGCTCGTCCTCCCCCGGCCTTCGGCCGGGAGGTGCCCCCACGCCGTACTCGCTGCTCCTGCGCAGCGCCCGCACGGTGTAACTGCGCATGATCCCGCGGACGTTCTCGTCCATCGCGCGCCACTCGGTGAACCAGTTCTCGCCCGCCTCGATGGGCACGACGGGCTCGGTCTGTCCCGGCTGCGGGAGGAAGAGTTTGAAGCGCTGGTCCCGGCCGCCGGAGGCGAAACGCTCCAGCCCGGCGCCTCCGAAGGTGACCCGCAGCATGGTCGGGCCGAGCCGACGGGTCCGTACGACGCGCAGCTCGAAGAACTCGAACGGAACGGTGGAGGGCGCGGGCCGCGCCGTGCTGACCGTGCTCATCGTTTCTGCTCCTCCCGGACGGGGGACGGGACGGTTCGGTGGCTCAGCGGACCTTCTCGGCCTTCTCGATCGCCTTCGCGAGGCCCTCCAGCAGCGGTGCGGCGCCCGCGTACGAGAAGCGCGGCTCGGCCGCCCAGGCGGTGACCTGGTCCGCCTTGACGGCGGGCAGTTCGGTCCAGGACGGCTTGGACTTGAGCGCCTTGGGCTGGAGGGACTGGGTGCGGTTGTCGAGGATGATCAGGTCGGCCTGGTACTTGTCGGCGTTCTCCCAGCTCAGTTCCTCGAAGAAGCCCTGCTGGGTGACCTTCTTGGGCTTCACGAAGTCGACGCCCAGCTGCTTGAAGTACTGGAGGTCGGAGTTGGCGTCGGGGTCGGAGACGTAGAGCAGGTCGGCGGAGCCGGAGGCGGCCATGACGCGGATGTCCTTCTTGGCAGCCTTGCGCAGCCTCTCGGCCGCCTTCTCGAACCGCGTCTTGGCCTCGGTGACGGACTTGGCCTTCACATCGGCGCCCAGCGACTCGGCGAGCTTCGCGTACTGCTGGATGACCTCGACCATCGGGACGTGCGCGGACTTGATGCCCACCTGGCGCGCGAGCTTGTAGATCTTGTCCTTGCTCTCGTCGGGGACGTAGAAGAGCGCGTCCTTGAGGTACACATTGCTGATCAGCAGCTGGGGACGGACCTTGGCGTACTTCTCCAGGTCGAACTCGCCGAAGGCGTTGCCGATGATCTCCACCTTGGAGATGTCCATCTCGCCGGCGAGCACGTCGGGGTCGCCGTTCTTCTTCTTCGTCGGGCCGAAGACGCCGACGATCTGGTCGCGGACCCCGAAGTCCCACAGCGCCGCTGCCGAGCCGGTGTAGGCGACGATCCGCTCGGGGACGGCGTCCAGGGTGACCTTCTTCTTGCGGCCGTCGGTGAAGGACCAGCCCTTGCCCTTGGCGTCACCACCCGAACCGGACCCGGAGTCACTTCCGCAGGCGGCGAGCAGGGCCCCGAGACCGGCGGCGCCGCCCGCGGCCAGCAGACCACGGCGGGAAAGGTGAGGAATGGGGGAAGAGCTGGGCATTTTCTCCGGCCTTCTCTCGACGTACTTGAGAACGCACCGCGGGCATGCCGCAGGCGTACATACGGGGCGGCCATGGGGCCTGAGTTCGTGGTTAGGTTAACCTAACCAAAGTTGTTGTTGTCCAGTGGCCGGGCGTGCAGAGCTCCCCGGCCCCGACCGGAGCGCGCAGTTGACTCTCACCAAGTCCCCGCAGGTCCAAGGGGGTTCAGCGGCAGCAAGCCGGGCCGTCGGTGGCCAGGGGCAGCCGGCGGCCGGGCAGGACAGGGCCGCACACACCCGGCCGCCACTCGCGCGGGCCGCCGGACTGCTGGCCGCCACGCTCGTCCTGCTGCTCGTCCTCTTCCTCAGCCTCGCCGTCGGGGCGCGCCCGCTCTCGTTCGGCGAGGCATGGTCGGGGCTGGTGGACAGCGGCTCGGCGAGCTACACCGTCGTCCACGAGATGCGGCTTCCGCGCACGCTTCTCGGCCTGCTCGCCGGCGCGGCCCTCGGCCTGGCGGGCGGCGTGATGCAGGCGCTCACCCGCAATCCGCTGGCCGATCCAGGACTGCTGGGCATCAACGCGGGCGCCGCGGCCGCCGTCGTCACCGCGATCTCCTTCTTCGGAGTCGCCGGATACACCGGCTACATCGGCTTCGCCTTCCTCGGCGCAGCGGCCGTCTCCGTGCTCGTCTACGCCGTCGGGGGCGGGCGCGGTGCCACCCCGGCGCGGCTCGCCCTCGCGGGTACGGCGCTGAACGCCGCGCTGATCTCATATGTGAGCGCCGTTCAGCTGCTGGACACCGCGTCGCTGGACCGGATGCGGTTCTGGATGGTCGGTTCGCTGGCCCGCGCCCAGGACGCGACGGTGCTCTCGGCGCTGCCCTTCATCGCCGTCGGCGCCCTGCTGGCGCTCGTACTGGCCCGGCCGCTGAACGCGCTCGCGCTCGGCGACGACGCGGCGCGCGCCCTCGGCTCCCGGCCCACCCGGACCCGCGCGGCCGCCATCGTGGCCATCACCCTGCTGTGCGGGGCCGCGACCGCCGCCTGCGGGCCGATCGTGTTCGTCGGGCTGATGGTGCCGCACATGGTGCGCGCGCTCACCGGTCCCGACCAGCGCTGGATGCTGCCCTACTGCGCCGTCCTGGCGCCTGTGCTGCTGATCGGGGCCGACATCCTGGGGCGCGTCGTGGGCCGCCCCAGCGAACTCCAGGTCGGCATCGTGACCGTCGTGGTGGGCGGGCCGTTCTTCCTCTACTTCGTACGCAGGCGGAGGGTGGCACACGCATGAGCCTCACCGGAATCCGTACGAGCGTCATCCGCACCCCCGGCGGCCTCTCCGTCAACTACCGGCCCCGCGCACTGCTCGTCGGCGCCGGCTGCGTCGTCCTCGCGCTGGTCGCCGCGGTGTTCGCGATCGGCAGCGGCGAATACCCGATGGCGCCCGGCGAGGTGATCCGCACCCTGCTCGGCCAGGGCGACCCCGCCGACGCGTTCATCGTCAACGAGCTGCGGCTGCCCCGCACCGTCACCGCGCTCCTCGTCGGGGCGGGCCTGGGGCTGTGCGGCGCCGTCTTCCAGGCGGTCGTCCGCAACCCGCTGGGCAGCCCGGACATTCTCGGCTTCACCAACGGGGCAGCCTGCGGGGCGCTGTTGGTCATCTTCGCCGCGGGCGGCGGCAGCGCGCTGCTGGCGGGCGGCGCCGTCGCCGGAGCCGTCGTCACCGGCTCGCTGATCTACGCCCTCGCCTGGAAGCGCGGCATGCACGGCTACCGGCTGGTGCTCGTCGGCGTCGGCGCCACCGCCATCCTGACCGGCGTCAACAGCTACCTCATCACCCGCGCGGGCATCACCGAGGCGTCCCGGGCCGTGCTGTGGATGACCGGCAGCCTGGACGGCCGCGGCTGGGACGACGTACTGCCGCTGGCCCTCGGCATGGTGGTGCTCGTGCCACTGGTGCTGCTCGGCTGCGGGCGCGCCCTGCGGATGATGGAGATGGGCGACGACGCGGCTTACGCACTCGGCGTCCGTGTCGAGCGCACCCGGCTGGCGCTGCTGGGCACCGGAGTGCTGCTGGTGGCGCTGTCGGCCGCCGCCGCCGGGCCCGTCTCCTTCGTCGCGCTGACCGCACCGCAGCTCGCCCGGCGGCTGACCAGGACGCCGGGGCCCAATCTGCTGCCCTCCCTGTGCATGGGCGCGGCGCTGCTGATCTGCGCCGACCTGGTGGCCCAGCGCGCCTTCGGGGAACGCCAGCTCCCCGTCGGCGTGATCACCGGTGTCGTGGGCGGCGGCTACCTGGTGTGGCTGCTGGCGAGCGAGCGAAGGGCGGGACGGATATGAGGGGGCCGGACGCCTCGTACACACAGCCGGAAGTTCTGTACGCACACAACACAGGCGGGGACACGATGAGGACCGCGACGGGCGACACGGCGACAGACCACAAGGAGCCCGCCTCCGGCGACGCTGCCCAGGCAGCGGGCGAACCCCGGCTGACCGGGCACGGACTCACCCTCGCCTACGACCAGCGCACCATCGCGGCGGAGCTCGATGTCGCCGTGCCCGACCAGTCGTTCACCGTCGTGGTCGGTCCCAACGCCTGCGGCAAATCCACACTGCTGCGCGCCCTCTCCCGGATGCTCAAGCCCGCCAAGGGCCAGGTGCTGCTGGACGGCGGCGACATCGCGGGCCTGCCCGCCAAGGCGCTGGCCCGCACCCTGGGGCTGCTGCCCCAGTCGTCCACGGCGCCGGACGGGATCACCGTCGCCGATCTGGTGGCCCGCGGCCGCTACCCGCACCAGGGCCTGCTGCGCCAGTGGTCGCGGGACGACGAGCGGGTGGTGGCCGAATCCATGGCGGCCACCGGCGTCGAAGGGCTCGGCGACCGGTTCGTGGACGAGCTCTCCGGCGGCCAGCGGCAGCGGGTATGGATCGCCATGGCGCTGGCCCAGCAGACGCCGCTGCTGCTGCTGGACGAGCCCACCACCTACCTGGACATCGCGCACCAGATCGAGATTCTCGACCTGTGCGCCCGGCTGCACGAGGAGGAGGGGCGCACCCTCGTCGCCGTACTGCACGACCTCAACCACGCGGCCCGCTACGCCACCCACCTGATCGCCATGCGGGACGGCCGGATCGTCGCGCAGGGGGAGCCGGGCGAGGTGGTGACGGCCGAGCTGGTGGAGGAGGTCTTCGGCATGCCCTGCCGCGTCATCGACGACCCGGAGACCGGCACGCCCCTGGTGGTGCCCGCCGCGCGGCGCTGAGCCGCCGGACCGGGCAGCCTGGCCGGGGCGCCGCGGAGTCGCACCGGGGGCCCGACCGTGGAGTCGCACCGGGGGCCCGACTGCGGAGCCGGACCCGGGAGTCGGACGCGGGGGTCTGTCAGACCCGGGAGGTAGCGTCGGGGCATGAGCGAGTTCGCGCAGGGACCAGAGCCCGGGCACGCCCCCACCCCCATCCCCGAGCAGCACCTCTCGGCAGGCGGCACCGAGCGGTACGACGAGGCAGCGCAGCCCGAGGAGCCGCCCGGGCAGGCCCCGCCGGGCGAGGAAGAGGGGGCCGAGGCCGCCGGGAGCGCAGCGAGCGCCGAGGAGCCCGCCGGTGAACCCGACGACGGCCCGCGCCCCCTCGGCGTGGGCGTGCGCCCCACCGGCCACGGCCCGGTGGACGCCCAGCTGCGACGGCTGGAGGACGCCGACCACCTCGCTGTCTCGGGCCACCTCGAGGTGTACGAAGATGTCCACCGCGGCCTGCGCGAGAGCCTGGCCGCGCTGGACCGACCCCACACCCCCCGGAGCTGAGCCGTGGCACGACGCCGACTCGACGCGGAGCTGGTGCGCCGCAATCTCGCCCGTTCGCGGGAGCACGCCGGCCAGTTGATCGCCGCGGGACGGGTCACGGTCGGGGGCAATGTGGCGGCCAAACCCGCCACCCAGGTCGAGACCAGCGCGGCGCTGGTCGTCAAGGCCGACGAGAGCGATCCGGACTATGTCTCGCGCGGCGGCCACAAGCTCGCCGGGGCGCTGGACGCCTTCGTACCGCGCGGGCTGCACGTGGCGGGCAGGCGGGCGCTGGACGCGGGCGCTTCCACCGGCGGCTTCACAGACGTGCTGCTGCGCGCCGGCGCGGGCCATGTCGTCGCCGTGGACGTGGGGTACGGACAGCTGGCCTGGTCCTTGCAGAGCGACCCCCGGGTCACCGTCAAGGACCGTACGAATGTCCGGGAACTGACGCTGGAGGACGTGGGCGGCGAGCCGGTGGAACTCGTCGTCGGCGACCTGTCGTTCATCCCCCTGGGGCTGGTGCTGCCCGCGCTCGTCCGGTGCGCCGTGCCCGAGGCGGATCTGGTGCTGATGGTGAAACCACAGTTCGAAGTGGGCAGAGAACGGCTGGGCAGCGGTGGTGTGGTCCGCAGCCCGGAGTTGCGTGCCGAGGCCGTACGCACGGTCGCGGCACGGGCGGCAGCCCTGGGGCTGGGCGCGCTGGGCGTCACATCGAGCCCGCTGCCGGGGCCCTCGGGGAACGTCGAATACTTTCTGTGGCTGCGCGCCGGGGCCGACGACCTCGACCCGGCCGAAGTCGAGCGAGCGGTGGCGGAGGGGCCCAAGTGACCGAGGACAGCGGAGCTACGCAGCCAGCACAGCCCTCCGGGACCCTCCCGGTCAGCGCGCAGGCCCCCGCCGCGGCAGAGGTCGGTGACCGTACGGTCTTCCTCCTCGCCCACACCGGCAGACCCGCGGCCGTGCGCAGCGCCGAACTGGTCGTCCAGGGGCTGCTGCGCTGCGGCATCGGGGTGCGGGTGCTCGCTGAGGAGGCGGCCGATCTGCCGCTGCCCGACCGGGTGCAGACCGTCGCGGCCAAACCGGACGCGGCGGAGGGCTGTGAGCTGCTGGTGGTGCTGGGCGGGGACGGGACGCTGCTGCGCGGCGCCGAGTTCGCCCGCGCCTCGGGCGTGCCGATGCTGGGCGTCAATCTCGGCCGGGTCGGCTTCCTCGCCGAGGCCGAGCGGGACGACCTGGACAAGGTCGTGGACCGGGTGGTCTCCCGCGCCTACGAGGTCGAGGAGCGGATGACCCTCGACGTCCTGGTACGCAACGCGGGCTACAACGCGCACAGCCCCGGCAGCGGCCATGTCGTGCACGCCGACTGGGCGCTCAACGAGATCTCCGTCGAAAAGGCGGCCCGTGAGCGGATGCTGGAGGTCGTCATCGAGGTCGACGGGCGCCCCGTCTCCAGCTTCGGCGGGGACGGAGTGGTGTGCGCCAGCCCCACCGGCTCCACCGCGTACGCCTTCTCCGCGGGCGGGCCCGTGGTGTGGCCCGAGGTGGAGGCACTGCTGATGGTGCCGATCAGTGCGCACGCGCTGTTCGCCAAACCGCTGGTGACGGCGCCCGATTCGGTGCTGGCCGTCGAGGTGCAGCCGCAGACTCCGCACGGGGTGCTGTGGGCCGACGGGCGGCGCAGCGTGGAGCTTCCGGCCGGGGCCCGGGTGGAGGTGCGGCGGGGTGCGGTGCCGGTCCGGCTGGCACGGCTGCACCATGCGTCGTTCACGGACCGGCTGGTGGCCAAGTTCGCCCTCCCGGTCACGGGCTGGCGCGGGGCGCCGCGGTAGGGCTTGTTCCGGGAGGGCGCCCCTTCGGGGCATGTGTCACGAACTGAGGGGGAGAAAACGGGTAAGCCGCCGCAATCTGCTGTCGACCGGCACTGTGCGCGGCCGCACGATCCGGTACCACTCCCACCACAGGTGTGTCCCGCACGAGGGGACCTCGTATGGTCGTATCCGTGTTGGAGGAGATGCGGATCAAAGCCCTGGGCGTGATCGACGACGCCGTTGTCGAGCTGTCCCCCGGCTTCACCGCGGTGACCGGTGAGACCGGGGCCGGCAAGACCATGGTCGTCACGAGCCTCGGGCTGCTGCTCGGCGGGCGCGCCGACGCCGGGCTCGTCCGGGTCGGCGCCAAGTCGGCGCTGGTCGAGGGCCGGATCGCGCTCGCGCCTGAAGCCCCGGCCGCGCGCCGAGCCGAGGAGGCGGGCGCCGAGCTCGACGAGGGGGCGCTGCTGGTCAGCCGTACCATCTCGGCCGAGGGCCGCTCGCGCGCTCATGTGGGCGGGCGCTCGGTGCCGGTGGGGCTGCTGGCGGAGCTCAGCGACGACCTGGTGGCCGTGCACGGCCAGACCGACCAGCAGGGCCTGCTGCGTGCGGCGCGGCAGCGCGAGGCCCTGGACCGCTACGCGGGTCAGACGGTGGCCCGGCCGCTGGCCGCCTACCAGGAGGCGTACCGCAGGCTGCGTACCGTGGCAGCCGAGCTGACCGAACTGACCACCCGGGCCCGCGAGCGCGCCCAGGAGGCCGACCTGCTGCGGTTCGGCCTCCAGGAGGTGGAGGCCGCCGAGCCGCGGCCCGGCGAGGACGCCGAACTCGCGGCCGAGGCCGAACGGCTCGGCCACGCCGAGGCGCTGGCCTCGGCGGCCACCACCGCGCACGGTGCTCTGGCCGGTGACCCCGCCGACCCGGAGGGCGTCGACGCCGCCACCCTCGTCGGGGGCGCCCACCGCGCCCTGGAGGCGGTGCGCGCGCACGACCCGGCGCTCGCCGCGCTCGCCGACCGGCTGGGCGAGGTGCACATCCTGCTCTCCGACATCGCCGGCGAACTGGCCGGATACGCCGACGACCTGGACGCCGACCCGCTCCGCCTCGCCGCCGTCGAGGAGCGCCGCGCCGCGCTGGCCCAGCTCACCCGCAAGTACGGCGAGGACATCACCGCCGTACTGGCCTGGGCCGAGCACAGCGCCGAGCGGCTGACCGAACTGGAAGGCGACGACGACCGGATCGGCGAGCTGGGCGCCGAACGCGACGCGCTCCGCGCCGAGCTCGCCTCGCTCGCCCGTACGCTCACCGAGGCGCGCGCCGACGCCGCGAAGCGGTTCGCGGACGCGGTCACCGAGGAACTGGCCGAGCTGGCGATGCCGCACGCCAGGGTCAGCTTCGAACTGGGTCACACCGAGGACCCCGACGGGCTCGAGATCGACGGGCGCACCCTCGCCTTCGGCCCGCACGGCACGGATGAGGTCGAACTGCTGCTCGCCCCGCATCCCGGCGCGCCGCCCCGGCCCATCGCCAAGGGCGCCTCGGGCGGCGAGCTGTCCCGGGTGATGCTCGCCGTGGAGGTCGTCTTCGCCGACTCCGACCCGGTGCCGACCTACCTGTTCGACGAGGTGGACGCGGGCGTCGGCGGCAAGGCGGCCGTCGAGGTCGGCCGCAGGCTGGCGCGGCTGGCCAAGTCGGCGCAGGTGGTGGTGGTCACGCATCTGCCGCAGGTGGCCGCCTTCGCCGACCGGCACCTGGTGGTGCAGAAGACCGACGACGGCACGGTGACCCGCAGCGGCGTCCAGGCCATGGAGGGCGAGGACCGGGTACGCGAGCTCTCCCGGATGCTCGCGGGTCAGGAGGACTCCGAACTCGCCCGCGCCCACGCCGAGGAGCTCCTCGAAGCGGCCCGCACCGGAACGTGACGCTCCGCGGCGCGGGTGCCGTCGGACACGACGTGCCGCGACACGAGTGCCGTCACTCGTGTGAGTGAGAGCATCGGGCGTGCGCCCCACGGCGGCGGCCCTCCGGCCGCCACGACGGCACGACGGGTCCCTTGCGCCTGGCATCCTGGGCAGACCCCGCCCCCCAACCCCAGCCAGGGAGCCCGCCTGCCGTGAGCCCGAGCCGTACCCACGCGCCGCGTCGGCCCGCGGTCGGCGCGCGGCCGCCGCACGTCGTCCACGTGCTCGGCGGCGGCTCGGCGGCCGACGGGCCCGAGGCGCCCTCGGCCCGTACGGCAGCCCACGCGCGCTCCCTCGCCCAGGGGCTGACCGCACGCGGAGTGCGGGTGACGGTGTGCACGCGGTACGACGGGGCGCTGCGGCACGCCTTCACGGAAACCGGCGCGGAGTTCACCGCCCTGCCGGGCCGAACGGAGACCGAGGCGGTGGGCCGGTTGCGTACCGTCTGCGCCGGCGCCGACGTCGTCCACGCGCACGGCCTGCGCGCCGGGCTGCTGGCGGCCTCCGCGCTGGGCGGGCGGCGCGGTGAGACGCCGTTCGTCCTCACCTGGCACGCCCTGCCCGCACCCCGCCCCCGGCACGCCTCCCGCGCGGACGCCGCCCGCGACCTGGTGACCCGGCTGCTGGTGCGGCGGGTGGCCCGCGCCGCAACCGTGGTCCTCGGCACCACCACCGAACTGGTCGACATGGCCCGCCGCAGCGGCGCCCGCGACGCCCGGCTCGCCCCAGCACCCATCCCGCTGACCGACGCCGGGCCACGCCCGTGGGAGGAGAGCCCGGACGGCGAGGAGGTGCTCAGGCACAAGGCGCGTGCGGGCCTCGGCGCCCTCGACCGGCCACTGATCCTCACCGTCGGCCGGCTCGACGGGCGGCGCGGCCACGACAGCGCGCTGACCGCTTCCCGCGGCTGGCGCGGCCTCTCCCCGCCACCGCTGCTCGCCATCGCCGGAGAAGGCCCGGAGCGCGGGGCGCTGCAGCGCCGTATCGAGGCGGAGCAGCTGCCGGTACGGCTGCTGGGACGGAGGGCCGACGCGCTGCGGCTGCTGGCGGGCGCCGACATCGCACTGCTGCCCGCCCGCTGCCCCGGCCATTCGCTGGTGGCCCAGGAGGCGCTGCGGGCCGGGGTGCCGATCGTCGCGGCGGACGGCGGCGGGGTCCCCGAACTCGTCGGTCCCGCCGCCGTGCTGGTGCCCTGCGACGACGCGGACTCGCTCTCCTCGGCTGTGCTCGGTCTGCTGGCCGACCACGGCCGGCGGGCCGAGCTCGCCGCAGCGGGCCGCGCCCAGGCCCGGACCTGGCCCACGGAGGACCAGGTCGCCGCGCAAGTCCTGGGCGTCTACGACGAGCTCACGGGGTGACCGCGCCCCGTCAGGGGCGCGGGGAACTGCTCCTTCGAGCAGGGGGTACCCCCAAAGCCACAACTCACCCGCAGTCTGCAACGCGCAGAACGCGCAGAACGCGCAGAACGCACAGAAAGGGGCACCCCCGAATCAGACTCCGTACGCGCCCGACGCAGTCAGCCGCAGGGCGGTGTCGATCAGCGGCACGTGGCTGAACGCCTGGGGGAAGTTGCCGACCTGGCGCTGGCGGGCCGAGTCCCACTCCTCCGCGAGCAGACCGACATCGTTCCGCAGGGCCAGCAGCTTTTCGAAGAGCTTCCTGGCCTCGTCCACGCGGCCGATCATCGCCAGGTCGTCGGCGAGCCAGAACGAGCAGGCCAGGAACGCGCCTTCCTCACCGGCGAGGCCGTCGACGTTCTCGGCCGCGCCGTGCTCGCCCGCCTCGCTGCTGGTGGGGTAGCGCAGCACGAAGCCGTCCTCGGTGGTCAGCTCCCGCTGGATGGCCTCGATGGTGCCGATGACCCGCTTGTCGTCCGGCGGCAGAAAGCCCATCTGCGGAATCAGCAGCAGCGAGGCGTCCAGCTCCTTGGAGCCGTAGGACTGGGTGAAGGTGTTCCGCTCCTTGTCGTAGCCCTTCTCGCACACCTGGCGGTGGATCTCGTCACGCAGCGCGCGCCAGCGCTCCAGCGGCCCGTCCACGTCGCCGGACTCGATGAGCTTGACCGTACGGTCGACGGCCACCCAGGCCATCACCTTCGAGTGCACGAAGTGCCGGCGCGGGCCGCGCACCTCCCAGATGCCCTCGTCCTTCTCCTCCCAGTGGTTCTCCAGATAGCCGATCAGCTTCAGCTGGAGCAGCTGGGCGTAGTCGTTGCGGGCCAGCCCCGTCATATGGCCCAGGTGCAGCGCCTCGACCATCTCGCCGTAGACATCCAGCTGGAGCTGGCCCGCCGCGCCGTTGCCCACCCGGACCGGCTTGGAGCCCTCATAGCCGGGCAGCCAGCTCAACTCGGCCTCGGACAGCTCGCGTTCGCCCGCGATGCCGTACATGATCTGGAGGTTCTCCGGGTCGCCGGCGACGGCGCGCAGCAGCCATTCGCGCCAGGCGCGCGCCTCTTCGCGGTAGCCGGTGCGCAGGAGGGAGGAGAGGGTGATGGCCGCGTCCCTCAGCCAGGTGAAGCGGTAATCCCAGTTCCGCACCCCGCCGATCTCCTCCGGCAGCGAGGTGGTCGGCGCGGCGACGATCCCGCCGGTGGGCGCGTAGGTCAGCGCCTTGAGCGTGATCAGCGAGCGGACCACGGCCTCCCGGTAGGGCCCGTGGTAGGTGCAGGTCTCCACCCACTCGCGCCAGAAGTCCTCGGTGGTGCGCAGCGCCTCCTCCGGCTCCGGAAGCTCCGGCGCCTCCCGGTGCGACGCCTCCCAGCTGATGGTGAACGCCACCCGGTCGCCGGGGCCGACGGTGAAGTCGGAGTAGGTCGTCAGATCCTTGCCGTAGGTGTCGGCCTCGGTGTCCAGCCAGACCGAGTCGGGCCCGGCGACGGCGACCGTCCGCTGCCCCACCTTGTGCACCCACGGCACGACCCAACCGTAGGAGAACCGCATCCGCAGCGCCGAGCGCATCCGCACCCGCCCGCTGACACCCTCCACGATCCGCACCAGCTGCGGCGCGTGGTTCTCACGCGGAGGCATGAAGTCGATGATCCGGACCGTACCCCGCGGGGTGTCCCACTCCGATTCCAGGACCAGGGAGTCCCCCCGGTAGCGACGCCGGTCGGCCTGTGGCGGGTCGCCACCGGCCGGGTGGGCCGGCCCCACCCGCCAGAAGCCGTGCTCCTCGGTGCCGAGCAGGCCGGCGAACACCGCGTGGGAGTCGAAGCGGGGTAGACAGAGCCAGTCGACCGTGCCGTCCCTGCCGACAAGGGCGGCGGTCTGCATATCCCCGATGAGTGCGTAATCCTCGATGCGCCCAGCCACGTGCATCTCCAGTCGAACGAACTGCGACGCCCCCGCGGGACGTGCTGGATGACCTGTGTGTTTGTGCCTGTCCCAGGCAAGTGTCCGTGCTGTCCCAGGCAAGTGTCCGTGAAGGATACGACGCAGCGAACCCTTCCGCTCGACGGTCGGCTGAGTCCGGCTGCGCCGATTAGGTGACCTTGGTGGCCGCGTTCTGTCGGCGTTCACCTGCTGCGACTCGTTCGTCACGCTGGGAGGCGCCCAGCCGCTCCCCGAGCCCGCAGGAGGCCTCGGCAGCCGCACCCGCCCGGCGGCACTGTTACGCTGGTAGCCCGTGGAGCGGTGGGCACGCGAACGCGATCTGTTCGAGACGACAGCCCCCCGAACCGCAGCGAGGCCACCCCGGGAAGCCCTTGAAGCCCTTCAGGACACTCCCAGGATGCCAGCCTCCGCACCCCACCAAGCGACCACGGGAGCCCCCTCTTGGCCATGCCGCCTACATCCATGACGACCAAGCACCTCTTCGTCACCGGGGGTGTCGCCTCCTCGCTCGGCAAGGGGCTCACCGCCTCCAGCCTGGGCGCGCTCCTCAAGGCCCGCGGCCTGCGGGTCACCATGCAGAAGCTCGACCCCTATCTGAACGTCGACCCGGGCACGATGAACCCCTTCCAGCACGGTGAGGTGTTCGTCACCAACGACGGCGCCGAGACCGATCTGGACATCGGCCACTACGAGCGCTTCCTCGACGTCGATCTCAACGGCACCGCCAACGTGACCACCGGGCAGGTCTACTCCACGGTGATCGCCAAGGAGCGGCGCGGCGAGTATCTGGGCGACACCGTGCAGGTCATCCCGCACATCACCAACGAGATCAAGCACCGCATCCGCCGGATGGCCACCGACGACGTGGACGTGGTCATCACCGAGGTCGGCGGCACCGTCGGCGACATCGAGTCGCTGCCCTTCCTCGAGGCCGTCCGCCAGGTCCGCCACGAGGTCGGCCGCGACAACGTCTTCGTCGTGCACATCTCGCTGCTGCCCTACATCGGTCCCTCCGGCGAGCTGAAGACCAAGCCCACCCAGCACTCGGTCGCCGCGCTGCGCAACATCGGTATCCAGCCGGACGCCATCGTGCTGCGCGCCGACCGCGATGTGCCGGTCTCCATCAAGCGGAAGATCGGGCTCATGTGCGACGTGGACGACGCCGCCGTGGTCGCCTGCAAGGACGCCCGCTCCATCTACGACATCCCCAAGGTCCTGCACTCCGAGGGCCTGGACGCCTACGTCGTACGCAAGCTCGACCTGCCGTTCCGCGACGTGGACTGGACCCAGTGGGACGATCTGCTGCGCCGGGTCCACCAGCCCGACCACGAGGTGACGGTCGCGCTGGTCGGCAAGTACATCGACCTGCCCGACGCCTATCTGTCGGTCACCGAGGCACTGCGCGCCGGCGGCTTCGCCAACCGGGCCCGCGTCAAGATCAAGTGGGTCACCTCCGACGACTGCAAGACCCCCGAGGGCGCCAAGCGCCAGCTCGGTGACTGCGACGCCGTCTGCATCCCCGGCGGCTTCGGCGAGCGCGGCGTCGACGGCAAGGTCGGCGCCATCACCTACGCCCGCGAGAACCGCGTCCCGCTGCTCGGGCTGTGCCTGGGCCTGCAGTGCATCGTGATCGAGGGCGCCCGCAACCTGGCGGGCATCAAGGACGCCAACTCCACCGAGTTCGACCAGTCCACGGCGCACCCGGTCATCTCCACCATGGAGGAGCAGCTCGACATCGTCGCAGGCGAAGGCGACATGGGCGGCACCATGCGGCTGGGCATGTACCCGGCCAAGCTGGCCGAGGGCTCCATCGTGCGCGAGACCTACGGCGGCGAGCCCTACGTCGAGGAGCGCCACCGTCACCGGTACGAGGTCAACAACCACTACCGCACCGAGCTGGAGAAGAAGGCAGGGCTGGTCTTCTCCGGCACCTCGCCCGACAACAAGCTGGTCGAGTACGTCGAGTACCCGCGCGAGGTCCACCCCTATCTGGTCGCCACCCAGGCCCACCCCGAGCTG
>NZ_JADKMA010000106.1 GCF_017676365.1 Streptomyces oryzae
CCCCGCGCCGCCCTGCTGACCGCACTGCGCGACGCCATCCGCACCGGCCGCCTCGCCCCGGGCACCCGCCTGCCCTCCTCCCGTACGCTCGCCGCCGACCTGGGCCTGGCCCGCAACACCGTGGCCGACGCGTACGCCGAACTCGTCGCGGAGGGCTGGCTGACGGCGCAGCAGGGCTCCGGCACCCGGGTTGCGGACCGCGCGGAACCGGCAACCCCGCGCCGCCCGCGCGCGCCCTCGCCGACGGCCCCCGCCGAGCGCTCCTCCCGGTTCTCCCTCACCCGCCACCAGCGCTGGGAGCACCGCCCTGCCCACGACCTGCGGACCGGGGCGCCCGACGTCTCGGCTTTCCCCCGCCCGGCCTGGCTGACCTCGGCCCGCCGCGCCCTGACCGCAGCCCCGGCGCACGCCTTCTCGCACGGCGATCTGCGCGGCGCCGTCCAGCTGCGGCAGGCGCTGGCCGGCTATCTGGCCCGGGCACGCGGGGTGCGGGCCGACCCCGACCGCATCGTGATCTGCGCCGGGTTCGCACAGGGCATCGCGCTGCTGGCGCGTGCGGTGCCGGGGGCCATCGCCGTCGAGGAGTACGGGCTGCCCTTCCACCGCGAACTCCTCGAACCGGTGACGCGCACCCGCCCCCTCCCGGTGGACGCGCACGGCGCCCGTACCCAACTCCTGGACGCCGACCCCGAGTTCGCCGACGTACGGGCAGCGCTGCTCACCCCCGCGCACCAGTACCCGCTCGGGGTCCCGCTGCACCCCGACCGCAGAGCGGCGGTGGTCGAGTGGGCGGGACGGACCGGCGGACTGGTACTGGAGGACGACTACGACGGCGAATTCCGCTACGACAGAAACCCGGTAGGAGCCCTCCAAGGGCTCGACCCCGAGCGCGTCGTCTACCTCGGCACCGCCAGCAAAGCCCTCGCCCCGGCCCTGCGGCTGGCCTGGATGGTGCTGCCCGACCGCCTGGTGGAGCCCGTCCTGGCCGCCAAGACGCCCGCCGAGTGGACAACCGGCACCCTCGACCAGCTCACCCTCGCCGACTTCCTGGACTGCGGCGCGTACGACCGTCACGTACGCGCCATGCGGCACCGCTACCGCGCCCGCCGCGACCGCCTGGTCGGGCAACTGGCCGCCCGCGTCCCCGCCGCGAGGGCCACCGGCATCGCCGCCGGCCTGCACGCCGTCCTCCGCCTCCCACCCGGAGTGACGGAACCGGCCGCCCTCCGCACCCTCCAGCAGGCCGACGTCGCCCTCGACCCCCTCTCCGCCTTCCACCACCCGGCGGCCCCCACGGATGCCCAGCCCCCCTCCCTGGTCGTCGGCTACGGCACCCCCGCCGAACACGCCTACGCGGCCGCACTGGACGCCTTGTGCGGGGCGCTGGCGCGCTGCGGTCAGGCGTCCGGGCCCACGCCGCCGGGGTCCGTCTCGTAGGAGAGAGTCAGCCGCGGCGGCAGGCACCATTCGCCGTAGAGGATCATGCCATCCTCGTCGCTCCAGCGGTGTGCGCCCGCGAGGGTGGGTGCGCCTGGCGGAATGCCGAGGTGTCCGGCCTCGCGCCGGTCGGCTTCCCGGGCGTGCATGTCGTCGCGGGCGTAGGTGGGGGCACGCCCGGTGGCTTCGAGCACCTTGGACAGCAACCCGTGCACCTTACCGGGCGCCGTGCTGAGCAAGTCCGGTACGAGTGCGGCGAAGTGGGCGGGGAACCAGTCGACGGCCAGCATCAGCCGGGCCTTGCCGCGCCCGACGACATACTCCCGCCTGACGACCTGGTCCCCGTGGTCCAGGTCGAAGATCTCCGCCACGTACAGCGGCGGCAGGACCAGCTCCGCTGCCGTGACAGCAGCGGACTCGCCCTCAGTCAGCACACTTCCGGTCCGCCGCGCCAGCCCCGCCCGTTCGGCAGGCGTCAGACTGACCGGCGCCTCGTCCGCGACGAACGTCCCGCGTGGCGAGGTCCGTACGACGCCCTCCACCGCGAGCTGACCCAGCGCCCGCTGCGCCGTCGCCCCCGCGCACCGATACGACGCCGCCAACTCCTTCACGGTCGGGACCTTGTCCCCGGGCCCCAACTCCCCGCTCAGAATCCGGTCCCGCAGCTCGGCGGCGATGTCCATGAAGCGCTGTTCTGCCATGTGACGCAAGCTAACCGGTGAACTAGTTCGCCGAAAGAGCCCAACTGCGAACTAGGACACCTCTGATGGGTGAACCTCGACGCAAGCCCTTGCGAGTGAACTAGGACAGCGACACGGTGACCTAGTACGCACTGGTCCCAGCCCCTCATGGGAGGAGCACTGTATGAGCCACGAGAAAGACCCCCCTCTTCCAGAAAGACCTCCGACTGTTGCCGTGGACGTCCGACACCGGGAAGCCCTGCTACCTGGCGCCCGGCGCGGAGGACGGGATGATCTCCGCGTTCGCCGATGCGGCTGAGGAGCGGCAGGTCAGGGACGCGGCACGGGTGTTGGGGGAGTGCGAGGCCGTCCTGGCGCAGCCCGCTGCGGGGGCGTTGGCTCTGCGGCTGGCCTTAACCGCATGCATCCGAGCCCTCCGCAACGTGCTGCGCGTCGCGCACAGTCGGGGCCTGCGGCTCGGGGTCTGCGACGACCAGTAGTCCGAGCTCCGGCATGATCGGCGGTGATCCGTGTTCCGGACAGAGAATCGGAGTGAACTGCCGTGTCACGTCTGCGCTGTGCCCTGCTCGATGACTTCCAGGCCGTGGGAACCTCCCTCGCGGACTGGTCGCCTGTCGAGGAGCGGATCGACGTCGGCAACGTTCGGGACGCCCCGCTCGGATCTATCCTCAACGGCACCGCCATGACGGCGGCCCAGACGCACATCCGCACTGTTGTGGTCGCGCGAGACGGCGGGGACGAGGATGACGACGACAGCGGCGACGACGGATGCAACCCGGTGGGGGACGGGGAGTGCTCCCCTGGATTCCCCAGCAGTTCGTGCAGCCCGAGGAACTAATGGACACCATCCCAACAGGCACCGAGTCCCTGTGGACGCTGGTACGTCCACATACAGGCAATCAGCATGACGTTCGGCCGATCTCGCGCGGGAACGGAGCGGACGTCACGGCTGTGACCCGATGCGAGCACGGCCCCTTCTTCGTCAAGGCCGTCCGTAACCGAGCGGGAGGCCGCCGGGCTTCCCTCATCCGCGAACGACTCGTGAATCCCTCCGTACGAGCCATCTCTCCCGCTCTGCGATGGCACGCCGAAGACGACGAATGGATCGCGCTCGGTTTCGAGGCCGTGGAAGGACGCCCTTCGAATTTCGAGCCCGGCTCCGCAGACCTTCCCGCGGTCGTCGCAACCATCGGCCGTATTCAGGAGTTCCCGGTGCCTGCGGAGGCTCGCGACTGGAGCGAAACGCGCTGGGACAGGTTCGCCGATGAAGGCGCAGCGGCGTTCTTCGGCGGTGACACGCTGCTGTTCACCGACGTAAACCCCGACAACTTCCTGATCGGAAACGGACGGACATGGGTCGTGGACTGGTCGTGGCCCACCACGGGTGCGGCGTTCATCGACCCGGCCTGCCTGGTCGTGCAGCTCATCGCCGCCGGTCACACGGCGGAGCAAGCAGAGGCATGGGCGAATGGATGCAAAGGGTGGGCGGAAGCCGGCCCTGCCGCGATCGACGCTTTCGCCCTCGCCACCTTGCGTATGAACCGGCGACAAGCCGACAGATTCCCCGAGGCGCGCTGGCTCGGAGACATGGCGGGAGCAGCCCGCCAATGGGCCCTCCACCGAGGCGTGGGGAGATAGAGCCGGTCCACGAGATCGATCGGGTGCGTGCGACGAGGAGCCCGCCCATGAGCAGAGCCAGCTCGGGGGCATGATCTGGGCTGGCCCCCTGTAACTGCCAGGAGATCGGAGCCCAAAGACATGTCACGTCTGCGCTGTGCCCTGCTCGATGACTTCCAGGCCGTGGGAACCTCCCTCGCGGACTGGTCCCCCGTCGAGGAACGGGTCGAGGTGGTGAGCTTCCAGGAACATCCCGGCGACGAGGACGCGTTGGTCGGCATGCTCGGCGGGTTCGACATCGCGGTGACGCTGCGGGAGAGGATCGCGTTCCCGGCGACGGTCCTCGCCCGGCTGCCCCGCCTGAAGCTGCTGGTCGCCTCCGGGATGCGGAACTCCGTCATCGACTACGCGGCGGCGGAGGAACACGGGGTGACGGTGTGCGGGACGGCCAGTTCGCAGACGCCGCCCCTGGAGCTGACGTGGGCGCTGTTGCTGGGGCTGGCGCGGGGGATCGGGACGGAGAGCGCCGCCGTTCGTGAGGGCGGGCCCTGGCAGCAGACGGTGGGTGCGGATCTGCACGGGCGGCGGCTCGGGCTGCTCGGGCTCGGCAAGATCGGCGGGCGGATGGCCCCCGTCGCCGCGGCGTTCGGCATGGAGGTGGTGGCCTGGAGCCAGAACCTCACCCAGGAGCGGGCCGACGAGGTGGGCGCCGTACGGGCCGGGTCGCTCCATGAGCTGCTGCGCGCCAGCGACTTCGTCTCCGTACACCTCGCGCTCAGCGACCGTACGCGGGGTCTGCTGGGGGCTGACGAGTTCGCGGCGATGAAGCCGGACGCCTACCTCGTCAACACCTCCCGGGCCGCCATCGTCGACCAGGACGCGCTGCTGGACGCGTTGCGTGGCGGCACCATCGCGGGTGCGGCCACCGATGTCTTCGACGCCGAGCCCCTCCCCGCCGACCACCCGCTGCGCACGGCCCCGCGGCTGCTTGCCACCCCGCACCTGGGGTATGTGACCCGCGACAACTACCGCCGCTATTACGGCCAGGCCGTGGAGAACATCCAGGCCTATCTGGAGGGCACCCCGCTGCGGCGCCTCCCGTGACGGCGGCCACGGGAGGCCAGGGGTGCCCCGGGGCGCGGGCTCGGGCTACCCCGCCAGAACCGACCGCAACTGCTCAAGCCCCCAGTCCAGGTCCTCCTTCGAGATGCACAGCGGCGGCGCCAGCCGGATCGTGGAGCCGTGGGTGTCCTTGACCAGCACACCGCGGGCCATGAGCCGTTCGGAGATCTCGCGCCCCGTCCCGTGGGAGGGATCGATGTCGACGCCGGCCCACAATCCACGCCCGCGCACCTCACGGACAGCGGAGGCGGGCAGCAGTTTCAGCTCGCGGTGCAGATGCTCGCCGAGTTCCTCGGCCCGCTGCTGGAACTCCCCGCTCCGCAGCATGTCGAGGACTTCCAGCGCCACCGCGCAGGCCAGCGGGTTGCCGCCGAAGGTGGAGCCGTGTTCGCCGGGCCGGTGCACGCCCAGCACCTCGCGGGAGGAGACCACGGCGGAGACGGGCACGACACCGCCGCCCAGCGCCTTGCCGAGGACGTACATGTCCGGGACGACGCCCTCCTGCTCGCAGGCGAACGTCGCGCCGGTGCGGCCCAGCCCCGACTGGATCTCGTCGGCGATGAACAGCACCCCGCGCGAGCGGGTCAGCTCCCGCACGCCGGCCAGATAGCCGGGCGGCGGAACCAGGACGCCCGCCTCCCCCTGCACGGGCTCCAGCAGCACCGCGACGGTGTTCTCGCCGGCCTCGTCGACGGCCGCCTCCAGCGCCGCCAGATCGCCGTACGGGACGACCTCGAAGCCCGGCGTGTACGGACCGTGGTCGGCGCGGGCCTCCTCGTCGGTGGAGAAGCTGATGATCGTCGTCGTACGGCCGTGGAAGTTGTTGTCCGCGACGATGATCTTCGCCTGTCCGTCCGGGACGCCCTTGACCCGGTAGCCCCACTTGCGGGCGGTCTTGACGGCCGTCTCCACCGCTTCCGCTCCGGTGTTCATCGGCAGCACCATCTCCATCCCGCACAGTTCGGCGAGCTGGGCTGCGAAGTCGGCGAAGCGGTCGTTGTGGAAGGCGCGGGAGGTGAGGGTGACCCGGTCGAGCTGGGCCTTGGCCGCTGCGATCAGCCGCGGATTGCGGTGGCCGAAGTTCAGGGCCGAGTAGCCGGCCAGCATGTCGAGATAGCGGCGCCCCTCGACATCGGTCACCCACGCGCCGTCCGCGGTGGCGACGACGACGGGGAGCGGGTGGTAGTTGTGCGCGCTGTGAGCCTCCGCTGTGGCGATGCTCCGGGCGCTGATCGAGGGGCTCGAGAGGGTGGGCTGCGTCGACATCGTCGTCTCCGTTCCTCCGTACATTCGGCGTGCTGCCCGGTGGGGCTGCACCTTTCTATCTTCTGTCGCCCGGGGCGTCTGCTGCGGCGCCCGGCTCATTTGTCTGCGCCCCTCGTCCGGGCCGTGTGCTCCCCCCGGCCCGGCCCGTGCCCCAGCTCACCCGCGACTGGGGCGCGGGCCGGTACGCGCACCTGAGAGAATGGCCGCATGGCCAATGATCGTCCTCGCGTGCTGTCCGGGATCCAGCCCACCGCCGGTTCGTTCCACCTCGGCAACTACCTCGGCGCCGTGCGCCAGTGGGTGGCGCTCCAGGAGACCCACGACGCGTACTACATGGTCGTCGACCTGCACGCCATGACGATCCCGAAGGACCCGGCCGAGCTGCGCGACAACTCGCGGATGGCGGCGGCCCAGCTGCTGGCCGCCGGTCTCGACCCGGAGCGCTGCACGCTCTTCCTGCAGAGCCATGTCCCCGAGCACACCCAGCTGAGCTGGATCGTGGAGTGCCTCACCGGCTTCGGCGAGGCCGCGCGCATGACCCAGTTCAAGGACAAGTCCGCCAAGCAGGGCACCGACCACACCAGCGTCGGGCTGTTCACGTACCCCGCGCTGATGGTCGCCGACATCCTGGTCTACCGCGCGCACCAGGTCCCGGTCGGCGAGGACCAGCGCCAGCACCTGGAGCTGACCCGCACCATCGCCGAGCGGTTCAACGGGCGGTACGGCGCCACCTTCCCCGTCCCCGAGGCGTACATCCCGAAGGAGACGGCGAAGATCTACGACCTCCAGGACCCGGCGGTCAAGATGAGCAAGTCCGCCTCGGCGCCCAAGGGGATCATCGAGCTGCTGGACGAGCCGAAGACCACCGCCAAGAAGATCAAGAGCGCGGTCACCGACACCGACACCGTCATCCGGTTCGACCGGGACAAGAAGCCCGGCATCAGCAACCTGCTGACGATCCACGCCACACTCACCGGCGCCGGAATCCAGGAACTGGAAGATAAGTACGCGGGCAAGGGCTACGGTGCGCTGAAGACGGATCTCGCGGAGATCGTCACGGACTGGGTGACGCCGTTCCGTGACCGGACCCGTGAGTTCATGGACGACCCGGCCGCGCTGGACAAGATCCTGTTCGACGGCGCGGAGAAGGCCAGGACCGTGGCGAGCGAGACGCTGCGGGACGTGTACGACAAGGTGGGCCTCGTGCCCGGCAGGCGGTGAAGGGAGAACCTATGGGCGCGGGAGCGACCGTCACCCTCGGCGTATCGCTCGCCGTCCCGGAGCCGTACGGCACACTGCTCCAGGCGCGGCGGGCCTCCTTCGGCGACGCCGCCGCCCATGGCATCCCCACCCACATCACGCTGCTGCCGCCCACCGAGGTCCCGGCCTCGGCGCGGCCCGCGGTCGAGGCGCACCTGGCGGGCGTGGCCCTGGCCGGACGCGCCTTCCCGGTGCGGCTGTCGGGCACGGGCACGTTCCGGCCGCTGTCGCCGGTGGTGTTCGTCCAGGTCGTGGAGGGCGCGACGGCCTGCTCCCGGCTCCAGGAGCGGGTCCGCGACCCGGAGGGCCCGCTCGACCGCGAGCTGCACTTCCCGTACCACCCGCATGTGACGGTCGCGCACGGCATCCCGGAGCCGGCCATGGACCGCGCCTACGAGGAGCTGGCCGATTTCGAGTGCGCGTGGACGGCCGCCGGCTTCGCCCTCTACGAGCAGGGCGCGGACATGGTGTGGCGGCTGAAGCGGGAGTTCCCCTTCGCCCAGCAGCCGAGCCCGGGTCCGGGCCAGGGCCCCGGCACCGGTCCCGGCCATCCGCAGGGCAGCCCCGCGCTGGAGGGCGCGCCACCGCTCGAGGTCCCCGTACCGGCCACGCCCTGCCGCCCGCCGCACCAGCGGCGCTCAGCGCTGCGGCCCCCCGCCGCCACGCTCTGACCGGCGTCCGTAACCGACGGCGGGACCGTACGCGGTAACGTCCGGTCACGGCTGAAGATCGCTGGACCGGTCAGGCCTGGGCAGGGCCTGGTCGGGGCTGGGTAGGGCTGGGCAAAGCAGGCAGGTGGCTGGTGTGGAGAGACTGAAGAAGCTGCCGCTGGTCGGCCCGCTCATCGGGCCCCTGACGGCGTGGTTCCGCACCGTGCTGGCCCGCCTGCGCACCACCCGCCTCTGGCGGATCTACCAGCATCTGGAGTCCCGCAAGTGGACCCGGCTGGCCGCCGCCATCACCTTCATCAGCTTTCTGGCGCTGTTCCCGATGCTCGCCATCGGCGCCGCCATCGCCGCGTCCCTGCTCTCCCACGACCAGATGAACCGGCTCCAGAACACCCTCACCGACCAGGTGCCCGGCATCTCCGACCAGCTGGAGCTCCAGTCGCTGGTGGACAACGCCGGCACCGTCGGCGGTATCGCGGGCGCGGCGCTGCTGCTCACCGGCGGACGCTGGGTCGGCACCCTGCGCGAGAGCCTGCGCGCCGTGTGGGACCTGGAGGAGGACCCCGGCAACGTCGTCGTCCGCCGCGCCGTGGACGTGGGCATCCTGCTGGGCCTCGGCGTCGTCGGGCTCGTCTCCTTCGGCGGCTCCGCGTTCGCCGTGACCGCCGCCCGATGGGTCGCCGAGCAGCTGGGCACCGCCGAGGGCAGCGTGGGGACGTTGCTGCTGCGTGCCGCCGGCTACGCCGCCGCCGTTGCCGCCGACTTCGTGCTGCTGTGGTACGTGCTCACCCTGCTGCCCCGGGTGCAGCCGCCGCGCCGCGCGACCCTGGCGGCGGCCCTGCAGGGCGCGGTCGGCTTCGAACTGCTGAAGCTGCTGCTCGGCGGCTACCTCGAGCAGGTGGCCGCCAAGAACATCTACGGCGCCTTCGGTGTACCCATCGCCCTGCTGCTGTGGATCAGCTTCATGACCAAGCTGCTGCTCTACTGCGCCGCCTGGACCGCCACGGCCCCCGCCCCCGGCGAGGGCCCCGCGGCCCAGCAGCCCGTCAAGGACCTCACCGGTGACGGCGACGACGACGGCGACGACGACGGCGACGGCGAAGAGGACCAGGACGACGGCGAAGACGACCAGGACGACGGCGAGCGCGCCGACAGCGACGGCGACGGCGAGGACGTCAGCGGCGAGCGCGGCGCGCCAGCTCCGGAAGCGGCCAGCGACGGTGCACCCCGTACGCCACCAGAGCAAGAGCGACCAGAGAACCGGCCGTGATCCCCAGCGCCGTCCCGGCACCGCCCGAGGGCTTGCTGTGGGCGTGCGCCGCCGCGCGGGAGTCCGAGCCGCCCGCCTCGCCGTCCTTGCCCGCAAGTGTGCCCCCGCCGCTGGCCGCGCTGCCCGGCGCCGCCAGCTCGCCGACCGGCTCGACCTTGCCGTCGGCGGCGAAGCCCCAGTCCAGCAGCTTGGCGGTCTCCTTGTAGACGCCGTGTGCCTCGGCCGCCTCCGGGTGCATGACCGTCACCAGCAGCACCCGGTCACCGCGCTGTGCCACGCCGGTGAAGGTGTTGCCCGCGTTCGTCGTCGAGCCGTTCTTGACGCCTGCGATCCCCGGGTAGGGGTCGATACCGACATCGCCCGTCAGGAGCCGGTTGGTGTTCTGGATCTGGAAGCTCCCGCGCTTCTTCTTGCCGGTCTTCTTGTCCTTCTTCGTCTCACCGGGGAACTTAGCGGAGGCGGTCGCCGCGTACTCGCGGAAGTCCTTGTTCTGCAGCCCTGAGCGCGCGAAGAGGGTCAGGTCGTACGCCGAGGAGACCTGGCCCTTGTGGTCGTAGCCGTCCGGGCTGACCACCTTGGTGTCGTTGGCGTGCAGGGTGCGGGCCCGCTCGTTCATCTCCTTGACCGTCTTCGCCTTGCCGCCGTTCATGGCCGCCAGCACGTGCACCGCGTCGTTGCCGGAGCGCAGGAAGACACCGAGCCACAGGTCGTGCACCGTGTAGGACTCGCCCTCCTTGACGCCGACCAGGCTGCTGCCCTCGCCCATCCCCGCCAGGTCCTCGGGGACCACCTTGTGGCTGCGGTTCTTCGGCAGCTTGGGCAGCACCGTGTCGGCGAACAGCATCTTCAAGGTGCTGGCCGGGGGCAGCCGCCAGTGGGCGTTGTGCGAGGCCAGCACCTTGCCCGACTCGGCGTCCGTGACGATCCAGGAGCGCGCCGAGAGCTTGGTCGGCAGCTGGGGCGCGCCCTTCTTCAGATTCACCTGGGTACCTGGCCGGCCGAGCCGCTCGCCGCCGATGGTGGACATCTTCGCGGGCGGCTTGGGCTCGGTCTGCTTGCCGGCCAGCTGGTTCTCGTCGGCGTAGGAGGGCTGGGCTCCCGCGGCGGTCAGCAGGGAGAGGACGAGTGCGGTGGAGGCGAGGCCACCGATCGTGGTCGCGCGGCGCTCGCGCGAGCCGCCGCGCGGGTACGGGCGCGCGGCGCGGTCTGAATAATGCGAAGAAATGGGCACCCACCGAACGTACAGGCCCATGCACGGGTTGGGGACGTCGAGCCCCACCATGGACGGATTCCGGTAGTCCAACTCGCGCAGTTCCGTAGGCCAATGGGGGCGGGCCCCCGGTCGCGGAGCGGGGCGGTCATACTGGACATCATGCGCGACACCTCCACCACGCCCGCCACCACGGACCCCGCAGCGGATCCCGGGCCCGGGACGGCGGCGGAGCCCTCGGCGGCACGGCGGACGGGGCTGGTGCTCTCCCGGCGGGTCTCCTGGTTCCTGCTGGCCTTCGGGGTCTGGTCCTGGTTCGTCTGGATCACGTTCGTCAAGAACCTCTGGAAGGACAGCAGCGGACTGGCTTTCGACGACGCCGGTGACCCGACGGGTTATTTTTGGGTCCACCTGCTGCTGGCGATCACCTCGTTCCTGCTGGGAACGGCGATCGGTCTGATCGGTCTGCGCGGACTGCGGGCGGCGCGGGACGCCCGGCGCCACTGAGCCGCCGGGCGCGACTGAGCCGCCCGGGGCGGGTCCGGGAGCGGGGGAGAGCGAGGGGGAGGAGCGGCCGTCATGGTGGTTGTGTTCGTACTGATCGGGCTCGTCGTGCTGGGCCTGCTGGCAGGCACCCATGTCTACCTGTGGCGGCGCTTCGTACGTGACGTGTCCGCGCCACGGAGCTGGTGGCGGCGGCTGGGCACGGTGCTGGCGGTGGTGCTGCCCGTCACCACGTTCGGCGCGCTGGTCTCCGGCCGCGCGGGCGCGCCCTTCCCGCTGCAGCAGGTGCTGGCCTGGCCCGGCTTCCTGTGGCTGGCCTGCCTCCTGTATCTGACGCTGGCGCTGCTCGCCGGGGAGCTGGTGCGGTTCGTGCTGCGGCGTACGGCGTGGGGGAGGGAGCGGGCGGCCCGGCACCGTACGGCGGAGCCCGAGCCGGGCCCCGCCGCCGAGGAGCCGGTGCCCGTGCCGGAGTCAGTGCCGGAGTCCGCGTCCGTGGGGGCCGAGACGGCGGGCGGCTCAGGCGGCGTCGCCACCGAGGCGACGACCGGGTCCGCGGCCGGCTCCGCGGCGGGGCCTGCGGCGGGTCCCGCGGCCGGGTCTCGGGGCGCCCCCTCGCCGGCCGGCCCGCACACCGTGCCGCTCTCCGCGTCCGTCCCCACCCGGCGGGTCTTCCTCGCCCGCACTCTCGCCGGTACCGCGGCGGTGGCGGGTCTCGGCACCACAGCTGCCGGGGCCTACAGCGTGCTGAACGGGCCGACCCTCAAACACATCACCGTCCCGCTGGCCAAGCTGGGCCGGCGTACGCACGGCTACCGCGTCGCCGTCGTCAGCGACATCCATCTCGGGCCGATCCTCGGGCGTGCCCACACCCAGCGGATCGTCGACACCATCAACAAGGCACAGCCGGACCTGGTGACGATAGTCGGCGACCTGGTCGACGGCAGCGTCGCCGATCTCGGCCCGGCCGCGGAGCCGCTGCGCGGGCTGCGGTCCCGGCACGGGTCGTTCTTCGTGACGGGCAACCACGAGTACTTCGGCAACGCCCGTGAGTGGATCGACCACCTGCGCGAGCTGGACGTCCACCCGCTGGAGAACGCCCGGCGCGAGCTGCCGGGCTTCGACCTCGCCGGGGTCAACGATCTCGCGGGCGAGGACCAGGGGGAGGGGCCGGACTACGACAGGGCGCTCCGCGACCGTGACACCTCGCGGGCCTGCGTGCTGATGGCGCATCAGCCGGTGCAGATCCATGAGGCCGTCGACCATGACGTGGATCTTCAGCTCTCCGGGCACACCCACGGTGGCCAGATGTGGCCTGGCAACCTGCTCGCGGCCCTCGCCAATCCGACCGTTGCCGGGCTCGAACGGTACGGCGACACCCAGCTGTACGTCACCCGTGGTGCGGGTGCCTGGGGGCCGCCCGTGCGGGTGGGTGCCGATTCGGACATCACCATTGTCGAGCTGGCCGCGAAGAGGGCATAGCTCTTCCGGGGAGGGGCTGCCCCCTGTTCGCCCGTCGCAGTCTGCAGGCTCGTTATGGTCGCTCGCGCAGTTCCCCGCGCCCCTTACGGGGCGTCCAGCAGTCGCAGTACGCTCCGCCAGGAGTCGGCCCGCGCGGACTGGTCGGCCTTAGCGGTCGCGGCGACAGCACCATTGCGGCCGCCCTCCTGGCCGGGCTGGCCGAGGGGGAACCAGTTCACGTGGTGGCCGGCGTCCGGATAGACCAGCTTTTTCGCTCCCTGGCGGGCCATGGCGGCGGCCGAGCCCGCGGAGCCCCACATCTTGTCGTTGCCGCCCGCAACGGCGAGGACGGTGCCGCGTACGTGGTCGAGGGGGATGGGCCCGGTCGGGACCGGCCTGCCGTGGTCGGTCCAGGCGGTGGTGCCGCTCAGGTAGGGGCCGTTGACGTTGGAGGAGGGCGCGTACGCGATGACGTCGCGGAAGACGGACGGACGGCGCTGCCCGAGCAGCTGGGCCGCCTCGCTGCCGCGCGAGTTGCCCATGACGGCGAGCCGGTCCGGATCGGCGGCCTGCTGCTTGCGCAGCAGCTTCCCGGCCCTGGTGAAGTAGTCCAGGTCGATGTCGTCGATGCCGTTGGGCCGCCCTGACCCCTTTCCGCAGCGGAAATAGCACACCGACATCGCGGGGTGCCCGTGCGAGGCGAGCAGCGCCGCGGTGTACGTACCGGCGTTGCCGCCTTCGGAGCCGCCGAACACCAGCACGGGAGCCTTTTTGCCGCTGCCCTTGGGCGGCAGGTACAGATCGCCCGCGATCTCGTCCTTCGCGACGGTCAGCTTGCGGTGCGTGGTGCCCCTGGTCAGCCACTCCCGGACCAGGTCGCGGCGGGCGACGCGCTCTCCCCTGTCCTTGCCGGACAGCGCGGTCGCGCTGAACCGCACCGAGTAGGAGCGCTGCTTTCCGGGCGGGCCGGGGTGGTACGAGAACGCCTTGCCGCTGCCGATCAGCTTCGCGTACCGGCCGCCGGCCGGCAGCATGCTCTCCAGCAGCCGCGCGGTGCCCTTCTTGCCGAGCTGCACGGCCCCCTTGCTGTCGGCCGTATGCGTCACCGCGGCCGTCCAGCGCCCGCCGTCCCGGTCCGTGGCCGCTACGCCGATCTTCACCTTGGTGCGGGGCGCGAGCCCCTTGAGCCGTACGTCGACCGGAGCATCCGCGAGACCGACCGACTGGTCGGTCTCGAACCGCACCCCGTGCTGCCCCGAGGGCTTCGCGGGGCCGCGCTTGTCCGCGCCGTCACCGCCCCCGCAGCCCGCCGCGGCGAGCGTCAGGGCGAGTGCCACCGTTGCCGTCCGTACGATCCGCATCCGTCCCATCGGCCGCACGATACGCACCCGGGGGCCCCACCCCGCATGAGGGGCACGGTTGTTGCCGTACGGCGCACCCACCGGCAGGGAGGGACGTACGCTTTCCGCCCGACCACCAGTGGAGGAGATGGTGACCCGTCCGGACCCGGACCTGCTGAGACAACTCCCCGCACCGCACCCGGACGAGGCCCCGCTGCCGCCCCCTGCGGCGATCAGCGGCATCCGGCTGCTGCGCGGCGTGCCCTACGCTGTTCCCGAGGGCGGCCGCCCCCTCGAACTCGACCTGTGGCTCCCCGCCGGAGGACCGGCTCCCCTGGTGCTGTACGTCCACGGCGGTGCCTGGCGGCGTGGGCGGCGCGACGACCTGGGGATGCGCACCCGCGACTGGGACCCCGGCCCCTTCGCCCGGCTCGCCGCCGCGGGGCTCGCGGTCGCCTGCGTCGACTACCGCCTCAGCGGCGAGGCCCGCTTCCCCGCGCCGCTGGAAGACCTGCGTGCCGCACTGCGGTGGCTGACGCTCCGTTCCCCGGAACTGGGCATCGACACCGGCCGCACCCTCGTGTGGGGCGAATCCGCCGGAGGGCACCTCGCGGCGCTGCTGGCCCTCACCCGTCCCGACCCGCCCCTCGCGGGCGCCGTCGTCTGGTACGGACCCAGCGATCTGACCACCCCGCGCGGCGGCTACTCGCCCGACTCCGCCGAGACCCCTGAAGCCGCACTCCTGGGCGCGGCCCCCGCCGCCTGCCCCGAACCGGCCCGCGCCGCCAGCCCGCTCGCCCATGTGCACGCCGCCGCGCCGCCGTTCTTCCTCGCCCACGGCACGGAGGACACCATGGTCGCCCCCTCCCACACGGAAGACCTGGCAGCCGCCCTGCGGGCGGCCGGCGTCCCGGTCCGGCTCCGCCTGGTACCCGGTGCCGACCACGGCTGGTACGGCGCCCCCGACGCCGAGGTCTCCGGCATCTTCGCCGCCTCGCGGGAATTCGCCGTTCGGCAGCTGCTGTGAGCGGGAAAACGAAAGGAGGCGTGCCCTGGCGAACATGGCACGCCTCCCGGAGGACCGGAACCCGGAACCCTCAGAAACGGCGGGTGATCAGCGCCCGCTTGACCTCCTGAATGGCCTTCGTCACCTCGATGCCCCGCGGGCAGGCTTCGGTGCAGTTGAAGGTGGTCCGGCAACGCCACACGCCGTCACGGTCGTTGAGGATCTCCAGCCGCTGCTCCCCGGCCTCGTCCCGCGAGTCGAAGATGAACCGGTGCGCGTTCACGATCGCGGCGGGCCCGAAGTACTGCCCGTCGTTCCAGAACACCGGGCAGGAGGAGGTGCACGCCGCGCACAGAATGCACTTGGTGGTGTCGTCGAACCGCTCGCGGTCCTCAGCGGACTGGTACCGCTCGCGGGTCGGCTCGTTCCCCTTCGTCACCAGGAACGGCATGACATCGCGGTACGCCTGGAAGAACGGCTCCATATCGACCACGAGGTCCTTGAGCACCGTGAGCCCCTTGATGGGCTCCACGGTGATCGGCTTCTCGGGGGAGATGTCCTTCAGCAGCGTCTTGCAGGCGAGCCTGTTGCGCCCGTTGATCCGCATGGCGTCCGAACCGCAGATGCCGTGCGCGCAGGAGCGGCGGAACGTCAGCGTGCCGTCCAGCTCCCACTTGATCTTGTGCAGCGCGTCCAGGACGCGCTCCTTCGGGTCGATCTCCAGCGAGAAGTCCTGCCACTGCGGCTCGTCGGAGACCTCCGGGTTGAACCGCCGGATCCGCAGCGTGACGGTGATCAGATGCGCGGCGGCACCGCCCTCGGCCCCCGAGGGGCCGGCGGCGTCGTTCTTCTCAAGCGTTGCGGTGCTCACGCGTTCCTCCTGGCGCCGTGCGGGTGAGCGAGGATGCCGATGGTTGCGGGCCGGAAGGCGACGGACGGTGCCGCCGTGTCCGGCCGGCCCGGCCGGGGGTTCGGGGGTTGTCCCCCGAGGGAATGCAGCATCAGTACTTACGCTCCATCGGCTGGTAGCGGGTCTGCACGACCGGCTTGTAGTCCAGCCGGATCGACTCGGTGCCGTCGTCGCCCACCTCGCGGTACGCCATGGTGTGCCGCATGAAGTTGACGTCGTCGCGGTTGGGGAAGTCCTCGCGGTAGTGGCCGCCGCGCGACTCCTTGCGGGCGAGTGCCGAGACCGCCGTGACCTCGGCCAGGTCGAGCAGGTTGCCCAGCTCGATGGCCTCCAGCAGGTCGGTGTTGAAGCGCTTGCCCTTGTCCTGGACGCTGATGTCGCGGTAGCGCTTGCGCAGGGCGCCGATCTCCTCGACGGCCTCCTTCAGCGTCTGCTCCGTGCGGAAGACCATGACGTTCTTGTCCATGCACTCCTGGAGCGCCTTGCGGATCTCCACCACGCGCTCGCTGCCGGTGGCGTCCCGCAGGTTCTCGATCTCGTCGAGCACGAACTTCGCGGGCTCCTCGGGGAGTTCCACGTGGTCGGCGCTCGCCGCGTACTCGGCGGCCGCGATACCGGCCCTGCGGCCGAAGACGTTGATGTCCAGCAGCGAGTTGGTGCCCAGCCGGTTGGCGCCGTGCACCGAGACGCAGGCCACCTCGCCCGCCGCGTACAGACCGGGAACCGGCGTGGTGTTGTCGGCCAGCACCTCGCCCCGCACGTTGGTGGGGATGCCGCCCATCGCGTAGTGCGCGGTCGGCTGGATCGGCACCGGGTCGGTGTACGGCTCGATGCCCAGGTAGGTGCGGGCGAACTCGGTGATGTCGGGCAGCTTGGCGTCCAGCTGCTCCGGCGGCAGGTGGGTGAGGTCCAGGAAGACGTGGTCGCCCTCGGGGCCGCAGCCGCGGCCCTCGCGGATCTCGGTGTAGATCGCGCGGGAGACGACGTCGCGGGAGGCGAGGTCCTTCATGACGGGCGCGTACTTCTCCATGAAGCGCTCGCCGTCCTTGTTGCGCAGGATGCCGCCCTCACCGCGGGCGCCCTCCGTGAGCAGGATGCCCATCTTCCAGATGCCGGTCGGGTGGAACTGGAAGAACTCCATGTCCTCCAGCGGCAGCCCGCGCCGGAACGCGGCGGCCTGGCCGTCGCCGGTCAGGGTGTGCGCGTTGGAGGTGACCTTGAAGAACTTGCCGTTGCCGCCCGAGGCGAAGACGACCGCCTTGGCCTGGAAGATGTGCACATCGCCGGTGGCCAGCTCGTAGGCGACGACGCCGGCGGTCTTCGTGACGCCCTCGTCCTCGTTGAGCAGCAGGTCCAGGACGTAGAACTCGTTGAAGAACTCCACGCCTTCCTTGACGCAGTTCTGGTACAGCGTCTGGAGGATCATGTGGCCCGTGCGGTCGGCCGCGTAGCAGGAGCGGCGCACCGGGGCCTCACCGTGGTTGCGGGAGTGCCCGCCGAACCGCCGCTGGTCGATGGTGCCGTTGGGGGTGCGGTTGAAGGGCAGGCCCATCTTCTCCAGGTCGAGAACGGAGTCGATGGCCTCCTTCGCCAGGATCTCGGCGGCGTCCTGGTCGACCAGGTAGTCGCCGCCCTTGATCGTGTCGAAGGTGTGCCACTCCCAGTTGTCCTCCTCGACGTTGGCGAGGGCGGCGGCCATGCCGCCCTGGGCAGCGCCGGTGTGGGAGCGGGTGGGGTAGAGCTTGGTCAGCACCGCGGTGCGGCTGCGCTTGGTGGACTCGATGGCCGCGCGCATACCGGCGCCGCCCGCGCCGACGATGACGGTGTCGTACTTGTGGATCTTGACGTTGTTCACGTTGCTCATCAGGAAAACCTCAGCCTTCGGCCCCGGTACGTCAGCGGATGTTCGGGTCGAAGGTGAAGATCACCAGCGTGCCCAGCAGGACGGTGAAGACGGTGGCCGTGTACAGCAGCATCTTCAGCCAGAAACGGGTGTTGTCGCGCTCGGCGTAGTCGTTGATCACCGTGCGCAGCCCGTTGGCGCCGTGCAGCATCGCAAGCCACAGCATCAGCAGGTCCCACACCTGCCAGAACGGCGAGGCCCAGCGGCCCGCGACGAACGCGAAGCCGATCTTGCTCACGCCGCCGTCCAGCACCAGCTGGATCAGCAGATGGCCCAGGACGAGCACCACCAGCACGATGCCGGACAGCCGCATGAACAGCCACGCCTGCATCTCGAAGTTGCCGCGCGACGCCTTCGGCGTCTTCGCGGTCCGCTTGCGCGGCGGCTCGATCACGGGCGCGGGGTGGTCCACGTCGAACAGCGCTACGTCGTCCTGGGGGCCGGTGGGCCCGTCGGACCCGGCGTCGGCCGGCTTGGTCGTCTCGGTCGTCGACATCACGCATCAGCTCCCGAACAGTTCGCGCAGCGTGTGCTGGAGAACCGGGTAGAAGGCACCCGCCATGAGGACAACCCACACGCCCAGCACGGACCACAGCATCTGCTTCTGGTACTTCGCGCCCTTCGACCAGAAGTCCACGAGAATGACCCGCAGGCCGTTCAGCGCGTGGAACAGGATGGCGGCCACCAGGCCGTACTCCATCAGGTTGACGAGCGGAGTCTTGTAGATCGCGACAGTGTCGTCGTACGCCTCTGGTGAGACGCGCACGAGCGCGGTGTCGAGGACGTGCACGAACAGGAAGAAGAAGATGAGGACGCCGGTGACTCGGTGAGCCACCCAGGACCACATTCCTTCCCGGCCGCGGTACAGCGTTCCAGCCGGCACGGAAAAACCCTCCGGGAGCGGATATTGGGGCCTGCCGGCTTCGGTAGGTCGGGCGGGCCCGGCCGGGTACGGTCCACCGGCCTCGGTCATCGTAGCGACGGGCTGTCGGCACGTTCGCGCAGGGGTATGCAGGTGTGATCAATCAGGCACGGACGGCCTACCTGCGGTGTGAGGGCCGCCACATCCTTGGCTGTCCGGTGCCGGAAATCGCCCCTGAGGTGGCCAATCGCCCCAGCCGGCCCCGGGCGAGCCGCCGCAGCTCCTCCGCTGTCACGGCCCACTCCTCTTCCGCGTCGTTCTCCAATCGCAACCGGATGCCCGCCAGCGTCTGGTCCAGCCGCTCCTCCACCGCGAACCCGTCCAGACAGCACAGAAACGCGTGTCCGAACTTGCGCTCATACGCGCCGTGGGCGGCGCGCAGCGCGGTGTGCGCGGCGAGTACGCCCGGGTGCGGCTCCCCCTCCAGTGGATGCGCGGCCGACTCGCAGACCAGCGCCTCCCGCAGATCCCCTGAGGTCAGGTCGTAGCTCGCCTCGTCGGCCGCGGCCAGCAGGGCCTCCACGTCGGGATAGGGCCGGTGTGCCACGATCCGGCGTGCCCAGCGGCGGCTGCCGCAGCAGCGCAGGAGGAGGGACTCGGCCGTGTCGGCGGCCGCGGTGTTGAGCCGATCCAGAGGTGTCCGCGTCTGCGACTGCGAAGAGGTGGGATGGCTCATGCGCTCGGTAGGTGGCTCCGTAAGTCCGAAGAATCCCGATGTCGGGGAGGAAGTCGTCACCGTAGCCGGGAAGAGGGAAGATCAGTCGTGCGACTCCTGGGTTTTCACCCGGAAGGGAACACGCTGGAGCGCATAGCTGACAGGGAAGGGTTGGAAAGGGGAAATACCGTATCCGCATGGGACGAAAATGGTCGAAGAAGTCCGAAGGGGCAGCCGACGGGGCCGTCGGCCGCCCCGGCACGCTGGTGGCCCTCGCCCTCGCCGCCGGTCTGGTGGGACTGACGAGCCTGACCGGCTGCTCCGGCAACGGCGACGGTGACGGGGGCGGCGAGGCGCCCTCGGCCTCCGCGTCCCACCGTGACCGCGGGTCCCAGCAGCCGCCCAAGGGGGCCGACCGGCTCGGCCCGGCACCCTCAGCGGTTCCCTCCGTACGCGAATGGAAAGCCGTGCGCGGCCCAGGCTGGCAGCGTACGCAGCACACCCGCGTCGTCACCGGCGCCGACTCGCTCCGCGACGAGGCCGAGCTGCTCGCCGGTGAGTTGCAGGTGGACGTCGCCAAGGGCCCGGCCCACACCGGCGACATCGAGCTCAGGCGGGAGAAGAGCGGCAAGGGTGACGGGAAGGGCGGCACAAGCGGCAAGGACGGCAAGGGCGGCAAGGACGGCAAGGACGGCAAAGGCGGCGGGAAAGGCGAGCCGGGGCACGGGCCGGAGAGCTACCGGCTGGTCAGCCGCGCCGGCAAGGTCACCATCACCGGCAACGACGACGCCGGCGTCTTCTACGGCACCCGCACCCTGCTCCAGACCCACCGTGCGCAGGGCCGGTTCGCCGAGGGCACCGTCCTGGACGCGCCCGACCGCACCCAGCGCGGCTTCTCCCTCGACATCGCGCGCAAGCACTTCAGCGCCGACTGGATCAAGGCCCGAATCCGGGAGATGGGCAATCTCAAGCTCAACCAGCTGCAGCTGCACCTCTCCGACGACCAGGCGTTCCGTATCGAGAGCGACACCCACCCCGAGATCGTCTCCGACCCGCACCTGACCAAGGCCGAGGTCCGGGACATCGTCCGGCTCGCCGCCTCCCGGCACATCACCGTCATCCCCGAGATCGACTCGCCCGGCCATCTCGGCGCCGTCATCAAGGCCCACCCCGACCTCCAGTTGCGCAGCGCCACCGGCCGGACGCCGCGCGGAGCCGTCGACATCGGCAACCCCGCCGCGGCGAAGCTCGTCGACGACCTGCTGGCCGAGTTCGCCGACCTGTTCCCCGGCCAGTACGCACACGCCGGCGGCGACGAGTACCAGGCGCTGATGGCGGAGAACCCCGAGCAGACCTACCCGGGCCTCGCCGCCAAGGCGCGGGAGAAGTTCGGCAAGAAGGCCAAGGTCCAGGACCTGGCGACCGACTGGCTCAACGACCGCGCAGCGACGCTCCGCGAACACGGCAAGACGCCGCAGGTGTGGAACGACGGCATGCACCGCGGCGGCGTCGTCAAGCCGGACAAACCCCGCCAGGTCGCCTACTGGACCGGGCGGGAGCCCGGGGAGCGGCAGCCCGTGGAGTATCTGAAGGAGGGCTGGAAGGTCGTCAACCTCAACGACAAGTACCTGTACTACGTCCTCGGGCAGCCCAACAAGTTCACCTACCCCACAGGCCGCCTCATCTACGAGGACTGGACGCCCGCCGTGGTGCGCGGCACCAAGCCGGTGCCCGGAAAATGGGCCGGGAGGGACCGCATCGTCGGCGGCCGGTTCGCCGTCTGGGGCGACCTGGCGAACGCGCAGACGACCGAGCAGGTAGCCCGCGGCATCCGGCTGCCGCTCGCCGCGACGGCCCAGAAGCTGTGGGATCCCGGGCGGCCGGAGCGCTCATGGAGCGACTTCGTGAAACTGGTTGACAAAGTCGGCTGATCCCGACATGCGCCACGGAAGTGCCAGGAGGACCATGGAACGAGGGAATGTCCCTCTCGACTCCCTCTCGAAAGCGTCCCTCTCTGGAGCAGCACGATGACACGGTTCATGGACGTACATCACGGCATGAAAGGGATCACGGCCGACGAGCTCATGGCCGCCCACCGGGCGGACCAGGAGATCGAGGGCGAGGAAGGCGTGCACTTCGAGCGGGCGTGGGCGGACCCGGAATCCGGGATCGTCTACTGCCTCTCCGAGGCGCCCTCGGCCGAGGCGGTCCTGCGCGTGCACGACCGCGCCGGACACCCGGCGGACGAGATCAATCCGGTGCCCCTCGCGGTCTGAGTCCGGTCCGGGGGGCCGGAAAAGCCGAAGACGACCGGGGTCGCCACCCCCCACAGGAGAGACCCCGGTCGCCGTCGGACACGGGCTCACTACGCCAGCGGCTTGCCCGTACTCCCCTCAGCGTCACTGCCGCGCAATGTGTTACGCCCGCACGCCACACCCGCCGCACATGGCCGCTGACGGCGGGCGAGAACCCCCTCCCGCATCTCCCGCTGACGCCCCGCCCCTCCCTCCGGCATGGACGAGCGTGCACACTTGGCCTTAGCGTGCTCCTCGCGCCGCGCCAGGTTGACCGATCTGGCAGCCGGGACGCGAACCTGGCAGTCGGGACGCCGACCCCCCGGTAGCGGCGCGTGGCACAGACACCTTCGCGGAGTGGGGCGAGACACGAGCGTGCAGGGGGACGACGCGGAGCTGACCGCTGCGGTACGCGCGGCGCAGGAGGGGGACGAGCCCGCCTTCCGCACCGTCTACCGCTCCGTGCACCCGCGCCTGCTGGGTTACGTCCGCACGCTGGTGCCGGACGCGGACGCCGAGGACGTGGCATCCGAGGCGTGGCTGCAGATCGCCCGCGATCTGCCGCGCTTCAAGGGCGACGCGGACCGGTTCCGCGGCTGGGCGGCGCGGATCGCCCGCAACCGGGCCCTGGACCATCTGCGGATGCGCGGCCGCCGCCCGGCTGTGGGCGGCGACGAGAGCGAGCTGACCGGCCTGCCGGCGGGCGCCGACACGGCGGACGAGGCGCTGGAGGCGCTGGGGACGAGCGACACGATGGCGCTGATATCCCAACTCCCGCGCGACCAGGCCGAGGCCGTGGTGCTGCGGGTGGTGGTCGGGCTGGACGCCAAGAGCGCCGCCCAGGTGCTCGGCAAGCGGTCGGGCGCCGTACGGACGGCGGCCCACCGAGGGCTGCGCAAACTGGCCGAGCTGCTGGAGGAAGGGACGCCGGGGCCATCCGGTGGCGCAGCCGAGGGCGCGGCCGACGGCGTGGCCGGGCCGGTGACGGACGGGCCCAGGCCGGGCGGGGGTGTGGCCAAGGGCAGGGCACGCGGCATGGCCCGCGGTGTGACGCATAAAGCCACACGAACGCTGAGGGAAACGTGATGGCGGACGACCGGTACAGCTGGCTGGATGAAGAGACCGCGGAGCGTTTGCTGCGCGGACTGCCGGTCGACGCCTGCGACGGCGACGACGCCGGCGCGGGCCCCGAGCGCGCGCGCTCCGCCGGGCCGGAGGCCTCCGCCACGCCCGAGGAACCCGCCGCACCGGAGGAGAACCCGCGGGCTGCCGTGGCCGGACGGTCGGCCCGTCCGGAGCCGTCGGAGTCCGGCCAGTCGGTACGTTCTGACCAGTCGGTAGGCCCCGACCAGGCCGGGCGGCCCGGGGGGCACGAGCAGGCGGGACGCTCCGGGGCACCAGGCCGGTCCAGAGGGCTCGGACGAAGAGCCGAGGGCCGTCTCGACGTGCCCTCACACGCCTGGTTCCGCGAGGCCGACCGCCGTACGGTGGCCCGGCTCGCCGCCGCGCTGGACGAGCTGTCCGCCACCTACAGCGCGCCCCCTTCCACCACCGCCGGCAGCACGCCGGTCGAACTTCCCGGCGAGGCCGCGGCGCTGGACGCCTTCCGTGCCGCGCAGGTCGGCGCGGTGCGCGGCGGCGTGCCCGGTGCCGCCTCGGCCGCGCTCGGCGGCGGCGGAGCACCCGGCAGTGCCCGCAGCCGTGCCCGCAACCTGCTGACGGGCAGGCCGCTGCGCGCCGGGTTCGCCGTCGCCCTCGCGGGCTGCGCGCTCGGCGGCGTCGCGGTCGCCGCCGGAACGGGCGTACTGCCCACCCCCTTCAGCAGCGGTGACGCGCCCGCTGCCACCGTTTCCCCGGCCACCAGCCCCAGCGGTGGCGGTTCCGAGGACGGAAGCGGCGCGGAGAAGACCCCGGGCCGCGACACCGCTGGTGACCGGCACGGCGGCCGTGGCCGCTCCGGCGGTACGGAGACCGGCGACGGCGGCAAGGGCGAGCGGCAGGACGGCTCCCTGGACCTCGCCGACTCCGGCGGTGCCGGAGGCGACAAGGACGGCAAGCACGGCAAGAACGGGAACAAGAGCACGCCGGACGGCAAACTTCCCGGCACCGACAAGCCGCTCGACGAATCCCAGAAGGAAGCCATCGCCGCCGCCCTGTGCAAGGGGTACGCGGCGAACAAGCTGGAGGCCGACGACCGCCGCAAGCTGGAGCGCGCGGCGGGCGGCCGGGCCGTGGTGCGGAAGTTCTGCGCCGAGCACGGAAACACGGGGTCCGGCAGTGACTCCGGCGGTTCCGGGCAGGGCGGCAGCAGTGGAGGAAGCGGCGGCGACGGCGACGGCGGCGCCGACAGCGGGGGAAGCGGCAGCGGCGGGAGCGACGGCGGTTCGACGGGTGGTGACGGGGACCCCCCGGCTCCGGGTGACTCCGACGGCGGTTCGACCACCGGCGACTCCGGCGCGACGGGCAGCAGCACGGGCTCCGCGTCGGTGAAGCCCACGCCGAGTCCGACGGTGACAGGCGCCACACCCACACCCTGAGCCGTCGGTGTGACACTTTCGCCGGGCACGGCGCTGAAGAGAGTGAGCCGACTGGTCATCGGCGGCGCGGTAAGCCCGAGGTTCCCCCCGTACCTCTGGGTTCGCGCGATGGCGCGGGCGGGACACGTTCCCCCGGTCCCGCCCGCGCCCCCTCACTTTCCGGGTCGCCTTTCCCGGCCGGGGGTCCGGGGGTTGTCCCCCGGGCGAGTGCAGTCCCCGGTCCCGCCCGCGCCCCCTCACTTTTCGGGGGCCTCTTTTTTCTTTTCCGGGGCCCTCTTTCTGCGTCGGCGGGTGCCCGCCGTACGAGCTTCGCTGATTGCCCGGGTGCGGGCCCGTTGTGGTTGCTCGCGCAGTTCCCCCCCTTCGGGGCGCGGCTCCCGGCCGGGGGTCCGGGGGTTGTCCCCCGCGGAGAATGCAGCCCCCCGCCCCTTCGGGGCGCGGTTTCTCACTTGTAGACGATGACCTTGTCGCCCGGGCGGATTTCGGCGAAGACTTTGGCGATCTTGGCTTTGTCGCGGACGTTCACACATCCGTGTGAGGCTCCGGCGTACCCGCGGGCGGCGAAGTCGGCGGAGTAGTGGACCGCCTGGCCGCGGCTGAAGAACATCGCGTAGGGCATCGGCGTGTGGTAGATCGTCGAACGGTGGTGCCGGCTCTTGAAGTTGACCTTGAACTGGCCTTCCCGGGTCGGCGTGTACGCCGACCCGAACCGCACGTCCATGGCCGTCCGCACCTTCCCGTCGACCATCCACAGCGCCGTCCTGCTCGCCTTGCTGACGCACAGCGCGCGCCCCGTCAGACAGCGCGGGTCGGGCTTGGCCGGCGGGCGGGTGG
>NZ_JADKMA010000107.1 GCF_017676365.1 Streptomyces oryzae
GGTGGCGGGCGCAGATGACGACCTCCGCGCCGTCGCGGAGGAAAGCGCGGGCAATACCCGCCCCCACCCCGCGGGTTCCGCCGGTGACAACAGCAACGCTCATGACTTCGGCTCTTTCGCGCGGGCGAGGGCACTGCTAGCTTGCCCACGGGCACCAAACAAACGTTAGGTGGAAAGGTAGCTGATTCCGCGATGTCTGTCTCCACCTCCACACCACGCGACGGCGTCGCCCTGGTGACCGTCGACCACCCGCCCGTCAACGCCCTCCCGGTGCACGCCTGGTACGACCTGGCGGAAGCGCTCACCGCAGCGGGCCGCGACCGGGCACACCGCGCCGTCGTACTGACCGGCGCCGGGCGGGGCTTCAACGCGGGCGTCGACATCAAGGAGATGCAGCGCACCGCAGGCCACGAAGCCCTCATCGGCGCCAACCGCGGCTGCGCGGCGGCGTTCGCGGCGGTCTACGAGTGCGAGGTGCCCGTCATCGCGGCCGTGCACGGCCACTGCCTGGGCGGCGGAATCGGCCTGGCAGGCAACGCCGACGCGCTCGTGGCGACCGAGGACGCCACCTTCGGCCTGCCCGAACTCGACCGGGGAGCCCTGGGCGCCGCCACCCATCTGTCCCGTATGCTCCCGCCGCAGCTGGTGCGCCCGCTCTACTACACGGGCCGCACCGTCACAGCCCGCGAACTGCACCGGCACGGCGCCGTATGGGCCCTCGCGGAGAGCCGGCACACCCTGCTGGAGACGGCGCTGGAGCTGGCCGGCGGGATCGCCGCCAAGGACGGATATCTGCTCCGGCTGGCCAAGGAAGCCCTCAACGGGATCGACCCGGTCGATGTGCGCCGCAGCTACCGCTACGAGCAGGGCTACACCTTCGAGGCCAACCTCGCGGGCGTCTCCGACCGGCACCGGGACGCCTTCCTCAACGCACCCGCCGCCGAGGGGAGCTGAGCGTGACCGACCTCGACAAGCGGCTCTCCCTCGCCGAGTTCGCCGCGCGTATCGAGTCCGGCATGACCGTCGGCATCGGCGGCTGGGGCGCGCGGCGCAAACCCATGGCGCTGGTGCGGGCGCTGCTGCGTACCGACGTCACCGACCTGACCGTCGTCTCGTGCGGCGGGCCCGACGTGGGGCTGCTCGCCGCGGCCGGCCGCATCCGCAAGCTGGTGGCACCGTTCGTGACGCTCGACTCGGTGCCCCTGGAACCGCACTTCCGCGCCGCCCGGGAGGCGGGTGCGCTGCAGTTCGAGGAGTGGGACGAGTCGATGTTCCTGTGGGGGCTGACGGCTGCCGCACACCGGCTGCCGTTCATGCCCGTACGCGGCGGACTCGGCTCCGACATCCCGCGCCGCAACCCGCGGCTGCGCACGGTGACCTCCCCCTACGAGGACGGCGAGGAGCTGCTGGCGGCGCCTGCGCTCACGCTGGACGTGGCGCTGGTGCACATGAACCGCGCCGATGTGCGCGGCAACGGCCAGTCGCTGGGCCCCGACCCCTACTTCGACGATCTGTTCACCGAAGCGGCCGAGCGCGCTTATCTCTCGTGCGAACAGGTCGTGGAACGCTTCACCGGACCGCCCCAGTCCCTGCTGGTGCAGCGGCAGAACGTCACCGGGGTGCTGCACACCCCGCGCGGCGCCCACTTCACCAGCTGCGCCCCCGACTACGCGCGGGACGAGGCGTTCCAGCGCGCGTATGTGCGGGCCGCCGGGGAGCCGGACGCCTGGCGGGAGTTCGAGGCCCGCTTCCTGACCGGAGACGAAGCCGCCTACCAGCGGGCGGTGGAAGCGCACTGCGCGAGGGAGGGGGCGGCGCGATGACGACACCAGGAACGGGATCAGGAGCCGGAGCCGGGACCGGAATTGGAGACGGAACCGGAACCGTCACCCGTGCCGAGGTCTGTGTCGTGGCCTGCGCCGAGGCGTGGCGCGGCGACGGTGAGGTGCTGGCCGCCACGGCGGGCACTGTTCCCATGCTGGGCGCCCGGCTGGCGCGGCTGACGTTCAGCCCGCGGCTGCTGCTGACCGACGGCGAGGCGATGCTGCTGAGCACCCCGGAGGACCCCGCGTCGGCCGAGGGCTGGCTGCCGTACCGCAAGCACCTCTCCGTGGCCGCGCGCGGCAAGCGGCACATGATGATGGGCGCGAGCCAGCTCGACCGCTACGGCAACCAGAACATCTCCTGCATCGGCGACTGGGCCCGCCCGGTGCGGCAGCTGCTCGGCGCGCGCGGCGCCCCCTCCAACACCGTCAACCACCCCGTCTCCTACTGGGTGCCCCGGCACTCGCCGCGGGTCTTCGTCCCCCGGGTTGACATGGTCAGCGGTGTGGGCCACGACCGGGCGGCCGAAGCGGGAGGGGCCGCGGCGCGGTTCCACGGGCTCCGCCGGGTGGTGACCGATCTGGCGGTGCTCGACTTCGCGACGCCCGACCACCGGATGCGGCTGGCGAGCGTCCATCCCGGCGTCACCGTGGCACAGGTACGCGAGCAGACCGGGTTCGAACTGGTGGTCCCCGACCAGGTCCCCGTCACCCGCGAACCGACCCCCGAGGAGCTGCGACTGCTCCGCGGCGTGCTGGACAGGCAGGGCACCCGCGACCGCGAGGTGCGCGGATGACCGGCCGTCCGCCCCCGGAGCCGGGCGATGCCCCGCTCCGCACCCCGCTCACCGCCCTCGTGGGCGTACGCCACCCTCTCGTGCAGACCGGCATGGGGTGGGTGGCCGGACCCCGGCTGGTCTCCGCGACGGCCGAGGCGGGCGCACTGGGCATCCTGGCCTCGGCGACCATGACGCTGCCGCAACTGCACGACGCCATACGCGAGGTGAAGTCCCGCACAGCCGCCCCGTTCGGCGTCAACCTGCGCGCCGACGCGGGCGACGCGGCCGACCGGGTGCGGCTCCTCATCGAGGAGGACGTCCGCGTCGCCTCCTTCGCACTGGCCCCCTCCAGGGAGCTGATCGGCCGGCTCAAGGACGCCGGGGTCGTCGTGATCCCGTCCGTCGGTGCCGTACGGCACGCGCGGAAGGTCGCCGAATGGGGCGCGGACGCGGTGCTGGTGCAGGGCGGCGAGGGCGGCGGGCACACCGGGCAGGTCGCCACCTCGGTGCTGCTGCCGCAGGTGGTGGACGCGGTGTCGGTGCCCGTCATCGGCGCGGGCGGCTTCCATGACGGGCGCGGGCTGGCCGCAGCGCTCTGCTACGGCGCAGCGGGCGTCGCCATGGGCACCCGGTTCCTGCTGACCCGCGAGTCGACGGTGCCCGAACCGGTGAAGGCGCGCTATCTGGCGGCGCAGGTCACCGACATCACCGTCACCACGAAGGTCGACGGGCTGCCGCACCGGATGCTGCGCAGCGAGATGGTCGCTGCCCTGGAGTCCTCCGGCAGAGCCGCCGCACTGCTGCGCGCGCTGCGCCATGCCGCCGCGTTCAAGAAACTGTCGGGTATGAGCTGGGCGGCGATGCTGCGCGACGGCCGCGCCCTGCGGCACGGCAAGGATCTCTCCCTCGCCCAGCTGCTGCTCGCCGCCAACACCCCGATGCTGCTGAAGGCCGCCATGGTGGAGGGCCGTACGGACGCCGGGGTGATGGCCGCAGGGCAGGTCGCTGGGGTGATCGACGACCTGCCGCGCGTCGCCGAGGTGGTGGAGGGGACGGTCCGGCAGGCGGCGGCGCTGCTGACCCAGCTGGGCGCCGGGGTCAGCAGCCCGCCTCCCGCCGGGCGACCGCCAGCTGCTCCCGCGCCTCCATCAGCGCGAAGCCGAGCAGATTGAGGCCGCGCCAGCGCTCCGGGTCGGCAGCGCGCTCGTCGTCGGCCGCCAGCCCGATGCCCCAGACCCGGTCCAGCGGGCTGGCCTCCACCAGCACCCGCCCCGCCGTGCCCAGCAGAAACTCCCGCAGCTCGGCGTCCTGCCCGAACTTCGCGACACTGGCCCGTACGACGATGCCGAACCGCTCCCGCTCCCAGGTCTCCTCGTCGAAGCCGCGCACCTGACGGCCCAGCGCCTTGGCCGCGCCGGGGTTCGGCGCCGCCAGCACGCGTCGCTCCGTCTCCGCGTCACCGAACAGCCGCGCCTTGCCAGCCATCATGAAGTGCTCGGCACTCGCGTACTCCACCCCGTCCACCGTGAACCGGGCGGGCCACCACTGGCTGAGACATCCAGGACCGAGGCCGCCGCCCTTGGGTGGGCGGTGCCCCCAGAAGAACAGGTACTTCACCCGCTGCCCCTGGCGCACCATGCGGCACAGCTCTTCCCTGCCCCGCGCGGCGGTTCCGTTTGCCCCCGTACCGTCCAAGGCTCCCCCTCCGGTCCCGTCTTCCCCTCCCCCGCAGCCTCGCACCGGGTCACCCGCGCGGACCAGCGGATTTCGCGGGTCACCCGTTGGGGTGGTGACCAGGTCCGTACGGCGCAGCCCGGCGGAGCGGTACCGGCGGCGGACGCGAAGACTGACAGCGGCGCGTTCGTCGTACGAGCGCACCGGACCGGACCCCGGACGGCCCAGCGCCGCCCGTGGCTGACGCCTCGCAGCCGGAGTACCCATGGCCAGCAGGAAGAACCTCGTCGCCAACCGGAGCGCCCTCGCCCACAAGGCCCGGTACGCCCTGACCCATCCACAGCGCGTTCCCGGCCACCTCAGGCGCGCGGCCCGCGACCGGTGGCTGGCCTTCAAGCACCGTGACCACGTCAGCTACTACCGCGCGGTGATGGCCTCCGACACCCGGCGCAGCCCGGACGCGGCGGTCGGCAGCCCGACCCGCGAGGGCTGGCTGAAACTGGGCCTGCTCCAGTTCGACTACCTGCTGGGGCACGGGCTGACACCCGGCAAGCGGATGCTCGACATCGGCTGCGGCAACCTCCGCGCGGGCTGGCGCTTCATCAACTACCTGGAGCCGGGCAACTACTACGGCCTCGACATCTCCCCCGACGTACTGATCGCCGCGAAGCGGACCCTCACCGACCGGGGCCTCCAGGCCAAGCTGCCGCATCTGACGCTCACCCACGACCTGACGCTGGACTTCCTGCCCGACGCGTACTTCGACGTCGTCCACGCGCACAGCGTCTTCTCGCACTCACCGCTCGACGTGATCGAGGAGTGTCTGGCCCACGTCGGCCGGGTGCTGGCGCCCGGCGGCTTCTTCGACTTCACGTTCGACCGCACAGTCGGCGCCGAACACCACGTGCTGCGGGAGGACTTCTACTACCGCACCGAGACGCTGACGGGGCTGGCGCAGCGGCACGGTCTGCACGCCTGCTTCATGAACGACTGGGAGCTCCTGGGTCACGGCCAGTCCAAGATCCGTGTGACGGCGGAGCCGCTGCCGGCCTCGCCGTCTGTTCAAGTATGACTGCTCGCAGGGCGTCTCGTCACCGTCTTCCAGGAGGACATCCGGCGCGGAATTCGCTCCTAGAGTCGCTGCCATGACCGCACTCGAACAGCACTCCGAACTCAGCCATGAACTGCGCACCATGAAAGCCGCCGACCAGGCGGCCGCGCCCAAGGCCAACAGCGAAGTCCCCACCGAACAGCTCGCCTGGCGGCGGCTGACCGCCCAGCACGGCGACCGGCTGCGCACCCTGCTGGAGCAGCACGGGCACTGGCCGACCGCAGCTGAGGTCGGCGAGGAAGCGGCCCTGGGCGCCTGGCTGGTGGCCCAGCACGCGGACCGGCAGGTGGAGGTGCAGCGGCTGGCCCTGCGCCTGCTGGAGCAGGCCGTCGAGAACGGCACCGCCGGGCCTCAGGGCCCCTCCCGGCTCGCCTTCCTCCGCGACCGGCTGCACGTCAACGTGGGCCTGCCGCAGCGCTACGGCACCCAGATCCAGGGCATCACCGCGGACGGGGCGCCGATTCCGTGGCCGTTCGAGGACGCCGAGAAGCTGGATGCCTACCGCGCGCAGGCAGGCATCCCGCCGTTCACCCAGTACACGGCGCAGCACGCGCCTGCCGGAAAGCGGCCCCGGACGCGGCCCTAGACGGTCAGTACGACCTTGCCGAACAGGTCGCCGCCCGCCATCTTCTCGAAGCCCTCACGGGCCCGGTCCAGCGGGAGGACGGAGTCGATGACGGGGCGTACGCCCTTGGCCGCGCAGAAGTTCAGCAGCCCGGCCAGCTCCTCCTTGGTGCCCATCGTGGAGCCGACCACCTTCAGCTCCAGGAAGAAGATCCGGTTCAGCTCGGCGGCGGGCGGGTTCGGTCCGCTGGTGGCGCCGGAGATGACCAGAGTGCCGCCGGGGCGCAGCGACTTGACCGAGTGCGACCAGGTGGCGGCACCCACCGTCTCCAGCACGGCGTCCACCTTGTGCGGCAGCCGGGCGCCCGCCTCCACGGCGGCCTCGGCCCCCAGCTCCAGCGCCCGCTTTCGCTTGGCCTCGTCCCTGCTGGTGGCGAACACCCGCAGCCCCGCCGCGGCCCCCAGCACGATGGCGGCGGTGGCCACACCGCCGCCCGCGCCCTGCACCAGCACGGAGTCGCCCGGCCGGACCCCGGCGTTGGTGAAGAGCATCCGGTACGCGGTCAGCCAGGCCGTCGGCAGACAGGCGGCCTCCTCGAAGGAGATGCCCTTCGGCTTCGGCAGGACGTTCCACTGCGGTACGGCAACCCGCTCGGCGAACGTGCCCTGATAGCGCTCGGTGAGGATCGACCGCGGCTCACGCGGGCCCACCCCGTGTCCCGTCTGCCCGATGACGGAGTGCAGCACGACCTCGTTGCCGTCGTCGTCGATCCCCGCCGCGTCACAGCCGAGGATCATCGGCAGCGACTCCTCACCGAGCCCCACCCCGCGCAGCGACCACAGGTCGTGATGGTTGAGCGACGCCGCCTTCACCGCCACGGCCATCCACCCGGGCGGCACCTTGGGCTCGGGCCTGTCCCCCAGCTCCAGCCCGTTGAGCGGTTCTTCCTTGTCGATCCGAGCGGCGTATGCAGCAAACATGCCCCGACGCTACGCCGCACGGTCCGCCCGGGGACAGACCAACCAGCCCCTGAGCGACCCATCTCACGCCGTCAGCGCACGTAGTCCTTGAACTTCGCCGTGTCGAGACGGAAACCAACCGGATCGGGCAGTTCTACCTGCTGGCCGAAGCGCGCGATGTGGGTGTCGCAGTAACGCGTACCGTCCGGGGCGCTGTGGACGAGGACCGTGCCCGATTCCCTGTCGATCAACAGGTACACAGGGATGCCGGCCTCCGCATAGGCGGAGGGCTTCTCCCATCGGTCGCGACTGTCGGTGTCGTGGTCGTGCGAGGTGACCTCGACGGCCATCAGCACCCCATCGGCGTCTGACCATTCGCCCCGGCCTGCGAAATACTCGTCAGGCGCCAGCAGACCGTCCGGACGTGCCCTTCCCTTGCGGTACGCCTCCACGATCAAGCCCTGCTCGGGGTACAGCCACAATTCCGGGCGGTGCTGCATGCACTGCCTCTGCACCCACTTGATGATCTCGCCGTGATCGCCGTCCGGCACTTTCTTGACCCCGATCCGTCCGCCGAGGAACTCCAGCGTGACGGTCTCGGGGACCCGGGAGGCGATCGCCTCGAACTCCTCCACGGGGATCGGTCCCTCGGACCTTTGCGCGTTCCGCTCGACCATAACCGTCATGTTGGCACCTCCTTCCTTGTTGGGGACAGTCTTGGCGGTCCAGACGGCTTGTCGTACGGATTCGCGCCTTCGGTACTCCGAACGAGTGACCGACCCGCTCGGAGCCAAGCGTCAGCCGCCCAGCGGCATGGCCTCCGCCAGGGTGCGCCACTCTTCGCGGGGGAGGGCGGTCATGTCGGGGGTGACCACCTGGAGGGCCACGTGGTCGGCGCCGGCGCCGAGGAACTCGTCCACCCGGGCGCGGACGGCCTCCGCGTCGCCGATGGCGACGACCGCGTCGACCAGGCGCTCGCTGCCGCCGTCGTCGAAGTCGGACTCGGTGAAGCCCAGGCGCAGCAGGCTGTTGCGGTAGTTGCCCAGGGCCAGATAGCGCGCCAGGTAGTCGCGCGCTGTGGCGTAGGCGGCGGAGCGGTCGGCGCCGGGGCCCAGCAGGACGACCTTCAGTTCGGGCGCGAGCAGCGGGTCGGCGCCGAGGATGTCGCGGGCCTCGGCGGTGTGCGCGGCGGTGACCAGATAGGGCAGGGCGCCCAGCGTGCGCTCGGCGGCCAGGCGCAGCATCTTCGGGCCCAGCGCCGCCAGCGCCCGCGCCGCTGCGGGCACCGGGCGCGGCGCGTTGTCGAGCATGTCGAGGTAGGAACGCATGGCCGAGTACGGGCGGTCGGCCAGCGGGTGGTCGAGCGTATGGCCGCTCTGCATCTCCGGGTGGCTGACGCCGAGGCCGAGCAGGAAGCGGCCGGCGTACTCGTCCGTCAACTGGGCGTGCCGCGCGGCGACCTCGGGGGCAGCGTGCTGCCAGATGCTGAGGATGCTGGTGCCGACCGTGGCCCGCGTGGTGGCCGCCAGCAGCCTGTAGGCCATGTCGGGCGAGGGGCTGCCGCCGATCCAGAGCGCGCCGTATCCCAGCTCGTCCAGTTCGGCGGCGGCCTCCTCGACCTGCGACCGTCGCGCGGGGTCATCCGTACGCAGTGCGGCGGCCCAGATGCCGACCCTGCCGAGTTGTGCGTTGTATGCCATGGCCGACACAGCATCACATCGGACGCTCGTATTCCAGGAACGACAGCTGTTCCAGTAACAACAGCCGTTCCAGGAACGACAGCGTCCGTTCCGCGTCGGCCCGGGGCGGCGGGGCGCCGCCCGCTACAGCACCTTGGACAGGAACGACTTGGTGCGCTCGTGCTGCGGGTTGCCCAGTACGTCCTTGGGGTCGCCGGACTCGACCACGACGCCGCCGTCCATGAACACCAGCGAGTCGCCCACCTCCCGGGCGAAGCCCATCTCGTGGGTGACGACGACCATCGTCATACCGTCCCTGGCCAGCGCCTTCATCACATCGAGCACCTCGCCGACCAGCTCGGGGTCGAGTGCGGAGGTCGGCTCGTCGAAGAGCATCAGCTTGGGGTCCATGGCCAGCGCCCGTGCGATGGCGACGCGCTGCTGCTGGCCGCCGGAGAGCTGCGCGGGGTAGCTGGCCACCTTGTCGGCCAGTCCCACCCGGTCCAGCAGTTCGGTGGCCCGCTTGCGCGCCTCGGCCTTGGAGGTCCGCTTGACCTGGACGGGGGCCTCCATCACGTTCTCCACCGCGGTCATGTGCGGGAAGAGGTTGAAGCGCTGGAAGACCATGCCGATGTCGCGCCGCTGGGCCGAGACCTCGCGGTCCCGCAGCTCGTAGAGCTTGCCGCCCTTCTCGCGGTAGCCGACGAGCGTGCCGTCGACGTACAGCCGCCCGGCGTTGATCTTCTCCAGGTGGTTGATGCACCGCAGGAAGGTGGACTTGCCGGAGCCGGAGGGGCCGACGATGCAGAAGACCTCGCCGGTCTTCACCTCCAGGTCGATGCCCTTGAGGACCTCGACGTGCCCGAACGACTTGCAGACGCGTTCGGCCCTGACCATCGCGCTCATGCGCCGACACCTCCGGCTCCCTGTGCCCCCGAGCCGGTGCCACGGCCCACGGCGAAGACGTTCTTGCGTATGCGCTGCCACGGGGTGTCGGGCAGCTGGCGGAGGGAGCCGCGCGCGTAGCGCCGCTCCAGGTAGTACTGGCCCACGCTGAAGACGCTGGTGATGACCAGATACCAGATGGTGGCCACCAGCAGCATCTCCACGACCGCGCTGGAGTTGTTGCCGATGTTCTGCGCCTTGCGCAGCAGTTCCTCGTACATCACCACGGAACACAGCGAGGAGGTCTTCAGCAGGTTGATGAACTCATTGCCGGTGGGCGGCACGATCACCCGCATCGCCTGGGGCAGCACGATGCGCCGCATGTTCTGCCCCTGGGTCATGCCGAGCGCCTGGGACGCCTCGGTCTGGCCCTCGTCCACCGACTGGATGCCGGCCCGGCAGATCTCCGCCATGTACGCGGCCTCGTTGAGGCCGAGGCCGAGGAGCGCCGCCATGAACGGGGTCATGACGTCGGTCATCTCGTCCTTGTAGATGGGCATGATGTTGAACACCGGGAAGATCAGCGCCAGGTTGAACCACAGCAGCAGCTGCACATAGACCGGCGTGCCGCGGAAGAACCAGATGTAGCCCCAGGCGACGGACGAGGTCACCGGGTTCTTCGACATCCGCATGACCGCGAGGACGATCCCGAGCACCAGCCCGATCAGCATCGACAGCACGCTGACGACGAGCGTGTTCCTGACGCCTTCGAGGATCTGGTCGTTGAAGAAGAAGTCGCCCACCGCCTGCCAGCGCAGCCCCTCGGCTGTGGCGAAGGCGCGTACGAGCAGCGCCAGCAGCCCGAGGACCACGACGGCGGAGACATACCGTCCGTAGTGCCGCACGGGTATGGCCTTGATGGCCTCCGGCGCTTCCTTCGACGGGGGCGCCCCGTCGGCGGGGATCTTGTCGGTGATGGGTGGTGTCACGGGGGCTGCCTCTCAGCGTCCTCGGCGTCCTACGGCGTCCTGCGGGGGGTCTCTCGTGGGCTGCGCCGGGCGGCTCAGGTGCCGGCGTTGATCGTCACCTTCTGCACGCCGCCGTCCTGGACGCCCCACTTCTCCAGCGCCTTCTTGTACGAGCCGTCCTCGATGATCGCCTTCATGGCGGCCTTGAGGGCGTCGCGGAGCTTCTTGCTGTCCTTGGTGACGGCCATGCCGTAGGGCGCCGACTGCATCTGGTCGCCCACGACCTCGAAGTCGGCGCCGGACTTGGCGGCGTTGGCGGCGACGGGGAAGTCGGAGATGTCGGCGACGACACCGCCGGCCTTCAGCCGCACGCGGGCCTCGTCGTCGGTGTTGTACGCCTCGACGTCGATCTTCTTCTTGCCGTCCTTGACGCACTTCTTGGTCTGCGTCTTGAGGATCTCGTGCGAGGTGGTGCCGCGCTGGGTGGCCACCTTCTTGCCGCACATCTCGTCGACCGACTCGATCTTCTCCGGGTTGCCCTTCTTGACCAGTATCGAGGAGCCGGCGGAGAGGTAGTCGACGAAGTCGACGCCCTTGCCCGCCTTCTTGCCCTTGTCGTCCAGGCCCTCCTGGCGGTCCTTGGTGTCCGTCATCGCGGACATGATCATGTCGAAGCGGCCGGTCTGCATGGAGGTGATCAGGCCGTCGAAGGTGCCGTTGGTGAACTGGAAGCGGACGCCGAGCTTTTTACCCATCGCGTCGGCCAGGTCCGGGTCGAGGCCGACGATGTCGGCACCTTCCTTGTACTCCATGGGCTTGTAGGCGGCGTCGGTACCCACCTTGATGACGCCCGCGCTGCGGATCTTCTCCGGCAGCATCGAGTTCAGCTTGCCGCTACCGCCGCCGGAGCCGCCATTGGCGCCTTCGGTCTGGTCGCCGCAGCCGGCCAGCAGCAGGGCGCCGCCGACCGCCAGGGCCACCGGCACGATCCCGGCACGTCGCGCGGCCGCACGTGCGGCCCGGCCGGTGGTCATGAGCCTGCTTCGGGTCATGAGCTGGTCCTCCTGAGGTGAGGGGGAAGCCGTGGGGTCGGGCACACACCTTCGGATGTCGCGACCGTGTCCGACGGATGAACGGATGAACGATGGGGGGCATCTTGCCATCCGGACAAGCGGCAGCAGGACGGCTCCGAGGTCAAAATCGGATAACGGATATCCGACTCCGATTACAGGGCACGAGGAAAGGCCGTAAAGGGGGCGGATGGCGGAAGTGGGGTCCCTCACACCGTCCGGCCGTCTCACTGGGCGGACTTCGAGCCGGAGTCGAGGCACTTTGCCCCGCATTCCGCCAGCTTGGATACCGGTGCGGCCGGAAGTAGGTCGTCCACGGCGGCCGGTGTCGGGTAGAAAGGTCGATTACACCCCTCACCCGGGGACCAGGGCGCGTGTGCGGCGCGCCCGGCGTCCGTCCCTCCCTCCGGGCCGCGGCCATCCGCCGGCCCGGGAAGCGGACGCGGTGCCCGCCCGTTCCTCACCGCAGGGAGCGGTCACCCTCACACAGATTCGACAAAGGGGTTCAACACAGTGGCAGCGGAGATCGTCAATCAGAAGGACGGGCTGGAGCCGGACGTGATCGATCCGGCGTTCGCCCTGCACCGGGGCGGCAAAATGGCCGTTCAGGCGACCGTGCCGGTGCGGGACGCCGACGACCTGTCCCTCGCCTACACACCCGGCGTCGCGAAGGTCTGCAGCGCCATTGCCGAACAGCCCGAACTCGTCGACGACTACACCTGGAAGTCCCAGGTCGTCGCGGTGGTGACCGACGGCAGCGCGGTGCTCGGGCTGGGCGACATCGGCCCCGGGGCCTCGCTCCCGGTCATGGAGGGCAAGGCCATCCTCTTCAAGCAGTTCGGCGGCGTCGACGCGGTGCCGCTCGCGCTGGACACCAAGGACACGGACGAGATCGTGGCGACGGTGGCCCGGCTCGCCCCCTCCTTCGGCGGGGTCAACCTCGAGGACATCTCGGCGCCCCGGTGCTTCGAGATCGAGGCCCGCCTCAAGGAGAAGCTGGACATTCCGGTCTTCCATGACGACCAGCACGGAACGGCCATCGTCACGCTGGCCGCGCTTCGCAACGCGGCGAAGCTGAGCGGCCGCGCGCTGGGCTCGCTGCGCGCCGTCATCTCCGGCGCGGGCGCCGCTGGTGTCGCCATCGCGAAGATCCTCGTCGAGGCGGGCATCGGAGACGTCGCGGTCTGCGACCGCAAGGGCGTCGTCTCCCGGAACCGCGGCGACCTGACCGAGGTCAAGAAGGAGCTGGCCGGCTTCACCAACAAGGCGGACATCACCGGCTCCCTGGAGGCCGCGCTGGAGGGCGCCGACGTGTTCATCGGCGTCAGCGGCGGCACGGTGCCCGAAGCGGCCGTCGCGACCATGGCCGAGGGCGCCTTCATCTTCGCCATGGCCAACCCGAACCCGGAGATCCACCCCGACGTCGCGCGCAAGTACGCGTCCGTGGTGGCCACGGGGCGCAGTGACTACCCGAACCAGATCAACAACGTGCTGGCCTTCCCCGGTGTCTTCGCCGGTGCGTTGCAGGTCCGTGCCACGGACATCACGGAGGGCATGAAGCTGGCCGCCGCGGAGGCGCTTGCCGCGGTCGTTGCCGATGAGCTCAGTCCCGAGAGGGTGATCCCCTCGCCCTTCGATGAGCGGGTTGCACCTGCGGTGACCTCCGCCGTGGCGGCTGCGGCCCGCGCGGAGGGCGTTGCACGCCGCTAGCCCGAATGTTCGGCCTTCCCCCTCGCCGGTGTCCGGTGAGGGGGTGCCCCTGTCCGATGTTTCCGGGCTGCGGCTTTGTTGTGGTTGCTGGGGGCACCTCCCGGCCGAAGGCTGGGGGAGCAGTTCCCCGCGCCCCTTCAGGGCGCTTCTGCCCCTGTCCGCTGTTTGCTGGCTGCGGGTGCGCTGTGGCTGGTCGCGCAGTTCCCCGCGCCTCTGACGGGGCGCGTCTCGCCTTGCACTGCGCTGTGCTTGGGAGGTCTGCGCCAGAGGCTCAGGGCTGGCAAGCGCAGCCCACCATGCGGGGTGAGCGAAACCCGCGGGCCAGCCCCTTGCGGCGGTGCCCCCCTCAGCGCAGCCCGAGGACCAAGGCGTCCGTGGGCGAGGCCCACACCGCGCGGGCCTCGGCGAAGCCCGCGTCCCGCAGGGTGGCCGCGTGCCACTCCGCGCTCTGGAACTCCTCGTTGTTGTGGTCGTGCCGCACCTCGGCCGGGTTGCCGAACAGGGCGAACCGCTCCTGTGCGACGTCGGCCAGCGCGGGGTCCTCGGCCAGCGCCCGCCACCATCCGCCCCAGTCGAGGGCGCCCGCGTCCCGCTGCCGCTTCCGGCGGTCCTCGTCGAAGACGTGCACCGCGGCGTTGATGCGGGGCGTCGACTCGTCCGGCATGTGGTCGGCGTTCATGAAGACCCCGCCTTCCCGTACCAGCCCCGCGAGCTGCCCGTAGAGCGCGCGCAGCGGCTCGGTGCGCATCCAGTGGAGCGCCGTGGCGGTCAGTACGCAGTCGAAGGGGCCTTCCGGCAGCGCTGCCGGCCAGTCGGGGTCGCTCAGGTCGGCCGTCACGAACCGGGCCCGCTCGTCGTCGGCGAAGGTGCCGCGCGCGATGGCCAGCAGCGCGGGGTCACGGTCGACGCCGACGGTCCTCGCGTGCGGCATCCGCGTAAGCACGCGGTCGGTGATGCTGCCCGTACCACAGGCGAGGTCGAGCACCCGGGGCTCGGTCCCCACCAGGGCCTCGGCCATGTCGAGCATGACCCGGAACCGCTCTTCGCGGTCGGGCATGTACCACTCCTGCTGCTGGTCCCAACTCTGCTGCCAGCGCCGCCAGTCGGACTTGTGCTGTGCGTGGGTCGCCATTCCTGTCCTCCGCCGTAATACGCTCGTACTGCCTTCAGCTATTACCGACGATAGAACGCCCGCCGTAAGGATCACAAGTGGAACTGAACTATTACTCGGATCTGGCAGTGCGCTTGGTGAACAGCGAGCAACCCGAGCGCGGGGAGGACACCCTGACCTCCGTCGAGGCAGTCCGCGAGCTGTTCGGCGCGCACGGGAGCATGGCGCGCCGGGCGACCGAGGCGGACGTCAACCGGCTGCGCGCCGTCCGCACCCGGCTGCGCGCCGTCTTCACCGCGGCCTCCGAGGGGGACGAGGTACGCGCCGTCGATCTGCTCAACGCGCTGCTGATGGAGTTCCCGACCAGTCCGCAGATCTCCGGGCACGGCGACCTGGACGACGAGGGACGGCCCCGCTGGCACATGCACCTGGCGGAGCAGCCGGCCAACGCCACCGCCGCCTATGCGGCGACGGCCTGCATGGGGCTCGCCTTCCACCTCACCGACCTGGGCGTGGACCGGCTGGGCATCTGCCAGGCATCACCCTGCCGCAACGCCTATCTGGACACCTCGACCAACCGCTCGCGCCGCTACTGCTCGGACCGCTGCGCCACCCGCGCCAACGTGGCCGCCTACCGCGCCCGCAAGCGCTTGGAGAGCAGCCCGGCCGGACCCGAGGCGCCTGACCCGGCCGCGGGCGTACGCGGCCGCAGCGGCCCGGACAGCGGGCGTACGGCGGAGGCCGACCAGCGCAGCACCGGACCCGGCGAGCGCTGAAGGCCGCGCGGCGGGCGCAGTCGCAGCCAGGCCCTGGCCACGACGAGGTCGTCGGGCACCGTGCCGAACTCCCGGCTGTCGTTCTCCACCCGCGGGTTGTCGCCGCGCACCCACCAGCCGCCGGGGCGCCGTTCGATCGCGCGTTTGACGATGAGCAGATCGTGCTGGAAGGGATGGCGCAGCACGACGATGTCGCCGGGACGTACAGCGGCGCCGTAGGTGACGACCAGCTGGTCCCCCGGCAACAGCGTCGGCTTCATCGAGGGGTTGTAGACCTCGGCCAGACCGATCCGCTTCAGCGGCCCACCGTGCCCGTCCCGCTCCGGGCCCTGAGCACCGTGGGTCGAACCGCCCTGTGGCGTACGCTCCGGCATCTTTTTGCGCCTCCGGTTCAAGGCCGCCTCCGGCCCGATTACTCCAGCAGATCCAGCCCGTCACCGGACTTTTGTCCTAAGCCCGTGGGGGCACACGCGAAAAGACTTCCCACACGGAGTAATCTCGCACGTGAGAAGACGATCACGAGGAAGGATGGCTTTTATGCTCTCCCGACTGTTCGCCCCCAAGGTGCAGGTCAGCGCCCATTGTGACCTGCCGTGCGGTGTCTACGACCCGGCGCAGGCCCGGATCGAGGCCGAGTCCGTGAAGGCCATTCAGGAGAAGTACCAGGCCAACGACGACCCGCACTTCCGGGCCCGGGCCACCACCATCAAGGAAGAGCGCGCGGAGCTCGCCAAGCACCACGTCTCGGTGCTGTGGAGCGACTACTTCAAGCCGCCGCACTTCGAGAAGTACCCCGAGCTGCACCAGCTGGTGAACGACACCCTCAAGGCGCTCAGCACGGCCAAGGGGTCCACCGACCCGGCCACCGGCCAGAAGGCGCTGGACTACATCGCCCAGATCGACAAGATCTTCTGGGAGACCAAGAAGGGCTGAACCTCTTCTCCTTCGGCCTGTCTCCGGCTCCCGTCCCGGAGACAGGCCGGTGGTCACCACTCGACCGGCAGCCCGACCGGTCCTCTGATGAGCACGTGTTGCTGCCAGGCGACCTCTTCGGCGGGCACGGCGAGCCGCAGCGTCGGCAGCCTCCGCAGCAGCGTGGACAACAGCACCTCCGCCTCCATACGGGCCAGCAGCGGCGCCACACAGTGGTGCGGACCGTTGCCGAACGCCAGATGCGGCGGACCTTCGCGGTCGGGGTCGATCGTCTCCGGCGCGGGGAAGCGGTGCGGATCCCAGTTCGCCGCCACGTAGGAGACCTGCACCACCTCCCCGCTGCGGATCAGCACGCCGCCGACCTCCACGTCCTCGGTGGCGATCCTCGGCTGGCCCACCCCGTTCTTGTGCGGGATCCAGCGCAGCAACTCCTCGACGGCCTGCGGCATCAGCTCCGGCTCGGCCAGCAGCCGCTCGCGCAGCGCATGGCGGGTCAGCAGCAGATAGACCATGTTGGCGGCGTTGTTGCGCACCGCGTGCCAGCCGTTGAGCCCGATCAGCATGGCCAGCGCGAGCAGTTCCTCCTCGTCCAGCCGGCCCGCGTCCACCGCCGACACCAGCTCCGTCAGCAGATCGTCGGATGGCCGGGCCCTGCGCTGTGCCGCCAGCTCGCAGAAGTAGCCGCGCGCTGCGGCCTTCACCCCTTGGACGTGGGCGAGCGCCGCGTCGTCGCAGGCCCGCGTCAGCAGCGCGGAGGCCCACTCGCGCAACTGCGGCCGGTCCTGAGCCGGTACACCCAGCAGCTCGCTGACCACCGCCAGCGGAAACGGCGAGACGACGTGCCATACGACGTCGGCCGGCGGACCGGCCGCCACCATCCCGTCCACCAGCCCGTCCACACACTCCTGCGCCCGCGCCCGGGCCCGGTCCACCGCGCGGCGGCCGAACGCCGGGGCCACCACGGAGCGCGCCCGGGTGTGTCCTGGCGGGTCGACGAAGCTCACCGCCCGGTCGAGCGGAATGAGGTGTTTGGTCATCCGGGGTGTGGGACGGCCGACGATGTTCCGGCTGAACCGGGGGTCGGAGGTGACGAACCGGACGTCGTCGTACCGCGTCACCAGCCAGCAGTCCCCCTCGCCGTACGGCAGCCGGATCCGGCACGGCGGCCTGCGCAGCGCGGCCCGCAGGAACGGATCGAACTCCAGCTCAGGCGGGGCGTCGGGGACCTCGTAGAGCGGACACTCCGTCATCTCACCGCTCCTTCGTCCGGGCCCGGCCGTGCCGCAGCGGGGTGAGCTGTTCGATGTCGTAGCGGGCCCGCAGCCCGGCCACCACCTCGTCGTCCGGCGGGCCGCCCGCCGCCAGGATCTCCAGCAGCTCCTCGAAGTACCGCTCGTGGTCGGGCGGCGGCGCCGACTGGAACAGCATCCGGGCCGCGCTCCCGGTCGGGTTGGCGAACGCGTGCGGGCAGCCGGGCGGCACCAGCACGACGGTGCCGGCCGTGGCCCGGTGCACCCGGTCGCCCCCGGCCGACCGCCACTCCCGCCAGCCGTCGGGGGTACGGATCAGCGGCTCGAAGGCGAAGATGTCCAGCTCGCCCTCCAGCACGTAGAAGAACTCCTCGCTGCGCGCGTGGACGTGGGCACCCACATCGAAGCCCGGCGGTACGACCACCTCGAAGCTGGACGCGGTCCGGGTGTGCTGCCCCGTCACCTTGAAGGTCACCTGCTGCGCCGCGGTGCGCACGGTGCGGCCCCGGCCCGGCGGCACCACCAGCCCCTGGGCCGCTTGCTGCGCGGCCGGTCCGGAGTGGGGGTCTCCGGTGCGGGAATCTCCGGTGCGGGAATCTCCGGTGCTGGTCATGAGCGGCTCAGGGCTCCTTCCTGGCGGCTGTCGCGGTCGCTGCCGACGGTGCCGTCCTGCCACCTGCCCAGCGCCATCTCCGCGGTGATGCCGGGCCCGAATCCGGCCAGCAGCCCCGCGGCGCCGTCGCCGGGCCCGCCCTCCTCGAACAGCCTGCGCAGCGCGTCCAGGACGACGACGCTGGCCGTGTTGCCGTACTCGGTGAGCGTGGCCCGGCTGAACCGGAAGGCGTGCTGCGGCACCTGCAGATACTCGCCCAGGTCCAGCAGGATGCGGGGGCCGCCCGCGTGCACGATGTAGAAGTCCAGCCGCCGTACGTCCCAGCCGTGCAGCGCAGCCAGGTCGCCGAGGGCGGGCGCGAGCGGTCCCATGGTGGAGGGGACGCGCTTGTCCAGCACGAAGTGGAAGCCCGTGGAGCGCACGTCGTAGGAGATCCACGCCTCGGTGTCGGGGATCAGATACGAGCCGTTGCGCTCCAGCCGGATGCCGGCACCACCCGACCCCCGCACCACTGCGGCCGCCACGCCGTCCCCGAACAGGCCGTTCGACAGCAGCGAACCGACACCGACGTCGGTCGGCTGGTAGCACAGCGAGCAGAACTCACAGGCCACGATGAGGACGTTGGCGTCCGGATGTGCCGTACAGAAATCGTGCGCCCGGTTGATCGCGGCCCCGCCGCCCGCACACCCCAGCTGTGCGATGGGCAGTTGGCGGGTCGTGGAGCGGAAGCCCTGCGTATTGATCAGCCACGCCGTCAGCGAGGGCATCATGAAGCCCGTGCAGGACACGTAGACGATGAGGTCGATGTCCTCGGCAGCCAGCTCCGCGGCCTCCAGCGCCCGGGCGACCACCTGCGGCACCTGGGCCTTCGCCTCGGATTCGTACACCGTGTTCCGCGCCTCGAAGCCCGGATGCCGCAGCGTCACCTCCAGAGGCTGCACGAGATGTCTCGTCCGCACCCCGGTGTTCTCGATCAGCCGCAGCACGAGCGGGAGTCGAGGGTGCTCCGCATGCCGGGAGCGCGCCAGTGCGAGCGTGTCCGCCATCGTGATCACATGTGGCGGGACCTGCACGGCAGGCCTGCACAATGTCGCCATACAAGTGTCAACGATGCTACGGGATCGATGGATACTCCACCTATGGTGGAAAATTGGCCATAACTGCCGCCAATTGCCTTTAATTTCGCCCCACTTGCATCAAGCTTCTCAAATTCCCCATACCGGCCAAGCACTTCGAGAGCGGGGAGGCCGGTTCCCGGGGCCCTCTTGCCCGGTGGCGTGCTCGCCGCGATGCTCAACTTCCGGCGGTCGCCCGGCATATGAGGTGCCCGGGCCGCGAACCTTGCGCTTATTCGGGGGAACAGTGACACAGGGGGCACAGCAGGGCGATGTAATAGGAGCCCGCTATCGACTGCTCCGTACGCTCGGCACCGGCGGTATGGGCCGGGTCTGGGAGGCCCATGACGGGCGGCTGGAGACCCGGGTGGCGCTCAAGGAGCTGTGGCTGCCGCCCGCCATGTCGCCACAGGAGCGGACCGAGCGGCTGAAGCGGGCCGAACTGGAGGCGCTGAACGCCGCCCGGCTGCGCGACCACCCCAACATCGTCACCGTTCATGACGTCCTCATCGAGGACGGCTGCCCCTGGATCGTGATGCAGCTCGTCTCCGGCGGCACGCTCCAAGAGCGCCTCACCAACGGCCCGGTGTCCGTCTCCGCAGCCAGAAAGCTGGCCAAATCCCTGCTCGGCGCGCTTGCCGCCGCGCACCGGCAGAACATCGTGCACCGCGACGTCAAACCGGCCAACGTCATGGTGACCGAGGACCGGCAGATCCTGCTCACCGACTTCGGAATAGCCGCCTCCGAGGCCGGCACGGGGCTGACCGCCACCGGGGTGGTCGTCGGCTCGGCCCCCTATCTGGCACCGGAGCGGGCCAAGGGCGAGACGTACGGCCCCGCCAGCGACCTCTTCTCGCTCGGCGTGACGCTGTTCGAGGCGCTGGAGGGCGTCTCGCCGTTTCTGCGGGAGTCGAGCGCGGCCTCCCTGCACGCGGTCGCGTACGAGGAAGCGCCCACCATGCGGCGGGCCGGACCCCTGGAACCGCTGATCGTCGCACTGCTGGCCAAGTCCCCCGCCGACCGGCCCTCGGTCACGGAGGCGACGGCCACGCTGAAGGCCCTGCAGAAGAAACCGGCCGGCCAGAAGACGCCGACCGGGACGAAGGAGATCACCGCAGCACAGCAGCCCGCGAAGCCCGCCGCGAAGAAGAGCGCACCGAAGCCGGCGAAGCCCGCAGCCGAGCCGGCGGCGAAGAAGGCCGCGAGCAAGCCCGCGAGCAAGCCGGCGAATCCGTCGGCCAAGAAGCAGCCGGCCAAGAAGCAGCCGGCGAAGTCTCCGGCATCGTCGGGCGCGACACCGCCCGGGAAACCCGCGACAGCCGGGGCCGGCTCGGCGTCGAGCAGCAGCACTTCCTCCGACAACTCCGCGGGGGGCTGTCTGCTCGTCGTGCTGGCCGCGATCGGGCTGGCGCTGCTGCTGTACGGGCAGAACGAGGACTTCTCCCGCTGGGTCAGCCACGACATGCACGGCTCCGCCTCGTCCCCCAAGGTCGGCGACTGTCTCCTTTACGACACCGAGCAGGAGGACGGGGACGCACGGGCCGGTTCCACCGGCGAGTGGGTGAAGGTGCCCTGCTGGGCCGCGGCCGCCGAGTACGAGGTGAACGGCCTGTACGCCCCGCTCTCCGCCGCCGGCACCCCGACCTGCACGGCCGGCGGCATGCCGGTCACGCTGCCGGGCCGCACCCTGTGCGCGACCCGGAAATGACCGGTCCGCTCCGGGCGCTACGCCCGTACGGCGCAGCACCGTGTGCGAAAAGCGCTCGCATGTAAACAGACTGTGTTCATGCCTGAGCAACGTGAACGGCACACCCGGACGGCGACCAAGTCCGCTGCTGCCTCGAAACGCTCCGCCACCCGCACCAAGGGCCCGGAGGAAGCGGCGCGGCGCGCCTGTCGCGGCCTGACCCGGCTGATCGGCCACCGGGCGGAGGGGGTCTCGGCGGTACGCCGCGCCGAGGAGGGATGGCGCGTACACGTGGACGTACTGGAAGTGCCGCGCATCCCGGACACCACGAGCCTGCTGGCCACCTACGAGGTGGAGCTCGACGGCAAGGGAGAGCTCACCCAGTACCGGAGGATCCGGCGTTACCGGCGTGGCGCGAGCGACGACTGACGGTCCGTCCTGCCCGAGGCTCCGGCCAAGGCTCCGCTGCCGCCCGAGGCTCCGCTGCCACCCGAGGCTCCGTCACCGCCCGAGAGGAAGAGCCGCCCATGACGACGACCACCTACAACGAGGCCGCGGTGTGCGTACCGCGCGCCGGAACCCTCTACGACGTCCTCGAGCTGATCCTCGATCGCGGCATGGTGATCGACATCTTCGTCCGGGTGTCGCTCGTCGGTATCGAGATCCTCAAGATCGACGCCCGGATCGTGGTTGCCAGCGTCGACACGTATCTGCGCTTCGCCGAGGTCTGCAACCGGCTCGACCTCAATCAGGACGCGGCCAGCCGCACGGTGCCCGAGCTCTTCTCCAGCATGGCGAGCGGCGTGACCTCCACGGGCGCGAAGCGGGCCGTCAAGTCGGCCGGCGGCAAGGTCGGCGACAAGGTCAAGGAAGCCATCGGGGTGGGCGAAGACGAGGCCGAGGACGAGGCCGACGAGGGGCGCGGGCGGAGCGGGGCCGACGAGGAGCGGCGGGAGGAGGCTGAGCACGCCGAGAAGCCACGCAAACGCCGCTCGTCCGAGAGCTCGGGCAGTGCCCGTACGGCGCGCGGCACCCGCCGTGCTCAGGAGGCATGAGGCATGGACAGCTCCCGGGTTTACGTCTACGGCATCGTCCACGCCGGGCGGAGTCTCCCGCCGGACGTACGCGGCGTGGGCCGGCCGGCTGCGGCGGTCCGGCTACTGCCGGTGGGCGAGCTGGCCGCGGTGGTCAGCGACGTACCGGACGATCTCCGCGCCCGACGCCGCGACCTGATGGCCCATCAGGAGCTGCTGACACGGCTCGGTGCCGGTGCACCGGTGCTGCCGATGCGGTTCGGCATGGTGGCCGAGGACGCGGCAACGGTGCGGCAGGCCGTCGAGGCCGCCGCGGCAACACATCTGGCGGCCCTCGAACGGCTGCGCGACCGCACCGAGATGAATCTCAAGGCCACCCCCGCGCAGTCCGGGATCGAGGCACTGGTCCGGGCCGACGCCGGCGTACGACGGCTGCTGGCGGACGTGCGGCGCACCCCCTCCTACGAGGGGAATGTGCGGCTCGGCCAGGCCGTCGCTGAAGGGCTGGCACGGCGCGCGACGGAGGCCGTCGAGGAGGCACTGCCCCGGCTGAGCGCGCTCGCCGACGGGTTCGTACGGGGGCCTGACGTGCCCGGGTGCGTACTGAACGGGTCGTTCCTGGTGCCGAACGCGGCGCAGGAGCGCTTCCGCGCGGAGGTGGAGCGGTACGCCGCCGGCTGCGCGGAGCGGGTGGAGCTGCGGCTGACGGGTCCGCTGCCCTGCTACAGCTTCGTGCCCCAGGACGGTGCGGAACCGGGCACGCCCGCGCGGACGAGCGCAGCGCACGCCGGGGTGGGGGGCTGACGTGGGGCTGATCAGCGGGGTGCTGCTGCTGCTGCCGCTGGCGCCGGTGCGCGGCGTCGAATGGGTGGCCGACCGGCTGCTGGAGGCCGCGGAGCGGGAACAGTGCGACCCGGCCACGATCCGGGCCCGCCTCGGTGAGCTCAACCGCGCCTACGAGGCGGGAGAGCTGACCGAGGAGGAGTTCGAGGAGCAGGAGGAGCGCCTGCTCGACCAGCTGGAACAGCGCGTGCCTCGCGGCAGCCCGGCCGCGGTGACGCGTACTCGGACAAGGACCAGGACAGACCGAGATCAAGGGACCAGTCATGACTGACAGTTGCAAGACAGCCGTCCTCGCCGCTGTCGCGGGCGGCTACTTTCTCGGCCGCACCAGGAAGGCCAAGCTGGCCCTGACCCTCGGTTCGGTGGTGGCGGGGCGCCGGCTCGGCCTCGATCCGCAGGAGCTGCTCAGGACGGGCGTCCGGAAGATCGCCGAGACGCCGCAGTTCGAAGAGCTGACCGACCAGATCAAACACCAGCTGATGGCCGCCGCACGCACCGCGGTCAGCTCAGCGGCCAACCGCCGCCTGGAGACCCTCGCCGACTCGCTCCGCGAGCGTACGGACCGGCTCGGCGGGGGCGAAGAAGAGGGCGAGGGCGAAGGCGAGGGCGAGAGCAAGGGGAAGGGCCCGGACGAGGAGACGGGCCCGGACGAGGGAAAGGCGTCGGGCGAGGAGAAGGGCTCGGGTCAGGGCGCAGGGGAGAGCCGGAAGCAGGCGGACCGGGAGGGCGCCGGCCGCGGGAGCGGCGAAGGGCGCGAGGCGCGCGAAGGGCGGGGTGAAGGCAAGCGGAAGACCCCCTCCCGGGCACATTCGTCCGCCGACGGCAAGCGCCGTAAGCCCGCCGAACGGGCCGGGGCCGGAGCCGCGGGAGGTGGGCGCCGTGGCTGAGCAGCACAAGGACACGGGCGACGGTCACTCACCGCTGCACCGGGTGCGCGAGGAACTGCTGGAGTACCTCGGCGCGATGGGCAGGCAGGCCGTCGGCAAGGCCACCGACAAGCTGACGGACATCGCCGACCCGCACAAGCTGCTGCCCGACGGAAAGGACGGCGGCGGTGTCGCCCAAGTGGCGTCCCGCGCGCTCCAAGGCGAGAGCCCGGTGAAAGCCGTCGCCAAGGAGAAGATCAAGGGCGCCAAGGACAAGGTGGTCGACAAGGCCAAGGAAGCCGTCGGTGGAGGCGGCAGCAAGCCCGGGGACCTCAAGGCCATCAACATCATCGAGCACATCGACATCGGCCGCCCGCTGCGCCCGGTCTACAACCAGTTCACCCAGTACTGGGACTTCGGCAGCTTCATGAACGGCGTCAGCAGCGCGCAGCGGGACGAGGACGACGAGACCAAGTCCACCTGGAAGGTCCGCGTCTGGCCCTCGACGCGCAGCTACGACGCCACGGTGCTGGAACAGATCCCCGACGACCGGATCGTCTGGACGTCGGAGGGCTCCAAGGGCACCACCAAGGGCGCCGTCAGCTTCCACCGCCTCGGTGAGAACCTCACCCGCGTCACGGCGGTCGTCGAGTACTACCCCTCCGGCTTCTTCGAGAAGACCGGCAACATCTGGCGCGCCCAGGGCAGGCGGCTCCGCCTCGACCTCAAGCACTTCCAGCGCTACGTCACGCTCAAGGCCGAGGAAGTGGAGGGCTGGCGCGGCGAGATCCGGGACGGGGAGGTCGTCCGCAGCCACGAGGACGTGGTCCAGCAGGAGGAGGAAGAGAAGCGGGAGGGCCGGGAGCCCGACGAGGAGGACGAGGACTTCGAGGCGCGGGACGAAGGCGAAGGCGAAGAAGGAGACGAAGACGAGGCCGAGGACGAATTCGAGGCCGAATTCGAGGACGAGGGCGAAAACGGCGACGAGGACGAGGATTACGAGGCCGAGGGCGCCGAGGGCGCCGAGGCCGAGGAGGAGGACGAGCATGTCCGACGGTGAGGCAGGCCGGCCATGACCGAAAGCACCGCAGAACGGCCCATCACCCATGCCCCCTCCACCCCCTCC
>NZ_JADKMA010000108.1 GCF_017676365.1 Streptomyces oryzae
GCTCGGGCGCATGCCGCTGCGGCTCCCCAGCGCCGTTGCCATCACCCCTGCTCACAGCCTCAGTCTCGCAAACGGCACCGACATCTGCCGCCCGTCGACGCCGATCCCCCGGCTGACCTGCCCCCGGGCCCGGCGGGGTGGCCCCGACAGAGCGCACCCACGCCTGCGCCTGCGCCTGCGCCTGCAGCCCCTCCCCCATCAAAGTGATCCCCCCTCTCATCGCCCCGCTGCCGACACGATGGCCGACCGCGTCTCGCACTCCCTCACCCGCCGCCGTCCTCTCCGCGGCCGACCGCACCGTCGCTTGGCCCACCCCCGCGGCCCTGGGCCTTACCGGCGAGCCCAGCTGCGGGCCGGCCATCGCCGGCAACGCGCTTCTCCGCGCCCGGCTTCGGCACGCCGACGTCCGGCATCACCCACAGCACCGCCAAGGCCAGCAGGCCGCCCACGACGCCCGTCCAGCCGACCGTCAGACCGATCGCGGAGGCGTCGGGCATCAGACCCCCGCCGTGCAGGCCGCCCGGGCCGTCCGGGCTGTGGGAGCCGGGCGCGTGGTGGCCGCCGTACTGGGCCAGCAGCGTCTGTGCGACGGCGAGTCCGACAGCACCGCCGAGCTGCTTGGTCAGGGCCGAGCCCGCCGTGGCCGTTCCCATGTCCGCACGGGGGACGCTGTTCTGGGTGGCGATGGTCAGCCCGCCCATCGCCGGGCCCGTTCCCAGGCCCGCCAACAGGAGCCACAGGCCGATCCACACCGCCGAGGTCCCGTCCCCCAGCGCGAAGAAGGAACCCGAGCCGAGCGCCAGCAGCCCCGCACCCGCCAGCAGCACCGGCTTGGTTCGTCCGCTGCGCAGAACGGCGACAGCCGTCACACGGTTGCCCACGGTCATCCCGATGAGCAATGGCAGCAGCAACAGCCCGGAGACGGTGGCCGATTGGCCCCGCACCTGCTGGAAGTAGAGAGGCAGGAGAATGCCCACCGGCAGCGCCGCTATCTGGAAGAAGAAGCCCGCTCCCAGCAGCGCCCCGTAGGACCGGTGGCCGAAGAGCCGCAGCGGCAGCACAGGCGTTCTGGCCCGTCGCTCGACGGGGAGCAGCAAGGCCAGCAGCGCCGCCCCGCCGGCCAACGGACCGGCGACGACCGGGTCGGTCCACCGCACCGCCTGCTCCCCCGCAGCGTTGCCCTTCAGGCTGAGACCGACGAGGACGAGGGAGAGCCCCGCGCTCAGCAGCAGGATCCCGAGCACGTCCAGTCGCGCCCCGCCAGGTACGCGCGCGCGGCGCGGCCCGCCCGCAACCGGCGAACCGGTCGGCCCCGCGGAGGGTCTGCGCTCGGGCAGTGCGCAGCCGATGACGAGTGCGGCGGCCAGTCCGAGCGGGAGGTTGAGCCAGAACGCCCAGCGCCAGTCCGCATGGTCGGTGAGCAGCCCGCCGACCAACGGCCCACCCACCAGTCCGAGCACCATCATCGCGGCGAGCACGGTCTGCATCCGCACCAGGCCCGCGCCGCGCTCGGGCGGATACAGATCCCGGATGAGGGCCATGCCCAACGTGAGCAGGGCCCCCGCGCCCAGGCCCTGCACGGCCCGGGCCGCGATCAGCGCGGCGGTCGTCCCGGCGAGCCCGCACGCCAGCGACCCGGCGAGGAAGAACCCCAACCCGCCCAGCAGCAGCCGACGGCGGCCGTACAGGTCGGAGAATCGGCCGTAGACGGGCACGCTCACCGAGGAGGTCAGCAGATAGGCGGTGACGAGCCAGACGTACCACGACTCCCCGCCACCGGTCTGCTCGACGATGCGCGGCAGCGCCGTTCCCACCACGGTGCCGTCGAGCATGGCGAGGAATGCGCAGCCCAGCAGCGCGAGAGTCACCAGGCGCCGTCGGGCGCGACCGAGTGCGTCGTACGGGTCTTCCAGCCCTTCGGCCGTCCCGGCGCGCACACTCATCCCTCCTCGCCTTCCGCCTTCTCCGCGGGCCCCACGGCCCCGTGCAGAAAGAGGTCGACGAGCTCCGCGTCCAGCAACGGCTCGCGCGCGCCCAGCCGTCCAGCGCTCATCAGCATCAACTGAAAGGTGTCGGCGAGCCGTTCGGGAGAGAGCCGCAGCTGATCACGCTCCGGCTCCAGCAGCGCGGTCAACGCCGCGCGCGGTGCGGCCAGTCCGGCTTCGCGCCGGCGATTGCCCTCCTCCACGTCCGCGGCATCGGAGACGGGCGGTCGCGACAGCTTCCCGAGGGAGGCCAGCGCCCCGGCCACGTCGCCTATCCGGTTCATATGGCCCCGCAGCACCTCGGCCGCCTCGGTGAGCCGCGCGGCAAGCGGCTGGTCGAGGGAGATGCCCTCCAGATGCGCGATGGTGGCGTCGGGCCGCAGCGCCTCTTCCATGCACGCCGCGAGCAGCGCCTCCTTGTCGCTGAAGACCCGGAAGATCGTCCCCTCCCCGATCCCGGCGGCCCGCGCGATCTTCGCTGTCGTCACCATCGGCCCGTACTCCACCACGAGCGGCAGGGCAGCCGACACGATCATCGCCCGCCGCTGGTCAGGATCCATCGCCGGCGCCCTGCGCCGCGCCTTCGGTTCACTCATGCTCCGAGAGTACGGAGTGAGTGCTCACTCCGTCAATGAGTGAGTGCTCACTCCGACGAGTGAACCCATACCGGAGCAGGCCTCGGATGCAGACCTCAGACGGCGTACGCCGCAGTGAACTCCTCCACCGCCTCCCACAGTTCGCGCTCACGCCGCGGGTCGTAGGACTCCTCGGACGACCTGGCCGTCCGGTCGCGGTCGACGTACGAGCCGGTGGGCGCTGCGATCCCGCCGAGGGCGACATCGGCGAGATTCCGGCCGGCTGCATCGCGGCCGGTCGCGAAGGGGGTGAGGGCCAACAGCGGCAGGACGCGCCGCATCGCGAACCGGGAGGCGGGGCCTGCGTTACGGGCGAGGCCGGTGCCGGGGACGAACCCCGGGTTGTAGGCGACGGCGTCGATCCCGGCCGGCAGTCGGCGTGCGTACTCGTGCACGAGGTGGAGAACGGCAAGCTTGCTCGTCGAGTACGCGGTGCGCCCGGCCGACGTGCTGTGCGGCCTGGGGAACGCCCCCGTGCGGGCGAGGACTTCCGGAGACCGCCAGGCAGGCCCCGGCACCATCCCCATGTTGTGCCTGAAGTCGCCGAAGTGGGTGTCGCTCGAAGTGATGACGATCCGGGCAGGCGCAGCGAATCGCTCCTGGAGCAATCGCACGAACAGGTGGTTGGCCAGCACGTTAACGGTGAACGTGGACTCGAACCCCTCGGGCCCCTCGGTCAGCGCGTCCGTGTACTGCACACCGGCATTGCCCACGAAGCCGCGCAGCGGCGGCAGCTCACCGCGCTCCAGCCGGTCACCGATCTCCGCTGCGGCCGACCGCACACTCGCCAGCGAGCCGAGGTCCGCCGGTACGTAAGAGACGGCGCGCCCGCCCGAGCCGAGCTCTGCGGCCAGCCGCGGGCCGACGGCAGCACGGGCCACCACGAGGAGATGGGTGTCCGGCGACGAACGCAGGATGTGCTCGGCGGCAGCGCGGCCGATGCCGCGGCTCGCGCCCGTCATGACGGTCGTGGACTGCATGGGAGGCCCCTTGATCGGTTTCATCGGCCGGCGGACGGCGCCGACCGGAACACCGCCCACGCTCGCCACTGCCACCGCCGCCGGCCAGTGCCCTCCCCGTCACCAGGACTGTCAGTACCCAGGCTCGATCACCGCAGGACGGCGACAATGGCCGACATGGCTGCCCCTCGCTCCGCTTTCGCCACACTGCTGCGCTCCTGGCGCGACCGCCTCTCCCCGGTCGACGCAGGCATTCCCGTGCTGCCGAGCCGCCGGGTCCCGGGGCTGCGCCGCGAGGAGCTGGCGCAGTTGGCCGGTCTCTCGGTCGACTACGTGCTGCGGCTCGAGCAGGGGCGCGCGAAGCACCCTTCGGCGCAGGTCGTCGGCGCCCTGGCGCGCGCACTTCAGCTCTCCCGCGCCGAGCGTGACCAGCTCTACCGGAGTGCCGATCTGCTGCCGCCGCAGGACGGAACGATGAATACCCACGTACCGCCTGGCATACAGCGGCTCGCGGCACGCCTCGGCGACATCCCCATCGGGATTTTCACCGCCGACTGGACGTTGGTGTGGTGGAACTCCCTGTGGAGCGCCCTGCTCGGCGACCCCGCCGTCGTCCCAGCCGAGCTGCGCAACCTCGCCCGTGCCATGTTCGGCGGCGGCGCACTACCCCCCGTCCGGTCCGAGCGCGGCGAGGATGCCTTCGCGGCGTCGATCGTCGCCGATCTCAAGGACGCCGCCGCCCGCTATCCCGCTGACGTCCGGCTGGAACGCCTAGTGCAGGAGCTGCGCGATGCGTCCGATGCCTTCAGCCGTCTCTGGGCCACGGCGACGCCGACGCCGCACGCCACCGAGCAGAAGACGATCGGCCATCCGGTGATCGGCGACATCCTGCTCGACTGCGACGTCCTGATCGTCCCGGGCGCGGATCTGCGGATGGTCACCTATACCGCTGCCGCCGGCAGTCCGGACGCGGGCAAGCTCGATCTGCTGCGCGTCACTGAGGGCCGTACCGTCCCCGCGCTCCCGTGACCGCCACCGGTCACGCGCCGCGCCCTTACAGCTTCCGCCTTACGGCAAGGACGCGCCCGAGTTCTGAGTCGGCTGGGGAGTGGGCGTACTGCCCGGCCACTGCCTTCGGCCGCTCGGCCACGCCGCATCACGCGAGGTGAGGCGGCGACGGGATTCGAACCCGTGAGGAGTTCGGGACTCCGGTGGAGAAGGATCCCCCGCCTGCGCACCGGGCGCGTCCTCGTTCACCCTACGGGCCACGGCCACGGCCGGGCGAGGGGATTACCGTGCCCAGGGCCGGACCGGGGGACGGGCAGCAGCAGGCCGGCCGAACGGGCACGCCGGAGGCCCGGCACCCCGCCAGCATGGGGTGCCGGGCCTCCGGTCGAACGACGGAGATGCGGTGGCGGAAGGCTAGAGCCCGGCCGCCTTGCGCAGTGCGTCGACCCGGTCCGTGCGCTCCCACGTGAAGTCGGGCAGCGCGCGGCCGAAGTGACCGTAGGCGGCCGTCTGCGCATAGATCGGCCGCAGCAGGTCGAGGTCGCGGATGATCGCAGCCGGACGGAGGTCGAAGACGTCCGAGATGGCCTGCTCGATCTTCTCGTCCTCCACCGTGGCGGTGCCGAAGGTCTCCACGAAGAGACCGACCGGCTCGGCCTTGCCGATCGCGTACGCGACCTGCACCTCGCAGCGCGAGGCGAGCCCGGCGGCGACGACGTTCTTGGCGACCCAGCGCATGGCGTAGGCGGCGGAGCGGTCGACCTTGGACGGGTCCTTGCCGGAGAAGGCACCGCCGCCGTGGCGGGCCATGCCGCCGTAGGTGTCGATGATGATCTTCCGGCCGGTGAGTCCGGCGTCGCCCATCGGGCCGCCGATCTCGAAGCGACCGGTCGGGTTGACCAGCAGCCGGTAACCCTCGGTGTCCAGCTTGATGCCCTCGTCCACCAGGGCCTTCAGCTCGGGCTCGACGACGAACTCGCGGATGTCGGGTGCGAGCAGCGAGTCCAGGTCGATGTCCGCGGCGTGCTGGGAGGAGACCACGACGGTGTCGAGGCGCACGGCCTTGTCGCCGTTGTACTCGATGGTGACCTGGGTCTTTCCGTCCGGGCGCAGGTAGGGGATGGTCCCGTTCTTGCGGACGGCGGAGAGCCGCTCCGAGAGCCGGTGCGCGAGGGTGATCGGCAGCGGCATGTACTCGGCGGTCTCGTCGCAGGCGTAGCCGAACATCAGGCCCTGGTCGCCGGCGCCCTGCTCGTCGAGTTCGTCTTCGTCGCCTTCGACCCGCTTCTCGTAAGCGGTGTCGACACCCTGCGCGATGTCGGGCGACTGGGCACCGATGGACTCCGAGACGCCGCAGGAGGCGCCGTCGAAGCCCTTCTTGGAGGAGTCGTAGCCGATCTCGAGGATCTTGTTACGCACGAGCGTCGAAATCGGGGCGTAAGCCTTGGTCGTCACCTCTCCGGCCACGTGGACGAGGCCGGTGGTGATCAGCGTCTCGACGGCGACCCGGGAGTGCGGGTCGTCCTTGAGGAGGGCGTCGAGGATGGTGTCGCTGATCTGGTCAGCGATCTTGTCAGGGTGACCCTCGGTCACAGATTCCGAGGTGAACAAGCGGCGCGACACATCGCTCCCTGGGGTTGCAGCGGCTGCTGGCTGAGCATGGGGCGGACCGGTCGGGGGCTGCGCCCAAGCACGGTCCGCGGCCAGTTTATCCATCTCCACCGGCATCCAATCACGGACTCTCGAACTACGAGACGACCATGACCTGCTCAATCCGAACTCCAGGGGCACCGGAAGGCTACCTGAGATCCGGATATGTCAGGGCGTGTCGGTCGGCGAAGGGCCTGGTCAAGAGTGCCGTTCCGGCCGCTTTCAGCGACTTCCGGCCCACTCGGCCACAGTGCCGATTCCCTCCGGCCGCGTCCCGGAAGATGAGATTCCGCCGAACCGCTCAGTCCCCAGGAAGCCCCCGAAGCCCCTCAAGCCCCTGTAGCTCCGGAAGGCGCTCGGCGATCAGATCCCACACCGTCTCCGCGAGGGCCTCCTTGGGGCCGTACGGAACCGGCGTCTCGCTCCCGTCGGCGGCCAGCACGACGGCCTCGTTCTCCTCGGAGCCGAAGGTCTTGCTCTCCCCCACCTCGTTGACAACCAGCAGGTCACAGCCCTTCGCGGCGAGCTTGGCCCGGCCGTGCGCCAGTACGTCGTCCGTCTCGGCCGCGAAACCGGCCACCACCTGGCCGGACCCTGAGCGGTTCGCGGAGATTTCCGCGAGGATGTCGGGATTACGGACGAGGGCCAGTGGCTCCGGCTCCTGGTCGTCCTTCTTCTTGATCTTTCCGGTCGCGTACGCGGCGGGCCGGAAGTCGGCGACCGCTGCGGCCATCACCACGGCGTCGGCGTCGGCAGCCGCCTTCGTCACCGCCTCGCGCAGTTCCAGCGCGCTGCCCACCCGTACGACGTCCACGCCCGCCGGGTCCGGGAGCGCGCTGTTCGCGGAGACGAGCGTCACCCGGGCGCCCCGCGCGGCAGCCGTACGGGCGAGCGCGTAGCCCTGCTTGCCGGAGGAGCGGTTGCCGAGGAAACGCACCGGATCGAGCGGTTCGCGGGTGCCGCCCGCGCTGACGACGACATGCCGCCCCGAAAGATCGGCCCCGGCGCCCGCCGCGCCCCGCAGCAGCGCCCGGCGGCAGACATCGAAGATCGCGTCGGGGTCCGGGAGCCGCCCCTTGCCGGTGTCCTTGCCGGTCAGCCGGCCGACTGCGGGCTCGATGACCAGGGCGCCGCGGCGCCGCAGGGTGGCGACGTTCTCCTGGGTCGCGGGGTGCTCCCACATCTCGGTGTGCATCGCGGGGGCGAAGACGACGGGACAGCGCGCGGTGAGCAGCGTATTGGTGAGCAGGTCGTCGGCGAGGCCATGGGCCGCCTTGGCCAGCAGATCGGCCGTTGCGGGTGCGATGACGACGAGGTCGGCGCTCTGGCCGATGCGCACATGCGGCACCTCGTGCACGGACTCCCACACCTCGGTGGCCACCGGGTGACCGGTCAGCGCCGACCATGTGGCGGCCCCGACGAACTGCAGCGCCGAGTCGGTGGGGACGGCCCGCACATCGTGCCCGCTCTCGGTCAGCCGCCGCGCCAGCTCGCACGCCTTGTAGGCGGCGATGCCGCCGCTCACCCCGAGCACGACCTTCGGCCGGCCGGCCGCCACTGCCGACTGCGCGTCCTGCTGCTGCGTCACTCGTGTCTCCCCACGTCCGCCACGCATCGTCATGCCTCAATGACACACCAGGGGCCCGGCAGCCGCGCTGCCGGGCCCCTGGTGGAAGTGGTGCCGACCGGCTACTGGGCGACCGGCGGAGCCTCCACGGGCTCGGAGGTGAGGAGACCGGCGTTGATCTCCCGGAGCGCGATGGAGAGCGGCTTCTCGTGCACGTGGGTGTCCACCAGCGGGCCGACGTACTCGAGAAGGCCCTCACCGAGCTGGGAGTAGTACGCGTTGATCTGGCGCGCGCGCTTGGCGGCGTAGATCACGAGGCTGTACTTGGAGTCGGTGGCCTCGAGCAGCTCATCAATCGGCGGATTGATGATGCCCTCGGGCGTGGTGATGGAAGAGGACACTCTCTGCCTTCCGATGGGTGTTTCGATGCTCGCCAGCGCCCGGGCATGCGCTGAACGCCAAAGGTCAGTTGATTTGCATCAAGGCTAGCAGCTCGGCGCTGACCTCCTCGACGGAGGTGTTGACCAAGGTCCGGTCGAACTCGGCCTCGGCCGCCAGCTCGGTACGGGCCACCTCCAGCCGGCGCTCGATGACCTCCGGCGCCTCGGTGCCCCGGCCGGTCAGCCGCCTGACCAGCTCCTCCCAGCTGGGAGGAGCCAGAAAGACGAGCTGCGCCTCGGGCATGGACTGCTTGACGAGCCGGGCGCCCTGCAGGTCGATCTCCAGCAGGACGGGCTCCCCGCGCTCGAGGTGCTCCAGCACCGCCTGCCTGGGGGTGCCGTAGCGGTTGCCCGCGAACTCGGCCCATTCGAGCAGCTCACCGTTTGCGATCAGCTTGTCGAACTCTTCGTCGTCCACGAAGAAGTACTGCACTCCATGGCGCTCGCCGGGGCGGGGCCTGCGGGTGGTGGCGGAGACGGAGAGCCAGACCTCGGGATGGGCCTTGCGCATATGTGCGACGACCGTGCTCTTGCCGACCCCGGAAGGGCCGGAGAGCACGGTCAGCCGCGATGTGCCGACCGGGGGTGCCGGGGTCTCCCCCCGGGGAACTGCAGAACTCATGCAGCGATTATCCCGGTTAACGCGAGTGCCTGAGACCTCAGGCGTTGGCACCGCCGAACTCGCGCTCCAGGGCGGCGATCTGGTTGGAGCCGAGACCGCGGACCCGCCGGCTCTCGGAGATCCCCAGCCGCTCCATGATCTGCTTGGCGCGGACCTTGCCGACGCCGGGCAGGGACTCCAGGAGCGCGGAGACCTTCATCTTGCCGATCACGTCGTTTTCCTGGCCCTGCTTGATGACCTCGTGCAGAGACGCGCCGGAGTGCTTGAGCCGGTTCTTGACCTCGGCGCGCTCCCGGCGAGCCGCGGCGGCCTTTTCGAGCGCGGCTGCGCGCTGTTCAGGGGTAAGGGGCGGAAGAGCCACGCCTACGTCACCTCGGATGTCGAACTGTCGGATACGGATCGGTGAGGAACCTAGTAGGCCCGCACCTGCGGAGCAACGAGCAACGCGCCTGTTCGCGGTGCTCTCGACGGAGACTAGCGGGCGTGAGCGCCGGAGTCAGCGAGAACAGACGAAAAGTCCAGGTCAGCCTCTGTCGACTCGGACTTTTCGGGACATAACTGGCGCATTTTCTGCTCTCAGCGTGGGATCCGCCGGCTCCCGCCATGGGATTCGACTGCTCCCGGGCCGGGGATTCACCCGCTCCCGGCGTGCGAATCCCCGGCCCGGGTTTCCAGAATTTTCGGTTCCGAGTGGCGATCACAGCTCTCAGCTCGGCTTCAGCCGACGGCGCCGCGCACCTCGTCGGCAAATCCGATTGCGGAATTCCGCAGTCCGTTCGTGTCGGGCCCGTGGCGGAGCACCCCGCGGCTGACGCTCGGCACGACGTTGCGGACCGCCTCCCCGAAGACCGCGGGGAGATCGGCGGGGGTCGCGCCCTGCGCCCCGATGCCCGGCGCCAGCAGTGGGCCGTTCACCGCCAGGTCGAACACCGACAGATCGCCCAGTGTCGCGCCGACCACCGCACCGAAGGAGCCCAGCGGCTCGGCGCCCGCGTTCCGGTCGGCCAGGTGCCGCAGCACCGTAGCCGCAACCGTCGTACCGTCCGTACGGACCGCGCGCTGGACCTCCTGCCCCTCCGGGTTGGAGGTGAGCGCCAGCACGAAGAGCCCGGAGCCGCTCGCGGTGGCCGCCGCCACGGCCGGTTCCAGGGCGCCGAAGCCGAGATAGGGGCTGACGGTGAGCGCGTCGGAGAACAGCGGGCTGCCCGGTTCGAGGAAGGCCGCGGCATAGGCGCCCATGGTCGAGCCGATGTCGCCGCGCTTGGCGTCCATGACGACGAGCGCCCCGGCGGCCCGTGCCTCGGCCACCGTCCGCTCCAGCACCGCGATGCCGCGGGAGCCGAAGCGCTCGAAGAAGGCCGACTGCGGCTTGAGCACGGCCACCCGGTCGGCCAGCGCCTCGACCACGGTGCGGCTGAACCGCTCCAGGCCCGCCACGTCGTCGTTCAGCCCCCAGTCGCGCAGCAGGGAGGCGTGCGGGTCGATGCCGACGCACAGTGGGCCGCGGGCGTCCATGGCGCGGCGGAGCCGGGCGCCGAAGGGTTCGGGTGCGGACGGGTCCTGCTCGGTCGTCCCCTGGACTGTCATGCGGCGCCCTCCTGCGGCTTGCCGTCGTGCGGATGGCCGTCCGGTCCCCCGCCGTCCCGCTGCTTGCCGTCCCGCTGCTCGCCGTCGTCCTGCCGACGGTGCTCGGCCCCGACGGCCTCGGCGAGGGTGGCGTACGGGCTGGCCGCCAGCAGCTCGGCGAGCCCCTGGTGCATCCGGCGCATCCAGAAGGGGCCCTCGTACAGGAACGCCGTGTAGCCCTGCACGAGCGTGGCACCGGCCAGGATGCGGCGCCAGGCGTCCTCGGCTGAGGTGATGCCGCCGACGCCGACGAGCGTGAGCCGGTCGCCGACACGCGCGTACAGCCGGCGCAGCACCTCCAGGGAGCGGTCGCGGACCGGCGTTCCGGACAGTCCGCCGGTCTCGGCGGTCAGTGCCGGACCGGAGCTGAGGCCGAGCCCGTCGCGGGCGATGGTGGTGTTCGTCGCGATGATTCCGTCCAGTCCCAGCTCGACGGCCAGGTCGGCGACGGCGTCGATGTCCTCGTCAGCGAGATCGGGTGCGATCTTGACCAGGAGCGGGACGCGGCGGGAGGTGACCGTGCGGTCGGCCGCCTCGCGTACGGCGGTCAGCAGCGGCCGCAGATGTTCGGTGGCCTGGAGGTTGCGCAGGCCGGGCGTGTTCGGCGAGGAGACGTTGACGACCAGATAGTCGGCGTGCGGGGCCAGTGCCTCGGTGGAGGTGACGTAGTCGGCCACTGCCTCGGCCTCAGGGACGGTCTTCGTCTTGCCGATGTTGACGCCGACGGTCGTACGGAAGACCGGCTCGCGGGCGGCCAGCCGGGCTGCGACGGCGGCCGAGCCCTCGTTGTTGAAGCCCATCCTGTTGATCAGCGCCCGGTCCTCGACCAGCCGGAACAGCCGCTTCTTCGGGTTGCCCGGCTGGGCGCTGCCGGTGACGGTACCCACCTCGACGTGGTCGAAGCCGAGCATGGCCAGGCCGTCGACGCCCTCCGCGTTCTTGTCGAACCCGGCGGCGAGGCCGAACGGACCGTGCATACGGCGGCCCAGGGCTTCGACGCGGAGTTCCTTGCGGCGGGGGGCGAGGGCGGCTGCCGCGAAGGTGCGGAGGACGGGGGTGCGGGCTGCCGTGCGGATCCAGGAGAAGGCCAGGTGGTGGGCCTTCTCGGGGTCCATGCGGCAGAAGACGGTGCGGAAGAGGAGTCCGTACATGGGTGATGGGTTCCTGTGGGTGTGCGTGGTGGTGGGCCCACGCCCGCCGGCACAGCGGTCGGCGGGCGTGGGCGCCCCCACAAGAAACGAGCGGCGGGTCAGCTCTTGCGGGCGGCGACCAGGTGTTCGGCGTGCTCTTGCAGGGAGCGGACGCTGACCTCGTCGCGGGCCATGGCGTCGATGCCCTGTACCGCAGCGGCGAGCGCCTGCACGGTCGTCAGGCACGGCACCGAGCGGGCGACGGCCGCGGTGCGGATGTCGTAGCCGTCCAGCCGGCCGCCCGTGCCGTACGGGGTGTTGACGATCAGGTCGACCTCGCCGTCGTGGATGAGCTGCACGATGGTCGGCTCCCCGTTCGGGCCCGGGCCCTGGCTCTGTTTGCGGACCACCGTCGCATTGATCCCGTTGCGCTTGAGAACTTCCGCGGTGCCGGAGGTGGCCATCAGCTCGAAGCCCATGGCGACCAGCTCACGCGCGGGGAAGATCAGCGAACGCTTGTCGCGGTTGGCGACGGAGACGAAGGCGCGGCCCTTGGCAGGGAGCGCCCCGTAGGCCCCGGCCTGCGACTTGGCGTATGCCGTGCCGAAGACCGAGTCGATGCCCATGACCTCGCCGGTGGAGCGCATCTCGGGGCCGAGCACGGTGTCCACTCCGCGGCCCTGCACATCGCGGAACCTGCTCCAGGGCATGACCGCCTCCTTGACGGAGATCGGCGCGTCCAGCGGCAGGTCGCCGCCGTCGCCCTCGGCCGGGAGCAGGCCCTCGGCGCGCAGCTCAGCGATGGTGGCGCCCAGCGAGATCCGGGCCGCGGCCTTTGCGAGCGGAACGGCGGTGGCCTTGGAGGTGAAGGGCACCGTACGGGAGGCGCGCGGGTTGGCCTCCAGTACGTAGAGGATGTCGCCCGCCATCGCGAACTGAATGTTGATCAGCCCCTGGACGCCGACGCCGCGGGCGATGGCCTCGGTGGAGGCGCGCAGCCGCTTGATGTCGTAGCCGCCGAGGGTGATCGGGGGCAGCGCGCAGGCGGAGTCGCCGGAGTGGATACCGGCCTCCTCGATGTGCTCCATGACGCCGCCGAGGTAGAGCTCGTTGCCGTCGTAGAGCGCGTCCACGTCGATCTCGATGGCGTCGTCCAGGAAGCGGTCGATGAGCACCGGGTGCTTCTCGATCAGCCCGGCGTGCCGCTGCAGATAGGACTCCAGCGACAGCTCGTCGTAGACGATCTCCATACCGCGGCCGCCCAGCACATAGGAGGGGCGGACCATGACCGGGTAGCCGATCTCGGCGGCAATGCCCTTGGCCTGCTCGAAGGAGAAGGCGGTGCCGTACTTGGGGGCCGGCAGCCCGGCCTCGGTGAGCACCCGGCCGAAAGCGCCGCGCTCCTCGGCCAGTTCGATGGCCTCGGGTGAGGTGCCGACGATGGGCACGCCGTTGTCCTTGAGCGCCTGTGCCAGGCCGAGCGGGGTCTGGCCGCCGAGCTGGACCAGGACACCGGCGACGGGGCCCGCCTGCTGCTCGGCGTGCACGATCTCCAGTACGTCCTCCAGGGTGAGCGGCTCGAAGTAGAGCCGGTCGGAGGTGTCGTAGTCGGTGGAGACGGTCTCCGGGTTGCAGTTGACCATGACGGTCTCGAACCCGGCGGCGCCCAGCGCGAAGGAGGCGTGGACGCAGGAGTAGTCGAACTCGATGCCCTGGCCGATGCGGTTGGGGCCGGAGCCGAGGATGATCACCGCGGGCTTCTCGCGGGACGCGACCTCGGTCTCCTCGTCGTAGGAGGAGTAGAAGTACGGCGTCCTGGCGGCGAATTCGGCGGCGCAGGTGTCCACGGTCTTGTAGACGGGGCGGATGCCCAGCGCGTGCCGTACCTCGCGCACCACATCCTCGCGCAGCGAGCGGATGGCGGCGATCTGCGCGTCGGAGAAGCCGTGCCGCTTGGCTTCCGCGAACATCGCGGGGCTCAGCTCGGGGGCGGCGGCGATCTCGTCGGCGGTCTCCTTGATGAGGAAGAGCTGGTCGACGAACCAGGGGTCGATCTTCGTGGCGTCGAAGACCTCCTGCGGGGTGGCGCCGGCCCGGATGGCGGCCATGACGGTGTTGATCCGGCCGTCTGTGGGCCGCTCGGCCTCGGCGAGCAGCTCCGCCTTGTCGCCGAGTCCGGCGACCGGGGTGGCGAAGTCGAACTGGCTGCCCTTCTTCTCCAGCGAACGCAGCGCCTTGTTCAGCGCCTCGGTGAAGTTGCGGCCGATGGCCATGGCCTCGCCGACCGACTTCATGGTGGTGGTGAGCCGGGAGTCGGCGGCCGGGAACTTCTCGAAGGCGAAGCGGGGCGCCTTGACGACCACATAGTCGAGCGTCGGCTCGAAGGAGGCCGGGGTCTCCTCGGTGATGTCGTTGGGGATCTCGTCCAGCGTGTAGCCGACCGCGAGCTTCGCGGCGATCTTCGCGATGGGGAACCCGGTGGCCTTGGAAGCCAGCGCCGAGGACCGGGAGACCCGCGGGTTCATCTCGATGACGACGACCCGGCCGTCGGCGGGGTTGACGGCGAACTGGATGTTGCAGCCGCCGGTGTCGACGCCGACCTCGCGGATGACGGCGATGCCGATGTCCCGCAGGATCTGGTACTCGCGGTCGGTGAGCGTCATGGCGGGCGCGACGGTGATCGAGTCGCCGGTGTGCACGCCCATGGGGTCGAAGTTCTCGATGGAGCAGACGACCACCACATTGTCGTGCTTGTCCCGCATCAGCTCCAGCTCGTACTCCTTCCAGCCGAGGATGGACTCCTCCAGGAGCACCTCGGTGGTCGGCGAGAGAGTCAGGCCCTGCCCGGCGATGCGGCGCAGTTCCTCCTCGTCGTGTGCGAAGCCGGAGCCGGCGCCGCCCATGGTGAAGGAGGGGCGGACGACAACGGGGTAGCCCCCGAGCTCTTCGACGCCGCGCAGCACGTCGTCCATGGAGTGGCAGATGTAGGAGCGTGCGGACTCGCCGTGGCCGGTCTTGCGGCGGACGGCCTCGACGACCTCCTTGAACTGGTCGCGGTCCTCGCCCTTGTGGATGGCCTCGGGCCGGGCGCCGATCAGCTCGACGCCGTACTTCTCCAGCGTGCCGGCCTCGTGGAGGGAGATCGCGGTGTTGAGTGCGGTCTGGCCACCGAGGGTGGGCAGCAGCGCGTCGGGGCGCTCCTTGGCGATGATCTTCTCGACGAAGTCCGGGATGATCGGCTCGACATAGGTGGCGTCGGCGATCTCCGGGTCGGTCATGATCGTGGCCGGGTTGGAGTTGACCAGGATCACGCGCAGGCCCTCGGCCTTGAGCACCCGGCACGCCTGGGTACCGGAGTAGTCGAACTCGGCGGCCTGCCCGATGACGATCGGACCTGAGCCGATGACCAGGACGGACTGGATATCGGTGCGCTTAGGCACGCTGGTCCTCCATGAGCGTTGCGCTGTGCTGATTGTTGTCTCGCATGAGCTCGACAAACCGGTCGAAGAGGTAGGCGGCGTCGTGCGGGCCGGCTGCCGCTTCGGGGTGGTACTGGACGCTGAAGGCGGGCTTGTCGAGCAGCCGCAGCCCCTCGACCACGTCGTCGTTCAGGCAGACGTGCGAGACCTCGGCCCGGCCGTAGGGGGTGTCGCTGACCCGGTCGAGCGGCGCGTCCACGGCGAAGCCGTGGTTGTGCGCGGTGACCTCGACCTTGCCCGTCGTACGGTCCTGCACGGGCTGGTTGATGCCGCGGTGGCCGTACTTGAGCTTGAAGGTGCCGAACCCCAGGGCGCGGCCGAGGATCTGGTTGCCGAAGCAGATCCCGAACAGCGGGGTGCCGCGCTCCAGCACGGCGCGCATCAGCGCGACCGGGTGCTCGGCGGTGGCCGGGTCACCGGGCCCGTTGGAGAAGAAGACCCCGTCGGGCCGCACGGCGTAGATGTCCTCCACGCTCGCCCCGGCCGGCAGGACGTGCACCTCTATGCCGCGCTCGGCCATCCGGTGCGGGGTCATGCCCTTGATGCCCAGGTCGACGGCGGCCACGGTGAAGCGCTTCTCACCGATCGCGGGGACGACATACGCCTGCTGAGTGGCGACCTCCCCGCACAGATCGGCGCCCTTCATGGCGGGCACGCCCCGGACGGCGGCGAGCAGTTCGGCCTCGCTCCGCGCCGCGGCCTCGCCGGAGAAGATGCCGACGCGCATGGCGCCGCGCTCGCGCAGATGCCGGGTCAGCGCCCGGGTGTCGACGCCGCTGATGCCCACCACGCCCTGGTCGCGCAGCTCCTGGTCGAGGGAGCGGGTGGCGCGCCAGTTGGAGGGGGTGCGGGCGGGGTCGCGTACGACATAGCCGGCGACCCAGATGCGGGCCGACTCGGGGTCCTCGTCGTTGACGCCGGTGTTGCCGACGTGCGGGGCCGTCATGACGACGACCTGGCGGTGGTAGGAGGGGTCGGTCAGCGTCTCCTGGTACCCGGTCATGCCGGTGGAGAACACGGCCTCGCCGAACGTCTCCCCCACGGCCCCGAAGGCACGCCCGCGGAAGGTGCGGCCGTCCTCCAGGACGAGAAGGGCGGGATCCGCCGTCTTTCCGGTTGCTCCCCTGGCGGAGGTCGTCATCATGCGCCTTCCTTGTGCTGCTGCATTGCCGCGACGCCGTTGTCGCCGCACATTGCGTTGATCTTCTCGACCCATCCGGCCTGCCCGGCCGAGCGGTCGAAGCGGAATCCGGAGTCGAGCCGCCGGCCGCCGTGCTCCCAGGTGACGATCAGCAGGCCGCCCTCGGTGAGGACCTTGCCCGCGATGCCGGTGTCGAGCCGGGCGCCGCGCAGCTGCTCCGCAGGGACGAAGAAGTCCTGCGCCGCGGGCCGTACGACATCGAGGCCCTGCTCGGTCAGCGTCAGCTCCGCGCGGCTGCGGGTGCCCAGGCCGTGCGCGACGATCCGGTCGAGCCACTGGCCCGCGCTGGTGGAGCCGTGGTAGCGGCCGGCTGCCGTCAGCAGCGGCTCGCCGCTGTGCTCGGGCGCCTGCGGCAGCTCGGGCAGGTCGCCCTGCAGGGTGCCGCGCCACTTCCAGCCCTGGCGCATCAGCCAGTACAGCAGCGCGACGAACAGGACGAGTCCGACGACCCAGCCGATCCGCGCCGCCCAGTCGGTGACGTGCTGTGACTTCTGTTCGGCGGCAAGGCCGATCAGAGGGAGGTTTGTTGCACTCACGCTGCTCACACTGCTCCCGCTGCTCCTACGAGTTTGCTGTCCACGACCGTCGGGCGCCCCCGCAGCCAGGTGTGGGTGACGCGTCCTGGCAGCTCACGGCCCTGGTAAGGGGTGTTGGCGCTGCGGGAGGCGAAGCCTGCGGGGTCCACCTGCCCACGGTAGTCCGCGTCGAGGAGGACGAGGTTGGCTGGCTCGCCGGGTGAGACGGGGCGGCCGTGGCCCTCCAGCCGTCCGATGGCGGCGGGCCTGAAGGACATCCGGTCGGCGACCTGCGCCCAGTCCAGCAGCCCGGTGTCGACCATGGTGTGCTGCACCACCGACAGCGCCGTCTCCAGGCCGACCATGCCCATGGCCGCCGCGCCCCACTCGCAGTCCTTGTCCTCGTGCGGGTGCGGGGCGTGATCGGTGGCGACGCAGTCGATGGTGCCGTCGGCCAGCGCCTCGCGGAGCGCCATCACATCGGCCTCGGTGCGCAGCGGCGGGTTGACCTTGTAGACGGGGTTGTAGGAACGCACCAGCTCGTCGGTGAGCAGCAGATGGTGCGGGGTGACCTCGGCGGTGACGTTCCAGCCCTTGGACTTGGCCCAGCGGACGATCTCCACGGAGCCGGCCGTCGAGAGATGGCAGATGTGCACGCGGGAGCCGACGTGCGCGGCGAGCAGCACGTCCCGGGCGATGATCGACTCCTCGGCGACCGCCGGCCACCCCTGCAGGCCCAGCTCGGCGGAGACGATGCCCTCGTTCATCTGCGCACCAGCCGTCAGCCGGGGCTCCTGGGCGTGCTGGGCGACGACACCGTCGAACGCCTTCACATACTCCAGGGCCCGCCGCATGATCACCGCGTCGTCCACACACTTGCCGTCGTCGGAGAAGACCCGCACCTCGGCGGCGGAGTCGTGCATGGCCCCCAGCTCGGCGAGCTGCTTGCCCTCCAGCCCGACGGTGACGGCGCCGACGGGGCGTACGTCGCAGTAGCCGTACTCCTTGCCGAGCCGCCACACCTGCTCGACCACACCGGCGGTGTCGGCGACGGGGAAGGTGTTGGCCATGGCGTGCACGGCGGTGTAACCGCCCTTGGCGGCGGCGCGGGTGCCGGTCAGCACCGTCTCGGAGTCCTCACGGCCGGGCTCGCGCAGGTGGGTGTGCAGGTCGACCAGGCCGGGCAGCAGGACGGCGCCGCCGGTCTCGACGACCTCGGCGTCCGCCGCCCGGAGCCCCTGGCCGATCTCGGCGACGGTGCCGCCCTCGATCAGGACGTCCTGCGGTTCGCCACCGAGGATCCTGGCACCGCGCAGCAGTGTCTTGTTCTGCTCAGTCATCTCAGTTGTTCTCCTCGGTGCGTGCAGTGTCGTCACGGGACAGGGCCGGCTCGGAGCCGCCGAGCAGCAGGTACATCACGGCCATCCGGATGCTGACGCCGTTGGCGACCTGTTCGACCGCGGTGCAGCGGGGCGAGTCGGCCACCTCGGCGGTGATCTCCATACCGCGGTTCATCGGCCCGGGGTGCATCACGATGGCGTCCTCGGGCATCCGCGCCATGCGCTCGCCGTCGAGGCCGTAGCGGCGCGCGTACTCGCGCTCGGTGGGGAAGAAGGCGGCGTTCATCCGCTCGCGCTGGACGCGCAGCATCATCACGGCGTCGGACTTGGTCAGTACGGCGTCCAGGTCGTAGGAGACCTCGCACGGCCAGCTGTCCACGCCGATCGGCAGCAGGGTGGGCGGTGCGACGAGGGTGACGTGGGCGCCCAGGGTGCTGAGCAGATGCACGTTGGACCGGGCGACGCGGCTGTGCAGGATGTCGCCGACGATCGTGATCCGCTTGCCGTCGAGCGCCGCGCCCTCCTCGCCGACCAGCCGGCGGCGCATCGTGAAGGCGTCCAGCAGCGCCTGGGTGGGGTGCTCGTGGGTGCCGTCACCGGCGTTGATCACGGAGCCGCCGATCCAGCCGGAGGTCGCCAGCCGGTGCGGGGCACCCGAGTCGCCGTGCCGGATGACGACGCCGTCGGCGCCCATCGCCTCCAGGGTGAGCGCGGTGTCCTTGAGGGACTCGCCCTTGGAGACCGAGGAGCCCTTGGCCGAGAAGTTGATGACGTCCGCTGACAGCCGCTTGGCCGCGGCTTCGAAGGAGATCCGGGTCCGGGTGGAGTCCTCGAAGAAGAGGTTGACGATGGTGCGGCCGCGCAGGGTGGGCAGTTTCTTGATCGGCCGGTCGGCGAACCGGGCCATCTCCTCGGCGGTGTCGAGGATGAGGACGGCGTCGTCGCGGGTGAGGTCGGCGGCCGAGATGAGGTGACGCTTCATCTGTTGCCTGGTGCCTTCCGTGGAGTGGGATGTGAGGTCGTCGCGAGGGCTCGCGCGCTGGTGGCCCCTCCCGGCCGGAGGCTGGGGGAAGCCGCGCTCGGGCAGCGTGTGCGCCCCGGCGGCGTGCGCCCGGGCAGGTCGTGCGGGCAGGGTCGTACGGGCAGGCCCCTTGGGAGCGGGCACGCGGGCGTGCGGCGGTGCTCCCGCGCCGAGCGCGTGCGCCAGAGGGGCGCGCGGGCACGGTTCGGTGCGCGGCTAGCCCGCGGGCGCCGTGCCGTGCCGCGAGGGCGCTGCGTCTCCGGTGTCTTCGGTGTCCCCGGTGTCTTCGGGGCCTTCGGTGTGCGCGGCGGATTCGGTCGAGCGGACGCCGAGCAGTACGCCGTCGTGGCCGTCCTCCTCGGTCAGCTGGACCTTGACGGTCTCGCGCTGCGAGGTGGGCAGGTTCTTGCCGACGTAGTCGGCGCGGATCGGAAGCTCGCGGTGACCACGGTCCACGAGAACGGCGAGTTGCACCGCGCGAGGGCGCCCGATGTCACCCAGGGCATCCAGAGCGGCACGGATGGTGCGGCCGGAGTAGAGCACATCGTCGACGAGGACGACGAGCCGTCCGTCGACCCCGTCGGCCGGGATCTCGGTGTGTGCGAGGGCACGTGCGGGGCCGAGCCGGAGGTCGTCCCGGTACATCGTGATGTCGAGCGAACCGACCGGGATCGCGCTGCCGGTGATCTCCTCAAGCTTGGCGGCCAGCCGCCGGGCGAGGAAGACGCCGCGGGTGGGAATGCCGAGAAGTACCACGTCGTCGGCGCCTTTGGCGCGTTCGACGATCTCGTGGGCGATGCGGGTGAGCACCCGCTTGATGTCCGGCGCCTCCAGTACGGGGCGTGCCGGATGCAGGTTCGCGCTGTTGTCGTCCATGGAAAACGGACCTCCTTCCCCGCCTCACGGGACGGGCCTTAAAGGACGTCTGGCTTGTCGCTGCTCAACGCTACCAGGGCCCGCTCACGGACCCGCCCGGGGGCCGGGCCAGCCGTTCGGACCCCCTCGGCTTGACGCGGCACATTACGCTGCGTAACCTCACAGTGAGTTACCAAGCGCAAAGGCGCGCGGCGCAGCACACCGCGTGGCGCAGCCGCTCAGCGATACAGCGTCCGGGGAGCCATATGTCCAGCGAATACGCCAAACAGCTCGGAGCCAAGCTCCGCGCCATCCGCACCCAGCAGGGCCTCTCCCTCCACGGTGTCGAGGAGAAGTCCCAGGGCCGCTGGAAGGCGGTCGTGGTGGGCTCGTACGAGCGCGGCGACCGGGCCGTGACCGTGCAGCGCCTCGCCGAGCTGGCTGACTTCTACGGGGTGCCGGTGCAGGAGCTGCTGCCGGGAACCACTCCTGGCGGGGCCGCGGAGCCGCCGCCGAAGCTGGTGCTCGACCTCGAGCGCCTTGCCCATGTGCCGGCCGAGAAGGCGGGCCCGCTCCAGCGGTACGCCGCGACGATCCAGTCGCAGCGCGGGGACTACAACGGCAAGGTCCTCTCCATCCGCCAGGACGACCTGCGCACTCTTGCCGTCATCTACGACCAGTCGCCGTCCGTGCTGACGGAGCAGCTGATCAGCTGGGGCGTCCTGGACGCGGACGCGCGGCGGGCCGTCTCGCACGAAGAGGTCTGAGCGCCGGCACCGGCCCGACAAGGGGGTGCCCCCTCACACCAGGTGTGAGGGGGCACCCCGTCCTGTCTTTGCGCGCCGGCGCGAGGGTTACCGCAACAGCGTCGGCTTCAGCTCCTTCAGCCGGCCCAGCAGGCCGTTGATGAAGCCCGGCGATTCGTCGGTGGAGAACTCCTTCGCCAGCTGGACGGCCTCGTCGATGACCACCGCGTCGGGAACCTCGTCCACCCACAGCAGCTCGTAGACGCCCAGCCGCAGGATGCCCCGGTCCACATCGGGCATCCGGTCCAGGGTCCAGCCCACCGCGTAGGTGGACAGCAGCTCGTCGATCCGGGCCGCGTTTTCCGCGTAGCCCTCGACGAGCGTCATCGTGTACTCGGAGACCGGCGGCTGCCGGGGGTCCGTACGGGCGAGCCGCAACCAGTCCGCGAGCACGGTGCGTACGTCGGCACCGCGATGGTCGGCCTCGAAGAGGATCTGGAAGGCGCGCTTGCGGGCCTTGTTGCGTGCGGCCACGGTTAGCTGTTCACCCGGCCGAGGTACTCGCCGGAGCGGGTGTCGACCTTGATCTTCTCACCGGTCGTGATGAAGAGCGGGACCTGGATGCTGTGGCCGGTCTCCAGCTCGGCGGGCTTGGAGCCGCCGGTGGAGCGGTCGCCCTGGACGCCCGGCTCGGTGTGCTTGATGGTCAGCTCGACGGCGGCCGGCAGCTCGACATAGAGCACCTCGCCCTCGTGCTGCGCGACCGTGGCGTCGAAGCCCTCGATCAGGAAGTTGGCCGCGTCGCCCACGGTCTTGCGGTCGACGTGGAGCTGGTCGAAGGTCTGCATGTCCATGAAGACGAAGTAGTCGCCGTCCATGTACGAGAACTGCATGTCCCGTCGGTCCACGGTGGCCGTGTCGACCTTGGTGCCCGCGTTGAACGTCTTGTCGACGATCTTGCCGGAGAGGACGTTCTTCAGCTTCGTACGGACAAAAGCGGGCCCCTTGCCGGGCTTGACGTGCTGGAACTCGACAACGGACCAGAGCTGGTCGCCGTCGAGCTTGAGCACCATGCCGTTCTTGAGGTCGTTCGTGGATGCCACGGTCGCGGAATCTCCTGAGACTGCTGCGGAGACCAGGGCGGCCACCCGCCTCCGACGGCCCGTGGGCTGAGCCCCCGCGGGGGCTAGAGGGCGAGCAGCTCCTTGGTCGTGATGGTGAGTAGCTCGGGTCCGCCGTCCGCCTGCGGGCGGACGACGAGCGTGTCGTCGATCCGGACGCCGCCCCGGCCCGGGAGATGGACCCCCGGTTCGACGGTGACCGGCACACAAGCGTCCAGTTTACCCACGGCCTCAGGTGAGAGCCGAGGGTCCTCACCGATTTCCAGCCCCACCCCGTGCCCCGTCGACTCCCCCAGCGCGGCGCCGTGCCCCGCGGCACCGAGCACCTGACGCGCCGCGCGGTCCACCTCCCGGCACTCCGTGCCGGGCCCCAGCGACTCCCGCGCGGCCCGCTGAGCGGCGAAGACGGTGTCGTACAGCTCGATCTGCCACGCCTCCGGCGCGGTGCCGATGACGAACGTACGGCCGATCTGGCAGCCGTATCCGCGGTAGCGGGCGCCGAGCCGTACGGAGAGGAAATCGCCCTCTTCCACCCGGCGGTCGGTGGGCCGGTGGCCGGGAAGCCCGGAGTTGGGGCCTGTGGCGACGGAGGTGGCGAGGGCGGCGCCCTCGGCACCGTGGTCGATCAGCCGCCGCTCCAGCTCCAGCGCCAGATGCCGCTCGGTACGGCCCACCAGAATCGACTCCAGCAGCTCGCCGAGCGCCTGGTCGGTGATCTCGGCGGCGATGCGCAGCGCGGAGATCTCCTCCTCGTCCTTGACGACCCGCTGCTGCTCCACCGCCAGGCCGAGGTCCGCGAGACGTACCGAGGGCGCGGCGGCGGCCAGCGCGCGGTGCCGGGCGACGGTCAGATGGTGCTCCTCCACGGCCAGCGCGTCGGCCCCGCTCTTCTCGGCGAGCCCGGCGGCGGCGACCGCCGTGTCGTTCCGTGCGCCTCCGTGCGGTTCGGCGGCGTATGCGCCGCTCGGCACGTCCAGGGTGACCTCTTGCAGGTCGTCGGCGGGGTGGGCGCCGTTGGCCGGCCCCTCCCCCGGAGCCGATACGAGGGTGTCCTGGCCGTCCGGGCCGAGCAGCAGCACGCTGCCGGGCGCCGCGCGGCCGGTGAGATACCGGACGTTGGCGGGGCGGGAGATCAGCACTGCGTCGGCCGGACCGTCGTGGGCGGTGCTCGCCGCACAGCGGTCGCGCAGCCGGGTACGGCGGGACACATGCACCTCGGACATATGCCGAGGGTACGCAGCGCCCGGCCCGTCGGCCGCCGGGACACGGCCGTGCGGGGTACTGACCGACAGATCCGGGGCTGCCCCCTCCCGGGGTCCGATGAGGGCTGCCCCTGCCGGTTGTGTGCGGTCTGCGGGTGCTCTCTGGTTGTGGGGGCACCCCCTGCTCGAAGAGCTTGGGGGAGCAGTTCCCCCGCGCCCCTTACGGGGCGCCCACGCTGGGCACAGTTACCAGCTCACCGGGCTGGCGAGGCTGCGGGCGACCACGTTGTCGAGCATCTGTGCTGTGCTGGCCACGTCCTGCCGCGAGTTGTCGATGATCGGCAGACCGGAGCTGTACCAGCCCGCCATCCGGCCGTGGATATGCGCCACCTCCTCGTCCGCGAGCCGCCTGTTGCCCGACCGCTCCGCGTTCCGCTCCAGCACGATGTCGAGGCCGGGCAGCAGCACCACCGGGATGAGGCCGGGGCCCACATGCCGTTTCCAGCCGCCGAGCCCGATCACCGGCCAGTCGGGGAAGACGGCGTCGTCCAGGATGCAGGAGATGCCGTTGGCCAGGAAGTTGCGGGCGGCGAAGCCGCAGGTGCGGCGGGCGAGGCGGTACTGGGCCTCGGAGTTCTCGTTCCAGCCCGCCTGCGGGTCGGCGAAGCCGGAGCGCACCCACTCGCGTACGTCGTCGAGGCTGATGTGGGCCGTGGGCACCGCGCGGTGCTCGGCCCAATAGCGCGCCACGGTGGTCTTTCCGGCACCCGCCGGGCCGATCAGCAGGACGGCGACGGCGGCCCTGGTGGCGTCCAGCTGCGCCGGTGTGGCGCCGGGCGCCGGGACCTGGACCGGGGCGCCGGGCGGCAGCTTGACGTGGCCCGTCGACTCGCCGGCGGGCACACCGCTGCCCGGCTGCGAGGGGGCACCCGTGGGTGGGGCCGGGGTGCCGACGCCGGGGTTGCCCGGCGGCTGAGCCGGGACGGGCCGGGTGTGCTGCTGCGGGGGCTGATGCGGCTGCTGTGGCTGGTGCGGCGGCTGCTGCTGATGTGGGGACCGCGGCTGGGGCTGGTGTGGGAGCTGCGGCTGGGGCGGCTG
>NZ_JADKMA010000109.1 GCF_017676365.1 Streptomyces oryzae
GCGTGGGCTGGGCGGGCCGCGTGGGCCGGGTGGTGTCGGTGGCTTCACCCCGGCCGACGAGGAGCGCCGGCGCGGGGTGCGGCGGATGAAGGTGATCGCCACCGGCGCGCTGTTGCTGATGGCCGTCGTCTTCGCGCTGACCAAGCTGGCCGAGCAGGCGGGCGCGGGTGCCTGGACCGGTTACGTCGCTGCTGCCGCCGAGGCCGGGATGGTCGGCGCGCTGGCCGACTGGTTCGCGGTCACGGCGCTCTTCCGGCGCCCGATGGGGCTGCCGATCCCGCACACCGCGATCATCCCCACCAAGAAGGACCAACTCGGGCAGAGCCTGGGGGACTTCGTCGGGGAGAACTTCCTCTCCGCCGACGTCGTACGCGACCGGCTGCGTGCCGTCGGCATCAGCAGCAGGCTCGGCGGCTGGCTGGCCCAGCCCGACCACGCCGACCGGGTGACGGCCGAGCTGTCCACCGCGCTGCGCGGCGCGCTCACCGTACTGCGGGACTCGGACGTCCAGGCGGTCGTCAGCGAGGCGATCACCCGCAGGGCCACCGCGCAGGAGGTGGCGCCGGGGCTGGGCAGGATGCTGGAGCGGATCGTCACGGACGGCGGCCACCGGCGGGTCGTCGATTTGGTGTGCACCCGGGCCGCCGAGTGGCTGCGGGAGCACGGCGATTCGGTGATGGGCGCGGTCGCGGGGGGCGCGCCGGGCTGGACGCCGAAGTTCGTCGACCGGAAGGTCGGCGAGCGCGTCTACCGTGAACTGCTGCGCTTCGTCACCGAGATGCGGGACATGCCCGACCACCCGGCGCGGGGCGCCGTCGACCGCTTCCTGACCGACTTCGCGGCCGACCTCCAGTCGGACCCCGACACCCGCGCCCGGGTGGAGCGGCTGAAGAACGAGACGCTGGCCCGCGACGAGGTCCAGGACCTGATCGCCTCGGTGTGGGGCGCCGTACGGGCGATGCTGGTGGCCGCGGCCGAGGACGAGCGCAGCGAACTGCGGATCCGGGCCCGCGCCGCGCTGCTGTCGCTGGGCAGCCGGCTGGCGTCCGACGGGCGGTTGCGGTCCAAGGTCGACGGCTGGATCGAGGGCGCAGCGGTGTATCTGGTGACCACCTACCGGGACGAGATCACCTCGCTGATCTCGGAGACGATCGCCGGCTGGGACGCCGAGCACACCTCGAAGAAGATCGAGGCCCATATCGGCCGGGACCTCCAGTTCATCCGGATCAACGGCACGGTCGTCGGCTCGCTGGCCGGGCTGGCGATCTACACGGTGGCCCGGTTCTTCGGAGGCTAGGTGTTCCGTTGCGCGGAAGCTACGGTCCAGTACGTGAACTCTCTCTTGTGGTTCTGAACGCCCTCTTGGAGGATCACCTGATTCGCCTGGGAGGGAGAGTCACGTGAAACTGCTCCGCGTCGGACCCGCGGGAGCCGAGCGCCCCGCGCTGCTGGACGAGGACGGAACCCTGCGCGACCTGTCGGGGATCGTCCCGGACATCGACCCTGACCTGCTCGCCGACGCCGCCGCGCTCGGCCGCGTCCGGGAGGCCGCTGCCGCCGGGACGCTGCCGGTGGCGGCGGCCGACGGGGAGCCCGAGGCGCTGCGCACCGGGCCGCCGCTGGCCCGGATCGGCAAGATCGTGTGCATCGGGCTGAACTTCCACGACCACGCCAGGGAGACCGGGGCCGCGGTGCCCGAGGAGCCCATCGTCTTCATGAAGGCGCCCGACACCGTCGTCGGCCCCAACGACACGGTGCTGATCCCGCGCGGCAGCGAGAAGACCGACTGGGAGGTCGAACTGGCCGTCGTCATCGGCCGCACGGCCCGCTGTCTGGACTCCGCTGAGGAGGCGCTCGGGCACGTCGCCGGGTACGCGGTCGCCAACGACGTCTCCGAGCGCGCCTTCCAGATCGAGCGCGGCGGGCAGTGGGACAAGGGCAAGAACTGCGAGACGTTCAACCCGTTGGGGCCCTGGCTGGTGACCGCCGATGAGGTCGCCGATCCGCAGGCGCTGGGGATGCGGCTGTGGGTGAACGGGGAGCTGCGGCAGGACGGCACCACCGCGGATCAGATCTTCCCGGTCGGTGAAGTGGTGCGGTACCTCAGCCACTTCATGACTCTGTATCCGGGTGACGTGATCTCCACCGGTACGCCTGCGGGGGTGGCCATGGGCATGCCCGAGCCCAAACCCTATCTGCGGCCCGGCGATGTGGTGGAACTGGAGATCTCCGGCCTCGGCCGCCAACGCCAACTCCTGAAGCCAGCCTAACTTTTGCGGCCCCGTTGCGCTGCGCCTTCAGCTGCGCCTTCAGCTGCGCTGGGCGGCTTCCCTGCTGTGCAGCTGCGCGCTGGCGATCTGTCGCTGTGCTTGGGAGGTCTGCGCAAGGCGCAGGGCTGGCAAGCGCAGCGCACCGGCCCGCACCCGGCGACGATGCATCAGCCCCCTACAAGGGGTGGCCGCCGCCCGGGTGCGGGCCGGGTTTCGTGGCCGTCTGCGGCCCGGTGGGCTGCGCTTGCCCACCCTGCGCCCCTGGCGCAGACTGCCCAAGCTTCGCCAGGCAGCCAGCACAGCGAAGCGCACCGCACGGCGCAGCCGGGTAGCACAGCGACAAGGCGCCCAGCGCAGCCAGCACAGCCAGCGCAGCGTCTACGCGTTCCGTGCGAAAGAGCGTGCCGTTTCCAGGACTTGGAGGGAGGCGGCGGCGTCGTGGGCGGTGACGGGCGGCGGCGTGCCGTCGCGCAGCGCGGCGGCCACCGCGGCGTAGAACGCGGGGTAGTCACCGTCCAGCGTGGGCACCGTGCGGAGCTCGTCGGGGGCGTCCTGTGCCCCGAGGGTGCCCCAGGCGTCCTCGGGCTCCACGCCCCAGGGAACCCCCTCGGCGGGACGGGCGCCGGCCCGCAACGCGTTCTCCTGCGGGTCGAGCCCGTACTTCACAAACGCCGCCCTGCTGCCCAGCACCCGGAAGCGGGGACCGAGCTGGGCCGCGGTGGCGCTCATCCACAGATGCGAGTGGACGCCGTTCTCATGGGTGATGGCGATGAACGTGTCGTCGTCCGCCTCGGCGCCGGGCCGCCGCACGTCGGACTCCGCGTAGACGGACGCGGCCGGGCCGAACAGGGTCAGGGCCTGGTCGACCAGGTGGCTGCCGAGGTCGTAGAGGAGCCCGCCCACCTCGTCCGGGTCGCCCGACTCGCGCCAGCCGCCCTTGAGCCGGGGCCGCCAGCGCTCGAACCGGGACTCGAAGCGGAAGACCTCGCCCAGCGCGTCCCGGCCCAGCAGCGAGCGCAGGGTCAGGAAGTCGTTGTCCCAGCGGCGGTTCTGGAACGGCGCCAGCAGCAGCCCGCGCGACTCGGCCTTCGCCGCCAGCTCCCTGGCCTGCGCCGCGGTCGGGGCCAGCGGTTTGTCCACCACGACCGGCAGCCCGGCGTCCAGGGCGCGGTGCGCCAGCGGTACGTGGGTGCGGTTCGGGGTGGCGACCACCACCAGGTCGTATCTGTCGGCCTCGGCGAACAGCTCGTCCGGCGACGCGACCGTCCGCACCTCACCGTCCGGGCCGCCGGCCTCCCGGGCGCGCTTCTGGCGCTCCGGGTCCGAGGTGACGACGGTGTCGAGGACCAGCCCCGGGGTGGTGGCGATCAGCGGGGCGTGAAAGACCGATCCGGCCAGGCCGAAGCCGAGCAGCCCGACGCGGAGCGGCGTGACGGTGGTGTCCATGCGGTTCATGCCCCCACCCTCGCAAAGCCCGCCGGGCGCGGGCACGCACCCCGCCTCCCGTACCGCCCGTACCCGCCCGCGGGCCTCAACGGAAGCGCTACGCAGCGGTAATGCGTCGGAACGTCACACCCGGGCACCCGCCGCACTCGGGGCCGTACGTCCCGGCTGACCAGCACCGGCCGGTGCCGTTACGCTGAGCGCGGCGGCCGGTTTCCGTCCATCGCTGTACGTCCCCGCCGGCCGGACCACCACGACCTGGCAGGAGTCCATCCGTGGCAGAGCGCAAGCCCATCGAGTCCTGGCTCACCGACATGGACGGTGTGCTGATGCACGAGGGGATCCCCGTCCCCGGGGCCGACTCGTTCATCAAGCGGCTCAAGGAGTCGGGGCGGCCGTTCCTGGTGCTCACGAACAACTCGATGTACACCCCGCGGGACCTGCACGCCCGGCTGTCCCGTATTGGTCTGAACGTGCCGACGGAGAACATCTGGACCTCGGCGCTGGCCACCGCGCAGTTCCTGGACGACCAGCGTCCCGGCGGAACGGCCTACGTCATCGGGGAGGCCGGGCTGACGACGGCCCTGCACGACATCGGATACGTACTCTCGGACGCCGACCCCGACTACGTCGTCCTCGGCGAGACCCGCACCTACAGCTTCGAGGCGCTGACCCGGGCGATCCGGCTGATCAACGACGGCGCCCGGTTCATCGCCACCAACCCCGACGAGACCGGCCCTTCGGCGGAGGGTGCGCTGCCCGCCACCGGCTCGGTCGCGGCCCTCATCACCAAGGCAACGGGCCAGCACCCGTACTTCGTCGGCAAGCCCAACCCGCTGATGATGCGGGCCGGGCTCAACGCGATCGGCGCCCACTCCGAGACCAGCGCCATGATCGGTGACCGGATGGACACCGACGTCCGCGCCGGTATGGAGGCGGGCCTCGAGACGTTCCTGGTGCTGACCGGGCTGACCCGGCCCGACGAGGTCGAGCGCTATCCCTACCGCCCCTCCCGCGTCGTGGATTCGATCGCGGACCTCGTCGACCGGATCTGAATCCCTGCACCGGATCTGAATCCCTACCGGGACTCGGGCGCGCCCTCCCGCTTCGCGGCCTTCGCTGACCGCAGCGCCGGGGCCGCGAACGCCGCGCCCAGCACGGCCCACAGGACCAGGTGCCCGGCCAGCGAGAGCACCCGGAAGTCCCACAGCAGGGTGGCGGAGACCGGGACCGGGTCCGGGTTGCCCGGCAGCAGGAAGAGCGCCCCCAGAGTGGCCACGACGGCTGCCGCGGCCCCCAACTGGCGTACCGGCAGCCCGTGTCCGGCGCGCCCGAGGCGCTGGTGCACCTGGTGTGCCAGCACCATGCCCAGTACGCCGATGACCAGCGCGGCCAGCCACAGGCCCTGCCGTTCGGCGACGGTGCCGCTGTCACCGACGCCGGGCGGGTTGGCGGGGTAGCGCAGCGCCGGGAGCAGGGACAGCGCGAGGAACCCCGCACCGGCCAGGCCCATGGCGCGCTGCCAGCCGCGGCCGTCGTCGCGGGCCGCCGAGCGGTGCACAAGGGCGTGCGCCAGGGTGAAGAACACCCCGATCGCCAGCCCCGCCACCACCGCGGTGACCACCAGGCCGAGGTGCTGGGTGCCCCGGCTGAAGATCTCCTCGGCCTCGGCGGCATGGCTGTGCCCCGAGTGGCCCGCGTGGGAGTGTGCGGCTTCGGCCGCCGAGCGTTTCTCCTCCAGCCGGATCGCCCGGTCCATCAGGGGCTCGGCGAGCAGCAGGGAGAACAGCCCCGAGGCCAGCCCCGCGATCCCGCCGGCCGCGAGGCCGCGGCCGAGAAGAGGCAGCAGGGGGTAGGGAGTTGGCTGTGCGGAGACGGACATGTCGAGCGACCCCCGATCGGTCAGTGGCAGGGGGCGCCGAACAGATGACGGCCGTCGTGCGAGAACTCGTGCAGATAGGAGCCGGTGGCGGAGACGAGGTTGCCGTTGTCGATGAAGACGGCGTACAGCGCGATCAGTGCGACGATCGCGGCGGCGGCGACGATGAGCCAGTCGCGGGTCCTGACGGTTGCCGGGTGTGCGGCGGCGCTCTCAGGTACGACGGTCGTGCCGACGGTGTGCGGGGACATCCGCGTGCCTCCTCCTGGGGTTTCCACGCCCCATCGGTGGAGAAGCGACAGGTCAGTTCCTGACTCCCGCAGCCGTCGGGGGCGGCTGCGGACACAGTGGCGGGACCGTCCCGGATTCGCACCGGGTTCCTGAGCTCTGTCGCCTCAATATGGAAGTTTGCCGCTCCGGAGACTCCCAGCTGACATGCGCACTGTCAATAAGGGCTCCGTCACAACGAGTGCGCCGAGCGGCCGAACGAACTTGGAGGAGACGGGAGTTGTGACACGATGAGACCGTCCCGGGTGGTCCAGAACACAGCCTGATTCCGAGTACGCAGCCGACGAGGGGGAGCGGATGTACGGCAGAGCCCACCGGCTCCTGGCCGCGGGGACGACAGTCGCGGCGCTGCTGCTGGCCGGGTGCTCCTCGGGCGGCGGCTCGGGCGACGACGAGCAGGCGGGGCCGACAGTGCGGCAGCGCCCCAAGTCGGTGGCCCCGTACTGGGTCGACCCCGAGGGGAACGCCGCGCGGCAGGCCCGCACTTACGCCGAGGACGGCGAGGCGGGGCAGGCCGCACAGCTGGAGAAGATCGCCAGGCAGCCGGCGGCCGAGTGGATCGACGCCGCCGACCCGCGCGGGCACACGGCCCGCGTCACCAAGGCCGCGGCCGCCGCGGACCGCAGCGCGCTGCTCGTCCTCTACAACGTCCCGCACCGCGACTGCGGGCAGTACAGCAAGGGCGGCGCGGACGACGCGGCGGCGTACCGGCGCTGGGTGGACGATGTCGCCGAGGGGATCGGCGACCGGGCCGCCACCGTCATCGTGGAGCCGGACGCGCTGGCCCACACGGTGTCCGGCGACTGCGCCGCGCCCGAGTTGAAGGAGGAGCGCTACGGGCTCCTCTCGGGCGCCGTCGACCGCCTCAAGCAGCTCCCGGACACGAAGGTGTATCTGGACGCGGGCAATCCGGACTGGGTCCGGGACCCCGGCGCTCTGGTCGAGCCGCTCAACCGCTCCGGCATCGACAAGGCCGACGGGTTCGCGCTGAACGTCTCCAACTTCCAGACCACCGCCTCGAACGTCGCCTACGGCGAGAAGCTGTCGGCGAAGGCCGGCGGCAAACACTTCGTGATCGACACCAGCCGGAACGGCAACGGGCCGCTGCGCGGGGGCGGGGAGGAGAGCTGGTGCAATCCGCGGGGGCGGGCGCTTGGTGAAGCGCCCACCACCAGGACGGGGCACAAGGCGGTGGACGCCTACCTGTGGGTCAAGCGCCCCGGCGAGTCCGACGGCCAGTGCCGCGGCGGCCCCTCGCCGGGTACGTGGTGGCCGTCCTATGCCCTGGAACTGGCCCGCAATACCAAGGGCTGAGCCCTGCATCTGGCGTACGCAGGAGTTGCGCCCCGTCAGGGGCGCGGGGAACTGCGCGACAAGCCACAACGAACGCGCAGACCGCGAACGACAGGTAGGGGCACCCCCTACCCGGAACGCTACTTCGGGTCCCCCGCTGTCACCGGCGGGTGCCCCGCGTCGGGGTCGACGCCCACTTTGACCCACCGTGCTTTGGACGGCACCCCGTCCCCGTCCACGCCGAAGACCATCCACCAGCCCGGGGTCACCAAGGACGGGTCGTCAGGGATGGTCGTGGTCACTCTCCCATCGCGGGACTTCTTCAGCTTCAGGGCCACGGACGACTGCTCCACGTTCGTGACGTGCGTGAAGGAGCCGGGCCGCACCAGCCGCAGCTTCTTCAGCGAGGCGGCGTCCTTGCTCTTGAAGGAGAGCCGGCCGCCGGGCGGCAGCGTCCGCGCGCTGCCGCCGCCGGCATCCCGCAGCTCAGGCTGCCGCTTGCCCTGGTGCAGATACGGCGGCGTGTAGATCTCGATCCGCTGGTCGAACGTCCCCGGCTTGGTGTTGGCCTTGTCCGCGTACAGCGAGTCCGAGCCGAAGGTCATCACCCGGCCGTCGGGCAGCAGCAGCCCGCCGGAGTGGTAGTTGCGGCCCACGAGCGGAGCGGCGGCCTCCTTGAAGGTGTTGCTCTTGGGGTGGTAGATCGCGGCCTTCAGGACGTTGCTGTCGCTCTTGCCCCGGTACCGCCCTGCGCCGTTGGTCGTCAGCACGGTGTCGTCCGGCAGGATGACGCTGCTGGGGTAGCGGACCTTGTCGTAGAGCCTGGGCCCGTCGTGGAAGCGCGGGGTGTCGCTCTTGAGGTCCACGATGCGGGTCTTGTCGGTGGTCTTGTCGGACTCGCCGACCCCGCCGCCGCCCTCGACGATGAACTTGCGCGACTGGGTGGGCGGCAGCGGTACGGACATCGCGGTCTCCAGGACGTCCGGATCGCTCATTCCGGGGATCTTGGTGAACCGGTTCGTCTTCAGGTTCCAGATGCCGGGGGTCCGGCCCTTGTCGGCCGGCCCGTAGCCGGCGGTGGTGCCGCTGTAGAAGACCCGGTTCTCACCGATCAGATGCAGCCCCGGGTAGGTGGGGAAGAATCGGGTGGTGGGCATGTAGTGCCACTTCTTCGTCTTCGGGTCGTAGATCTCGTTCTTGCCGGGGACGACCTGGCCGATGTCGTCCAGCCCGGAGACGGTCAGCACCCTGCCGTCCTGGAGGGTGAGCTGGGTGGGGTACCAGCGGGCCTCGTTCATCGGATCGACGGTGATGTAGCGCTCGGCCACCGGGTCGAACTCGTAGGCGTCCTTGATGCCCTGGAAGTCCTTCTTGTCGAAGGACATCTTCTGCGCGACGCCGTAGACGTTCCGCTTCCACGCGCCCTTCAGGCCGCTGACCCGGTACTGGTCCTCGGTCCCCGTCTGGTGTTTGCGGCCCTTCTTCGCCGCCTCGGCGTAGACCCGGGTGACGCTGTGCACCACCTCGACCTTGCCCGTCCTGCGGTTCTTGACCTTCTTCGCGCGCGGGAGGAGCACGGTGTGCTGCGCGACGAACGTCTTGCCGCTCTTCCGCCCGGTGAAGCGGGTGCCCTTCTTGACCGTCAGGCCCCGGTCGGGGTTCTCGTTGTAGAGGAACATCAGCCCGCCGGCCTTCTTCACATCGCCCCTGAGCGTCTCGTAGCGCTGGGTGCCGCCCGCGACCAGCAGCTTGCCGTCGGGCAGCTGGTTGTGCCCGGAGCAGAACAGGTCGTTGGGGGTGGGGATGTTCTTGAAGGTGTTCTTCGCCGGGTCCCACAGCACGGTGCGGAAGCTCTTGGCCTTGAAGTTCGCCGCGTCATTGCCCGAGCCCGCCACCAGCAGCACCTTCCCGGTGTGCAGCAGGGCCGCGTGGATCGTGTTGATCCGGTACTTCTCGGGGATCTGGACGATCTGCCAGTGGCCCTTCGCGGCCTTGTACTCGGGCTGGTTGATCTCGTAGTCGTGGTACTTGGCCGACGCGAAGCTGTACAGCGCCGGGCCGTTGAACCCGGCGATGAGCAGCACGACTGCCGTGCCGATGGCTATGCGCCGGGCCCGCCGCTTCTTGGCCCCGGCTTCGCGGCGGCGGCTCCGTCGGGTCGTCATCGTTCGTGTCCCCCAAGCGCGGTGTGGTGCATGTGCTGGTCGTACGCAGGTTCAGGCGCGGGCGCGGACGAGGGCGAGGGCGCGGGCGGTGGGGAGCCGGCGGCGGGCGCCGCCGCCGACCTCCTCCGGCGTGCCCGGCGCGACTTGCGGCGCCGCTTCTCCGCCCGCACCGTGGACCGCCAGCCGACGATCGGCGCCGCCGTGATCAGCAGCGCGAGCGCGGCCCAGGTGAGCATCGCGGGGTGGTCGTGGCCCAGGAAGAGGGAGCCGACGAGCGACCCCCCGAAGACCGCGATGAAGAACAGATGCACCCGGAAGGTGCCGAACAGGGTGTCAGGACTGGCCGAGTTGCCCTTCGGCGTGACGACGAACTTGCTCTTGCGGCGCAGCACCGTGTCGAAGAGTGAGCGCGCGTAGATCGGCGCCGACAGCGCGGACATCAGCATCCCGGCCAGCCCGCCCGAGCCCTCCGGCTCGTGCGGGGAGACGTTGTGCCGCCGGTTCCAGATGTACAGCCCGATCTGCAGCGCGGTGGCGTTGCCGTACAGCGCCATCCAGATGGTGGGGTCGATCTGCACGCCGGAGGCGCCCATGCCGAGGAAGAGTGCGCAGGACAGTGCGGCCAGGATCCAGTTGAGCGCCGAGGCCGGGTAGAAGAGCATCAGCAGCGTGTAGTTGAACAGCTTGCCGGGCGGCATGCTGCCCAGGCCGCGCCAGTACTGCTTGAGGATCGTCTCGTAGGTGCCGCGGGACCAGCGCAGCTGCTGGGTGAAGAAGTCCGTCCAGGCGTTGGGCCCCTCACCGACGGCCAGCACGTCAGGGGTGTAGACGGAGCGCCATTTGTTGCCGGTGGCCGGGTTGCGGTGGCGGTGCATCTCGAAGCCGGTGGCCATGTCCTCCGTGATGGAGTCGTAGAGGCCGCCGATGGCCTTCAGCGCCGAGATGCGCACGGCGTTGCTGGTGCCGACGAACATCGGCGCGTCGTAAGCGTTGCCGGCGCGCTGGATGAGGGCGTGGAAGAGGAACTGCTGGCTCTCGGCCGCCTTGGTGACGAAGTTGTCGTAGTTGCCGTAGACCTGCGGGCCGATGACGAAGCCGACGTCCGGGTCGCGGAAGTAACCGAGCATCCGCTCCAGGTAGTTGGGCAGCGGTACGTGGTCGGTGTCGACCCCGGCGAAGAAGTCGTAGTCGTCGCCGTGCGCGTCCAGCCAGGCGTTGTAGTTGCCGTGCTTGGTCCTGGCGCGGAAGGCCCCTTTTGCGGTGTTCCACTTGGCGACCCCCTTACGGGAGAAGTGGTGCACCCCCAGCCGCCGGCAGACCTCCTTGACCTCGGGGTCGTCGCCCTCGTCCAGCAGCCAGACGTGCATGGTGCCGCGGTGCCGTACCCGTACGGCCGCCTCCAGGGTCCTGGTGACCATCTCGATCGGCTCCTTGCCGGGCACGAACGAGGTGAGGAAGGCGACGCGGGTGCCGGTCTCGGGCACCACGGGTACCGGGTCGCGGGCCACCAGGGTGGCGTGCGCGTTGGAGAGCACGTTCAGCGTGCGGAACAGCTCGATCAGACCGATCGAGACGAGCATGACGACGTCCAGCTTGAGCACGAGGTCGGAGACCTCGCCCGCGTCGCGGCGCGTCCAGTGGTCCGGCTGCATCAGCCAGACCAGCAGCCCGGCCGACAGCAGCGGCGCCAGACAGAGCAGGAACCCCGCGCGGAACCGGTGCGGCTCGTCGGCCAGCAGACTGCGGTACCGCACCCGGTAGGGCGCCCAGGGCTCCGGCCGGGTGAGCGGGCCGGCGAGGCGGCTGTAGTGCTCGTAGTCGTAGCGGGGTGCGGCACGCTCCCAGGGGTGCTGGGAGGGTCTTCGGGAGCGGGAGCGATGGGGGGCGGCTAACCGGCTGGAGTGCTGCTGGGAATGCTGCTGTTCGCTCGGTATCGGCGGCCTGGGTATGCGCAGCTGCGCCGTCTGCGTCGGGTCCTGGTCGTCGTACCCCTGCGACTGCGGGCCGCCCATGCGCGGCGTGGTCATGCTTCTGTCCCCCCGCACGCACACATCCGCGCGTGCTCTCGTGCCGGACCCGCGTCCTGGCCCCCGCTCAAGTCGCGGCGTATGTCGGTCTCAGCGTTCCCAGGTCCCGGGGTCCCCGTGTTCCCGTGCCCCCGCAGCACGGTACGGACCGATCGGTAACCGCACGTCAGGTTCTACAACTTGGCACATGAACGCAAGAGCGGAAGGGGCGGTTTAGCGCCCTTGGGGCGTTATGGAAGCGGCAGATGTGATGGAGGAGTCATCAAACCGTGGCTGCCGTGTGGTGGCGTCCGGCGCGGTGGAACGCAACCGCTCCCTGATGTTGCCGAAGTGCGCGCGGACCGCCTCCTCCGCGCGCCGCATGTCGCCGTCCCGTACGGCGTCGAGGATCGCCGCGTGCTGCTGCCAGGTCACCAGCGGATCCGGGTGCAGCTCGGCCAGATCCGTGCGCACCCGGTGGAAGGCGTCCCAGAAGGCGTCCAGCACCTCGCTCAGCAGTGAGTTGCCCAGCCCGGCGTAGAGCGCCGAGTGGAAGGCCCGGTCGGTCTCGGCCCGCACCTGCCCGGCCTCCGCCTCGCGGCGCATCCGGCCGGCCAGCCGCTCCAGTTCGGCCAGCTGTTCGGGGCCGGCGACCAGCCGCGCCATCAGCCCCGTCTCCACCGCCTCGCGCAGCTCCAGCAGCTGCAGCAGGCTGTCCTCGCCGCGGTAGTGCCCGGCGACGGTACGGAAGGAGAGTCCCTCGGTCATGGGGGCCATGGACATGGCGCCGACGTACGTACCGAAGCCGTGCCGGATCTCCACGATGCCCATCGCCTGGAGCGCCTTGAGGGCCTCGCGCACGGAGTTGCGGCTCACCTCCAGCCGCTCCATCAGCTCCGTCTCCGTGGGCATTGGGGCGCCGGGCGGCAGCCGCTCGTCGATGATCAGCCTTTTGATCCGCTCCTGGATCTCCCCGAGCCTTCCCCGGCCGCGCACCCTGTCCTCCTCGTCCCCCTCGTCCTCCGCAACCCGCCTTCGGCCGCCAGCCTACGCGGGCCCCAGGGCGCGGGGTGCGGTGAAGGTGACCGGGTGCGGCCCCGGGCGGCCGTCGGTGGCGAACGCCAGCAACTGCTCGCCCTCGGCGGCCAGCGCGGCCTGTGCCTCGTCGCTCAGCCGCTCGAAGGGGGTGAGGGTGAGGGTCGCCGTGCGGCGGCTGGTGTCCGCCTTCCAGGTGCCGCGCACCCGTCCGTCCACCAGGAAAGTGCCGGGCACCTGGCCGTTCTTGCTCGCAAGGGCGCGCCGGACCGGCTCGTCCAGGAGCCGGGTGCGGTCGGCGTGGGAGAGGATGATGTTGTCGTACTCGGCCAGGAAGCGGACCGGCAGCGGGAGTTCGGCGTCGGGCCGGGGCGCGTCGGGCAGGTCGAACAGCTCGCGGCCCGCCTCGTCGTGGAAGACCCGCAGCTGGGGCCGCAGCCGGTCCAGCACCTCGCCGAGCCGGGTCAGTCCCGACCAGGTCTGCGCGTCCCGTACGGACGCCGGGCCGAAGGCGCCCAGATAGCGCAGCACCATCGACTCCACGCAGGGCTCGGCCGCCAGGGGCCGCCCCAGCCACCGCTCCACGGTGTCGACCACCGGCTGTCCCGAGCGGCCCCACAGCCCGCGCGGTGGCAGTTGCACCAGCGGCAGCAGATAGCGTGCGGTCATCGCCAGCGCGCGTGCCTCCACATCGGGCCACCGCTCCTGGAGGCGGGCCCCGAGCAGGCTGCCGGTCAGCGGCTCGGCAGCGAGCAGCTCGCGGGCCGCATCGGCCACCTGCCCGGGGTCGGCGCCGCCCAGCTGCGTGGCGAGGTTGGTGCGCACCGCGTTCTCGTGCAGCGGCTGGGTGAGGGCGCGCAGCTGGAGCGCGTCGCGGTCGGTGACCAGGTGGACGGTGCCGCGCATGACGCTGAGCCTGACCAGTTCGCGGCCCTCCAGCAGCAGCGACAGCTCCCGCGGGTCGAAACCGGCCACCCTGCTCCACAGCGCGAAGTACGGGGGCTTGGGCGCCTGTGCCTGGATGCCGACCAGATGCTCGACGGCGTCCCGTACCGGCATCTTGGCGCGCTCGATGAGGAGTTGACGTGCGAGGAGGGCGCGGCCGAGGGCCGGCCGCGTGAGGGGTGCGGGCATGCCATGAGTTTCGCCGATGGCACGGCTGTGCGTCACGCGACGCAGCAGCACGGCGCGCCCGGAACCCCAACAGCGGGGGATGAACCGGGTGATGCGGTATGGATGGAGACTCTTACCCCAAGGGCACCGATAAGGGAATGCCTTCATGTCGTCGATGCCGTCCATGCCGCCCCGGCACAACGCCGCTCCGGGCCCCGGCCCCCGCGGTGGGCTCACCCCCGGCACGCTCGCGCTGGTCGTGGGGGTGTTCCTGGTTCAACTGGGCTTCCTGCTCTCCTACATCGGCTCCTTCCACCACCCCGACCCGCAGGGCATCCCGGTCGCCGTCGCCGCGCCCCGGAAGGCCGCAGCACAGCTCGACCGGCTGCCGGGCGACCCGCTGGCCGTCACCGTCGTCAAGAACGAGCGGACGGCGCGCGAACGCATCAGGGAACGGAACGCGGAGGGCGGCTATCTGATGAGCCCGCGGGGCGGCCGGGACACCCTGCTGGTCGCCTCCGCCGCCGGCGGCCCGCAGGCCCAGGCGCTGCGCAAGGTCGGCGAGCGGGTGGCCGCCGAGCAGCACCGGCAGCTGAGCGTGGTCGACATCACCCCCTCGGGCAGGCAGGACTACGAGAGCCTGACCGCGTTCTACCTGATCGTCGGCTGGCTCGTCGGCGGCTATCTGCTGGCCTCCCTGATGGGGGTGCTGGCCGGTACGCGTCCGGCCAGGCCGGGGCTCGGCGCGCTGCGGCTGGCGGGCACCGCGGGGTACGCGATCCTCTCCGGGCTCGGCGGGGCGATCATCGTCGACCCGGTGCTGCACGCGCTGCCGGGGCACTTCGTGGCGCTGTGGTGGCTGGGCGCGCTGCTGGTCTTCGGTACGGCGGCGTGCACGCTCGCGCTGGAGGCGTTCCTGGGCGTCGTCGGGATCGGCGTCGCGGTGCTGATCTTCGTGGTGCTGGGCAACCCCAGCGCGGGCGGCGCGTTCCAGAAGCATCTGATCCCGTCCTTCTGGCGGGCCATCGGCGACTGGATCCCGACCGGCGCCGGCACCAGCGCCGTACGCAACATCGTGTACTTCTCCGGCAATGCCCTCGGCACCCCGCTGCTGGTGCTCGCCGGCTGGGCGCTGGCCGGCTCGGTGCTGCTGATGCTGGGCTCGCTGCGGCGCAGGGAGCCGGGGCTGACCCTCCCCATCTGACGCCACACCGAGTGCGCCGTGCCGGATTCCGCTGCCCGGAGCCGGTGTGGTGGACGCCATACGGCCGGCGTCCTGGAGCGGGCCCGACCGGCGCCCCCGGCACAGGGGGCGGGTGGTCATCAGCACCCTCCGGGAGGGGGTAGTATTTCTGTCGTCGGCCGGAAACGGCGACGGGCGCCGCTAGCTCAGTTGGTTAGAGCAGCTGACTCTTAATCAGCGGGTCCGGGGTTCGAGTCCCTGGCGGCGTACATACAGACTGTGGCCCCCTTGGTTTCCAAGGGGGCCACAGTCGTGCTCGCAGACTTTCCTGTGCCGTCTCAGATCGCCAGCGACAGCATCACCGGCGCGGCCCGCTGGCTCAGCACCTCGGCCGCCCTGCGCAGCCGGTGCGCCTGGGCGACGGGGAGCGAGAGCGCCAGACAGCTGACCGCGGAGCCGGCCGTCACCGGGACCGCGGCGCAGACCGTGCCCACCGCGTACTCCTGGAGGTCGAGCACCGGGACGGTCGGCGGCTGCCGGTCGAGCGCGGTCAGCAGCAGCCGTTCGTCGGTGATCGTCCGGGAGGTGAGCCGCGGAGTCTTGTGGCGGGAGAGGTGGTCGAGGCGCCGGTCGTGGTCGAGCTGGCTGAGCAGGCACTTGCCGATCGCGGTCGCGTGCGCGGCCGAGCGGAAGTCCACCCACTGGTTGACCGCGGGTGTCGTGGGGCCGTCGGCGACCTGGGTGTTCTCCAGCTCTCCGTCCTGATAGCAGCCGAAGTAGACCGCCGCGCCCACGGTGTCCCGCAGCTCGTCCAGCGTGGCCTGCAAGCGCTCGCGCAGCGCACGGGCCCGGTCCACGCCGGAGCCCAGCAGCACCAGCGCCTCGCCGACGACGTACGAACCGTCATCCAGCTGGTCCAGATAGCCCTCCCGGCACAGCATCCGCAGCAGCTGCTCCAGCTGGCTCGCGGGCAGCTCGGCAGTGCGGGCGATGGCTTCCTCGTTGACGCCGTCCCGGTACCGGGCGACGGTCTCCAGCACCCGCAGGGCGTGCCGCACCGAGCCGAAGGGCGTGACCGGCTCCCGTCCCGGCTCCTCGGACGGGCCTCCGGGTGGTTGGAGTAGCGCCACGGTGTCCCCCTGAAGGTTGTGACCGTTTGTACCGTGCCCGCTCCGTGCGGTCACGGCTTCCTGTTTCACGATAGCGGTCAACGCTGTACGAGCACGGGGCTGTTGCCGCTATCGGCATATGCCAGACGGCTGAATGCGCCCCCTTGTGCGCCCTTTGGCGCGCCCCCCGCCGGTGTCGGCAGGGAACGCGCGGGACCCTGTCCTCGCCGCGTTCTTCCGACACACCGCCGAGCCCACGCCGGGTACGGCGCGGGCTCGGCTGCGTGTCGGGGAGGCTCGGCGGCCCTGCGGAGCGCCGGCCGGACCGTCACAGAACGGCGCTGAGGAATTCCCTGGTCCGCTCGTGCTCGGGGTCGGTGAAGATCTTCTCCGGCGCACCGGACTCGATCACCCGGCCCGCGTCGAACATCAGCACGTCATCGGAGATGTCCCGGGCGAAGTTCATCTCGTGGGTGACACAGAGCATGGTGATGTCCGTGGAGTGTGCGATGTCGCGCAGCACGTCCAGCACCCCGGCCACCAGCTCCGGGTCGAGCGCCGAGGTGACCTCGTCAAGCAGCAGCACCTGCGGGCGCATGGCGAGCGCGCGGGCGATGGCCACGCGCTGCTGCTGACCGCCGGAGAGCTGGCTGGGGTACTTGTCGATGTGATCGGTCAGACCCACCATCTCCAGCAGCTCGCGGGCGCGCTGCTCGGCCTCGTCCTTGCCCAGCCCCAGCACGTGGACCGGTGCCTCGGTGATGTTGCGCAGCACCTTCATGTTGGGGAAGAGATTGAACTGCTGGAAGACCATGCCGATGTTCTTGCGCACCTCGCGCTGGTGCTTCTCGCCCGCCGGCACGAGCTTGCCGTTCCGCTCCTCGTGGGAGAGGTACTCGCCCGCCACCTTGATGGTGCCCTCGTCGGGCTTCACCAGGGTCATCAGCAGCCGCAGGATCGTGGTCTTGCCGGATCCGGAGGGGCCGATGAGGGTGACGTGCTTGCCGGAGGACACGTCGAAACAGAGGTTGTCCAGCACCACGTTGCTGCCGTAGCGCTTGGTGACGTTGTCGAACTTGATCAGTTCACTGCCGTCGACGGCCGGGTTCGTACCGCCGTTCGCGGTCGTGCTCGGGTTCTTCTCAGCGGACAAGACGACGCTCCAGGGCTCGCATCAGCAGGGATGCCGGGTAGGCGATGAGGATGAAGGCGATGCCGACGACTGTGATCGGCTCGGTCGGCTGGAAGGTGGACGCGGTGAACTGCCGGGCCTGCCCGAGCATTTCGAGCGCGCCGATCACCGCGATCATCGGGGAGTCCTTCAGCATCGCGATCACGTAGTTGCCCAGCGCGGGCACCACGCGGCGGATCGCCTGCGGCAGGATCACGGCGCTCCACGTACGGCCGCGCGGCAGGCTCAGCGCGGTGCACGCCTCCCACTGCCCCTTCGGCACCCCGTCGATACCGGCGCGGTAGACCTCCGCGGTGTACGTCGAGTAGTGCAGCCCCAGGCCGATGACACCGGTGGTGAGCGCGGACAGCGTCACGCTCCACTCCGGCAGCACATAGAAGAGGAAGAACAGCTGTACCAGCAGGGGGGTGTTGCGGATGAACTCGGTGACGACCATCACCGGCCAGCGGACCACCTTCAGCGGCGAGCGCTGGGCCATCGCCCAGATCAGGCCGAGCGCGAAGGCGATCAGCGAGCCGAGTACCAGCGCCTGGAGCGTGACGAGCACGCCGTCCCAGAAGCGCGGCATGAAGTCACCGACAGCGGACCAGTCCCAATTCATCAGGCCGCACCCCCTGAGCTGGAGCGGGAGATGGCGGTCGCCTGCCGGACGCTGAGCTTGCGCAAGCCATTGCCCTTCTCCGGGGCCTGGCCGATGCCCGCCTTCGCCTTCCGCTCGACGGCGCGCATCACGCGCGTCAGCAGGAAGGCCAGGACGAAGTACATGACCAGGATGATCGTGTAGACCGGGGCGCTCTCACCGAGCGCGTTGCGCACCAGTGCGGCCCCGAAGGTGATGTCGCCGACGCCCAGCACGGACACCAGCGCGGTGCCCTTGAGCAGCTCGATCAGCAGGTTGTTGGCGGGCGGGATCATCTCCGGCCACGCCTGCGGCAGCAGGATCTTCGTCAGCCGCTGCCAGGGCGAGAAGCTGAGCGCGATGCCCGCTTCCTGCTGGGCCGGAGCCACGGCGGCCAGCGCGCCGCGCACGATCTCCGAGCCGTAGGCGCCGTACGACAGACCGAGCGCGAGCACCGCCGCCCACATCGGCACCAGCTGCCAGCCGAACGCCATCGGCAGGACGAAGAACATCCAGAACATCAGCACCAGTGCCGAGGTGCCGCGGAATATCTCCATGTACAGGCCGGAGAGGAACCTGACTATCCACAGCCGGTGGGTCCTGGCGACGCCCACCACGAAGGCGACGAACGCGCCCAGCGCCGCGCTGAAGACGGTCAGCTGGACGGTGACCCAGACTCCTTTGAAGAGCAGCTCCCACAAGCCCGCGGTGAGGTCCGTCATGCGCAACGCTCCTTCGCGGTCATTTTGGTCATCTCGTTCGGCAGGAAGCCGAAGGGCTTCATGAGCCGGAGAAGTTCACCGCTCTTCTTCATCTTGTGCAGCTCGCGGTTGAACGCGTCCCGGAGTTTGGTTTCCGTCTTACGGAACGCGAACGCGCCGGTACCCAGATCGGGCTTTCCGTCCAGTTTCGGGGTGAAAGCCTTGGTGTACTCGGCCTTCCGGCTTTTGGTCTGGTTGACCACGTTGCGAACGGTGACGGCCGTACCGGCGAATACGTCGGCCCGGCCCTGTTCCACGGCAAGGAGTCCGGCCAGTTGGTCGGGCAGCAGGAGAATTTCCGACTCCTTGATGCCCACCTCGGCGGCGTACGAGATTTCCGCGTACCCGGTGCCGGTGGCCATCTTGGCGCCGGCCTTCTTGATGTCCGCGTAGTTGTGCAGGTTCTTCGGATTCCCCTTGCGGACGATGAACGCGTCGCGCATCTCGTACTCGGGGTCGGCGAAGAGGACCTGCTTGCAGCGGTCGGGCGTGATGTACATACCGGCCGCGACCACGTCGAACTGCTGCGAGTTGAGCCCCGGGATCAGCGAGTTGAACTCGGTCGGGAACGGCTGGACGTGCGGCACACCCAGCCGCTGGAAGATGACGCGTGCGATGGCCGGTGAGCTTCCGGTCAGCTCGCCGTCCTTGTCGATGTAGCTGTAGGGCTGTTCACCGGCGAGGCCCAGCTTCACTGTTCCCTGGGCCTTCAGCCGCTCCAGAAGATCTCCCCCGTTCTCGGTGTCCGCACTGGACACCCGGCTGCATGCGGTTGTTGCGCCGAGCGCACTCACCGCACTCAAGGACGCCGCTCCGGCGAGCAGCGACCGACGGCTCAAACGTCTCCCGGCACCTGCCGTGTTGTTCTTCTGTGGTGGAGCCATGGGCGCGCGTATACCCAGGGGTCCCGTAGATATGCAGATAATTTCAAGCCGTTATGGGGTCGCGCTCAGGGCGTCATCTGCGTCACCATTAGCAGGTAAATGACCACCCTGGTGCGGAGGCACGATGGCTGAGCGCTTCATTGAAGTGTCGTTGGACAAGCGGGGAGTGAGCTGCACGGCAAAGCTGCTCGACGACCGCGCACCGATCACTTGCGCGGCGGTGTGGGATGCGCTGCCGCTGGGCGGCGATGTCTACCACGCGAAGTATGCGCGTAACGAGATCTACGCCCTCATTCCCCCCTTCGCCCCGCAGGAGCCGCCGCTGGAGAATCCGACCATCACCCCCATCCCGGGCGACCTCTGCTATTTCACGTTCTCCAACACGCAGCTGGCCACTCCGGGGTACGGGTACGAGGCCGCGGCCGAACAGCAGGGCACACAGGCGGCCCACGCCAATCAGGCCACCGTCATCGACCTCGCCCTCTTCTATGAGCGCAACAACCTCCTGATCAACGGCGACGCCGGCTGGGTGCCCGGCATCGTCTGGGGGCAGATCGTCGAGGGCCTCGATGCCATGGCGGAAGCCTGCCAGGACCTCTGGCGCTCCGGCGCCATCGGCGAGACGCTCAACTTCCGCCGAGCCTGAGAAAGTTGCCCGTTGGGGGTCGGCCCCCAACGGGCGTCCAGCCGGTTCACCGGCATCCCACGCGCGTCACCGGCACTCCACGTCGCCGGCGTTCCACCCGCGGTCTCACCGGCATTCCGCCCAGGGGCGGCGCTCGCTCAGTCCACCGCCGAGGGCACCTGGGCCGCGACCCCGGCCTCGTACAGCGCGTGCGAGGCACTCAGCACCAGCGCGTCCGCATGCCGCGGGCCGACCAGCTGCACTCCAACCGGCAGCCCGGCGCCATCGACACCGCAGGGCACCGAGGCGGCTGGCTGCTGCGTCATGTTGAACGGGTACGAGAACGGCGTCCACCCCGTCCACCTGGTCAGCCCGGAGCCCTCCGGCACCTCGACGCCCGCCTCGAAGGCGGTGATCGGCATGGTCGGCGTCACCAGCAGGTCGTACCGCTCATGGAACGCTCCCATCAGCCGGCCCAGATCCATCCGCTCGTCCACGGCCGCGAGGTACTCCAGCGCGCTGCGCGCGGCACCGTCGGCGCAGATCTCCTGCAAGCCGGGATCCAGCCGCTCCCGCTGATCTTGGCTGAAAGCTTGTGTGACCCGCGCCGCACCGCTGAACCACAGAGTGTGGAAGGACTCGACCGGATCGGCGAACCCCGGGTCCGCCTCCTCCACGACGGCGCCCAGCTCCTCCAGCAGTGCGACAGCGCTCCGCACCGCCGCCGCCACCTGGGGGTCCACCCGCACCCGGCCACCGAAGTCGGGGGAGAACGCCACCCGCAGCCCGCGCACCCCTTCGGCGCCCCCGGCCAGCGCCCCGCGGAAGCTGTGCGGCACCGGGCCCAGGTGCGACCAGTCGCGCGGGTCGGGCGCGCTGATGACGTCCATCAGCAGCGCCGCGTCCTCCGCGTCCCGCGTCATCGGGCCGACGTGCGCGAGCGTCCCGAAGGCACTCGCCGGGTAGATGGGCACCCGCCCGTAGGTGGGCTTCAGCGCGAAGATCCCGCAGAACGAGGCGGGGATCCGCACCGAGCCGCCGCCGTCCGTGCCCAGCGACAGCGGCCCGGCCCCCGTGGCGACGGCCGCGGCGCTGCCACCGCTGGAGCCGCCCGCGGTGCGCTCCGGCGCGTACGGGTTGCCGGTCACACCGTGCCGCGGGCTGTCGGTGACGCCCTTCCAGCCGAACTCGGGCGTCGTGGTCTTGCCCAGGAAGACGGCACCGCTCTCCCGCAGCCGGGCGACCGAGGGCGCGTCCTCGTCCCAGGGGCCGGACTCGCCCACGGCCCAGGAGCCCTTGTAGGTGGGGCCGCCGCGCTGGAGCAGGATGTCCTTCACGGTCACCGGCACCCCGTCGGCCGGGCCCGAGGGCTCGCCGCGCCGCCAGCGCCCCGCCGACTCCTCGGCCTGCCGCAGCGCCTCCTCGCTGTCGATGCGGACGAAAGCGTTGGTGCGCTCCTGGGTCTGTGCCGCGCGCTCCAACGCCGCCCTGGTGACCTCCACGGGCGTGAAGTCCCCCGTTTCGTAGCCCGCCACGAGCTGGGTCGCGGTCAGAGCGCTGAGATCGGACATGACGAAACCTCCCGAGAGACCGGTCACCCGCAACGCGCGGGTGCCACAGGACGACGAGCCCCGGCCCGCACCGAGACGGACAAGAGGCACCCGGCCGAGGGGCCCGGCAAAGCGAACCGGGTAAACGAACCGGGAAAGCAAACGGGTAAAGCAAATCGGCAAAGCGAATCGGTAAAACGAACCGGGGTAAATAACCGGGATAAACAAACGGGGTAAACGAACGCTGTAAGCGAACCGGGTAAACGAACGTGGTAAGCCAACCGGCTGAACGGAATCGACCCGGCCGGCCGACCGGCTGAACGCCCCGGCAAAGGCGCCGCCGGACCCCTGGCCGAGCCGGCCCGGACCGCCCTTCGGTCCGGACCGACCCTTTTCCCGCGCCCCGGCCCGGCTCAGGGGGTGCTCGGCGCCGGGGGTGCCGTCGGGACGTAGCCCAGGTGCTTGTCGACGACGTTGAGCAGCGGTTCGCCCGCCTCCCAGCGGTCGAAGTTGTCCAGGAACTGCTCCGCCAGGTCGTCGCGCCAGCCGACCGTGTCGCCGCTCATGTGCGGCGAGATGAGCAGCCCCGGTACGTCCCAGAGCCTGCTGTCGGCGGGCAGCGGCTCCTCGGCGAACACGTCCAGCGCTGCGCCCTTGATGTGGTGCTTCAGCAGCGCGTCCACCAGGTCGTCCTCGACCACGTGGGCGCCCCGGCCCACGTTCACGAAGTGCGCCTCGGGCTTCATGCGCGCAAACATCCCTGCGTCGAACATGCCCGTCGACTCCTGGGTCAGCGGTGCCACGCACACGACCCAGTCGGCCTCGCCGACCAGCGCGGGCAGCGAGGCGGTGCTGTGGACCTGCCCGAATTCGGGGTCCGTGTCCCGCGCTGTCCGGCCGACGAGGTCCACTTTGACACCGAGTGCCAGCAGCGCGCGGCCGATTTCCCGGCCGATCGGTCCCGAGCCGACGACCGTGGCGCGGCTCCCGCCGACCCGGAACGTCTCCCGGTGCCGCCAGCGGCGCTGGCGTTGCAATTCCCAGGTGCCACGGAAGTCCTTGGCCATGGCCAGCACCAGCCCGAGGACGTATTCGGCGATCGGCCGGTCGAAGACGCCTCGTGCGTTCGTGATGACGGTGTCGCGGCCGTCGGCGAGCTCCGGCAGCAGCCGGTCGACCCCGGCGCTCGGCGTGTGCACCCAGCGTGGCCTCGGCCCGTCGCCCGGCCAGGCCTCGCGCACCGCGTCGGAGAGGAAATCCCAGACCAACAGCACGTCGGCCTCGGGTAGTTGGCCGGCGAGGGTCTTCTCGTCGGCATGGACGACGCGCGCGCGTCCCGCGAGTCGGTCGAGCCGCGGCAGGGGCTCGGCGTCGAGGACAAGAACGCAGGTCTCGGACATAGGCAGGAAACCGTTTCGAAACGCAGGGACGGTTGGCTGAACGAGTGAGCCGGGGGAGTGACGGGAACCAGCCTCATTGGCGGGATTGACCACGGTAGGGAGCAGAAACTACCTTCGTCAACAAAGACATCTGTCCCGGCGTCCCGGCTTCTGACCGGCTTTGCTTTTCCTCTGACTTCCCTTGACTCAGGGGCCTTCTGGCCATGAGCCTTCCCCTCCGTTCTTTTGGGGCCCGAAATGGACGTCTCCTTCCTCGGCGGACCGCTGCCGCAGCGCGGCGTGGGAATCGTCGCTCCCTTCGACTTCGCACTGGACCGTGAGCTCTGGCGCTGGGTGCCGGACGACGTGTCCCTGCATCTGACCCGAACTCCCTTCGTCCCAGTGGAGGTCAGCCTGGACCTGGCCCGCCTGGTCAGCGAGCACGAGACGCTGCGCGAGGCGACCCGGGCGCTGTGCGCCGTGGCCCCCGAAGTGGTGGCCTATGCCTGCACGTCGGGCAGTTTCGTGGGCGGTACGGCCGGTGAGCGGGCCATGGCGGCTGCCATGGCGGAAGCCGGAGACGTGCCGGCCCTGACGACCTCAGGCGCGATGCTGGACGCGCTCCGTGAGATCGACGCCCGGCGGATCGCCATCGTCACCCCGTACACCAAGTCGGTCACCGACTCCCTGGAGGAGTATCTGGACGAGGCCGGCATCGGCATCACCGGACGCTGCTACATGGGTCTCACCAGGGAGATCTGGCGCGTGGCGTACCGGGACGTGGTCGACATGGCGCGGGAGGCGGTGGTGGACGCGCCCGACGCGCTGTTCATCTCCTGTACCAACCTCCCGACCTACGACGTGATCCCGCAGCTGGAGGCCGAGCTGCGGATGCCGGTCCTCTCGGCGAACCAGGTCACCATGTGGGCCGCGCTGCGCGCGGTCGGCAAAGAGGCCGTCGGCCCCTACCAGGCGCTGCTCGACCCGGTCGCCAGGCGTGGCCCGGCCGCCATGACGTCCACGACCACGGGCACCCAGCCGGTGGCCCACGAGACGGACGGGCTGGTCGAGCCGGAGGAGCAGCAGAAGCACGAGCCGGAGGCGGCACTGGCGGGCGCGGGCACCGAGTCCGCCGAGCCGCTGGAGGGCACCACCGACCTCGGCTACGGGCAGTCCGGCCACCAGGAGGAGTGGGGCGGCGGCACCCAGCCCCCGGCCTGATCAGCCCGGCTCCCCTCGACTCGTCCGACGCGACCGCCGTACGGCTGCCGGCAGTACGGCGGTCCCGGTACGTGCGTACGCCCGTGAACGCGTACGCACCCGGCC
>NZ_JADKMA010000010.1 GCF_017676365.1 Streptomyces oryzae
GAGTCGGCAGGGGCAGCAGGCCGCCGGTGGGCTTCATCCCGAGGACGCCGCACCATGCGGCAGGGATGCGTACCGACCCGGCGCCGTCGCTCCCGGTGGCGAGCGGCACCATCCCCGCTGCCACGGCGGCGGCGGACCCGGCCGAGGAGCCGCCCGGACTCCGTTCCGGGTCGAGGGGGTTACGGGTGGGACCCCGGTCGGTGGCGCCCCACGTCTGCCATCCTGTGCCGGCGCCGGGCGTTGCGGTGGCCCCGACCGGCACGCAGCCGGCGGCCACCAGTCCGGCCACCTGGCGGGACGAGAGGCGCTGGGTTGCCTTGACCCCCAGCGGTACTCCGGCCAGCGGCAGCCGGTCACCTGCCCGGACGGCCCGGTCGACGTCCGCCGCGAGCGCCGCGGCCCGCGCGGGCCACACCTCCGTGAACGCCCTTATCGATGTGTCGACTTCGGCGATCCGAGCCAGCGCCGCCCGCACCACCTCGCGGGCCGACAGTCTGCCCGCCGCCACTTCGCGGGCGATCTCGCGCGCCGGCATCCCGCAGCACGCGGCTGCCCCGCGCGGCCCGGGCCACGGCGCCGGCCGCGCGGCGATGCTGTCCCCGTCCATCGGCACCCCCCGTTCCTGGGAAACGGTACAGCCGGGTGCGGCCTGGCGGGGGTGCCCGCGGGCGATCTACCGTATGCCGTATGGACGTTGAAGCCGCCCTCGCCCTCGCCACCACCGCCGCTTCAGCCGCTGCCGGCGGTGCCGCAACAGCGGCGGGGCAGTCCGCATGGGAGTCTCTGCTGTCGCTGGTACGGCGGGTTGGTGGCCGTCGCAGGGACGGTGAATCGGAAGAGGGTCGGCTGTCCGCCGTCGACCCGGCCGACAGCGAGCAGGTACGCGTACTGACCGGCTGGCTCGGCGAGCAGGCCCGCGCCGACGAGGAATTCGCCGCCCTGCTGCGCGGCTGGGCCGAACGGCATGCGCCCGTGCTGCGTGCCGAGCACTCCGAGGTCCACAACACGGTGTCGGGCTCCGCCCAGGTGAGTGGCCCCGTCATTCAGGCCCGCGACATTCAGGGCGGCATCAACCTGGGGTGATGCGGGGCGGTCGGACGGTGCCGTGACGTCGCGACAGCTCGCCGCCGCGCCGCCGCGATGCTTCGACGCCGACAGGGTCGGCCTGGCCCTGCCTCGCCGTCCCTCGGTTGCCTCCCCTTCGACGATCAAGGGTTCACCTGCGAGTCCCTTGATCGTCGGGGGGATTGTCAGTGGTCGCTCCTAGACTCGCCTGCGAGCTCGGAGTCAGGTGTGTGGAAGCGGTGGCGCGTATGGGGTCGGGGAGCGGAGCGGACCTCCTGCGGTGTGCTGTGGTCTTTCTGCCGGGGGAGGTGCCCCGGGAGGGGCGGGTGGCGTTCTGGCGGGAGGACGAGGGGGAGCTGCCCCAGGCGGGCGAGCCGGGCGAGCTGACCGTGGTGCGGCCGTACGGAGAGGGCGCGCAGGGCGTACGGCGGCGAGCGGTGGCGGCACGCTGGCTGCCGGTGCGGGAGGCGCTGCCTGTGCTGATGAGGGCACGGACGGACGGGCGCGCGCACCCGGCCGCGGCGTGCTGGGGCGCAGCCGCGCTGCACGGGCTGCGGCTGGTCGCCCAGGGGCGTCTGATGCCGGGTCTGGGCGAGGGGGAGACGGATGTGTGGCGCGCCGGCCCGCTGGACGCGGAGGATGTGGCGCACCTGAGCGCGGTGGCCGCCGCGATGCCGCCGGAGGCCCACGCGGTGCCCGCCGGGCCGGGGCCCTCGCCTGGCGCGGACGAGCCGATCCGGGTGCCGGAGCCGGAAGGGCTCGTACGGGCCTTTCTGGACGCGGTAGCCGACGTATTGCCCCGCACCCCCGCCGGTCCCGCTGCCACGGGACCGGCATTCGCGGCGCGCGGACCGCAGCGGCTCGCCGGGCAGTATCCGCGACTGGGGGAGTGGGCGGCCGAGGTGGCGGCGGGTATGGAGGGCGGAATCCGGATCTCGCTCCGGCTCGACCTGTCCGCCGACCGGATCTTCGACGGCGGCCCGGACCCGGACGTGGACGTGGGCCCTGACCCCGGCGGGGACCTGGGCCCGGGTCCGGACTCTGTGGCGGCCCCGGAGCCGTACGTCGCGGCGGCGGTCGTTCAGGCGACCAGCGTTGGGAACCCGAGGCTGATGGCGGACGTGGCGGCGCTGTGGGAGGGAGAGGCGGAGTATCTGGGTTCGCGGGCCCGGGTGGACACCGTGCTGGCGGTGCGCCGCGCGGCGCGTGTCTGGCCCCCGCTGGGGCGGCTGCTGGAGCGGCCGAGACCCGATGTGCTCCCGCTGACGGAGGAGGAGCTGAACGCTCTGCTGGGGCGTACGGCCCGTGAGCTGGCCGCCGCAGATGTGGCCGTGCACTGGCCGCGTGCCCTCGTCCGCGACCTGCTCAGCGCCACCGTGGTGGTGCGGCCGGGCTCGCACGCGCCGGGCTCGGCGGCCGAGCTCGCCTACTTCGATCAGCACCAACTCCTCGAATTCCAGTGGCAGCTGGCGCTCAACGGAGACCCGCTCACCGCCGCCGAGATGGACCAACTGGCCGAGGCGCACCGCCCACTGGTCCGGCTGCGCGATCAGTGGGTGCTGGTCGACCCGGAGCTGGTCCGCAAGGCACGCAAGCGGCATCTGGGCCTGCTCTCGCCCGGCGACGCGCTGTCCGCGGCGCTCTCGGGCGAGGTCGAGGTGGACGGCGAGCGGGTCGAGGCGGTGCCGGAGGGCGCGCTGGCTGCGCTCCGGGACAGACTGCGCGGCGCGACCGACCAGGCCGCCGCGAACGCCGAGGGCGACGAAGGCGCTGAGGACGCCGGGAGCATCGCTCCGCCCGCCGGGCTGCGGGCCCAGCTGCGCGGCTACCAACGGCGCGGGCTCGCCTGGCTGGAGATGATGACCTCGCTCGGACTGGGCGGCTGCCTCGCCGACGACATGGGTCTGGGCAAGACCGTCACCCTCATCGCGCTCCACCTGCACCGTGCCGAGCGGGGCGAGACGGCACCGACGCTGGTCGTCTGCCCGGCGTCCCTGCTGGGCAACTGGCAGCGGGAGCTGGCTCGGTTCGCGCCCGATGTGCCCGTACGCCGCTTCCATGGCCCCGGGCGCACTCTGGAAGGGCTGGGCGGTGACGGGTCCGAGACCGGGGCCGGGTCCGAGGCGGGAGCAGGCGCCGAAGCCGGGGCCGGTGCCTGCTCCGACGCCGGGTTCGTGCTGACGACGTACGGCACGCTCCGCAGCAGCGCCGAGCAGCTGGCCGCGCAGGAGTGGGGACTTGTCGTCGCGGACGAGGCCCAGCATGTGAAGAACGCCAACTCCGCCACGGCCCGCGCTCTGCGTACGCTCCCGTCCGCCGCCCGGGTCGCGCTCACCGGCACGCCGGTGGAGAACAACCTCTCGGAGCTGTGGGCGCTCCTGGACTGGACGACGCCGGGGCTGCTCGGCCCGCTCAAGACCTTCCGCGCCCGGCACGCCCGCGCCGTCGAGGGCGGCGATGACCCGGAGGCGACGGAGCGGCTGGCCCGGCTCGTGCGCCCATTCCTGCTGCGCCGTAAGAAGTCCGACCCGGGTATCGTCCCCGAGCTGCCGCCCAAGACGGAGACCGACCACATGGTCGATTTCAGCAGGGAGCAGGTGGCACTGTACGAGGCGGTGGTGCGCGAGTCCATGGCCCGGATCGAGGCAGCGGTGGGGATCGGGCGGCGTGGTCTGGTGCTGAGGATGCTGAACTCGCTCAAGCAGATCTGCAACCATCCGGCGCAGTATCTGCGGGAAGGCACGGGCGGACGGCTCCCCGGCCGCTCCGGCAAGCTCGGGCTGCTGGAGGAACTGCTGGGCACCATCCTGGCCGAAGGCGGCTCGGTGCTGGTGTTCACCCAGTATGTGGAGATGGCGCGGATGCTTCAGGTGCATCTGACCGGGCGCCGTATCGGGACGCAGCTGCTGCACGGGGGAACGCCGGTGCACCGGCGGGAGGAGATGGTGGACGCCTTCCAGTCCGGAGAGGTCCCCGTCTTCCTGCTGTCGCTCCAGGCGGCGGGCACCGGCCTCAATCTGACCAGGGCCGGGCACGTCATCCACTACGACCGCTGGTGGAACCCGGCCGTCGAGGAGCAGGCCACCGACCGTGCCTATCGCATCGGCCAGACCCGGCCCGTGCAGGTGCACCGGCTGCTGACGCAGGGCACGGTCGAGGAAGGCATCGCCGAAATGCTCGTGGCGAAGAAGCAGTTGGCCGACGCGGTGCTCAGCGGCGGCGAGGCAGCGCTGACGGAGCTGACCGACGCGCAGCTGGCCGACCTGGTGTCGCTCCGGAGGCAGCCGTGACCGGCGCCGGGCAGTCTCCCGCCGGAGCCCGGGGGACGGTGACGGAGAGCTGGGGAGCGGCCTGGCTGCGCGCGATGGAGGGAGCCGCGCGGGACGCGGCCCGGCTGGAGCGAGGGCGGGCGTACGCGGTCGGGGACCGGCTCGCGGACCGGCCTGCGAGCCGTCGCGCGGGTCAGGGGCAGGCCCTGGACGGTGCCGGGGGAGTGTCAGCGGTGCGGGTGGGGCCCGGCCGGGTCACGGCATTTGTGCACGGCAGCCGTTCCCGCCCCTACCGCGCCGAGTGGCGGCTGCCAGTGCTGTCGGAGGAGGAGTGGGGCGCCTTCCTGGCTGCGGTCGCGGACCGGCCGGTGGACGCGGCGGCGCTGCTGGACGGGGAGGTAGGGCCGGGCGTTGCGGCCACCGCCCGGTCGGCAGGCGTACAGCTCCTCCCGGCCGCGGGGGAACTCCTGCCCGCGTGCAGCTGTCCGGACCAGGGCCACCCCTGCAAGCACGCGGCCGCGCTCGGCTATGAGACGGGACGTCTGCTGGACGCCGACCCCTGGGCGCTGCTCCTGCTGCGGGGCAGGGCAGCGGAGGCCGTACGGGAGGAGGTGGCGCGCAGAAGCGCGGTCCGGGAGGGGGAGCGGGATGAGGCGCGCCGCGATGCTGCCGGTCGTACCCGGGCGGTTGCCCGACCAGGTGCCCCCGGCCGACCAGGCACGTCTGGTGTCCCCCGCCGACCAGGTACGTCTGGTGCCCGTGGCCGATCACGCGTTCCCGGCGCCCGTGACCGGTCAAGCGCTACCGGCGCCCGCGAAGCAGCCGGCCTTGCCGACAGCCCTTCCCCCGGGCAGCAGGTGAGCAGCACGCTGCCCGCGAGTGAGGTGTTCGCGACGTCCGTACGGCCGCCGCTGCCCGAGCCGTTGCCGCTGCCACAGGAGTCCGGCGAGCCCGGCCCGTTCCCCGGACTGCCCGGCGCCCCCAGCGCCGATGCCCTCACGTTCCTGGCGACCGACGCGGCCACCCGGGCCCGGCTCGCGCTGGCGGCGGTAGCGGCGGAGGGTGACAGTGCGCCGGGAGAGGGCAACGGGAAGGATGACGACCCGCTGCCCGAACTCTCGCTCTGGCACGACACCGTCCGGCTCGCCGCCACTCACCCCCAGCTGACCGGACGGCGCAGCCTCTCCCCGCTCTTCGCAGCGCTGGCGCGGTCGGCGGGCCGGGACGCGCTGGAGCTGGCCCGTGCCGCCGCGGCCTGGCGGCAGGGCGGTCCCGCGGGGCTCGACGTCCTGGAAACCGCCTGGGATCCGCCCGCGGGCGCCTTCGACCGCGGGCGCAGCGCCCTGGCGGGACTGGGCATCACGATGACGATTCACCGCAACCACCTCACCCACACCACCCGCCCCATCCAGCTCCGTTACGGACGTGACGGCCGCTGGTACCCCTACCGGGCGGCCCACGACGAGCCCCCGCGGCGCAACAGAAGCACCCGGAAGGGCCGGGACAACCGGGAGGACCGGCGCGACTGGTGGCCGGAAGGCGCCTCGGCGCCGGACCCCGTCCAGGCCCTCACCGGACTCCGGGAACCCTGATCCCCGAGCGGCTGCCGGCGGAGAGGGACTACCCCTCGAACGCCGTGTCGCGCGCGACGGTCTCCCAGCTCTCGATCTCCGTACGGACGCGGTCGAGGTGACCGAGCACGGCGTCAACGGCGTCGTCGCCCAGCGGGAGACGCAGCGGCGTCTGCTCGGCGGCGAGGGCGGTGAGCACTGCGGCGGCGGCCTTGGCCGGGTCGCCGGGCTGCTTGCCGTCACCGGCCTCGATCATGCGGCGGGTGGGACCGACGGTGTCAGCGTACGGACCCGTCTCCGAGCTGGCGGTGCCCGCGGCGAACAGGCCGGTGCGGAACGAGCCGGGCTCGACGATCAGCACCTTGATGCCGTACGGCGCCACCTCGTCCGCCAGCGCCTCGGACATCCCCTCCAGCGCGAACTTCGTGGCGCTGTACGCCCCGAACCCGGCGAAGGACAGCTGGCCGCCCATGCTGCTGAGCTGCACGACGGCGCCCGTTCGGCGTTCCCGCATGTGCGGCAGGACGGCGCGGACGAGGGCGGCGGGGCCGAAGACGTGCACGTCGAACAGGGCGCGCAGTTCGGCCTCGGTGGTCTCCTCCAGGGCACCGACGTGGGTGCGTCCGGCGTTGTTGACCAGTACGTCGATCCTGCCGTGCCGGGCGATCACGTCGGCGGCGACCGCCGCTGCCTGCCCGGTGTCGGTGACGTCCAGCTGGACGGGGTCCACCTGGTCGGGGTGTGCGGCGACGAGGTCGTCCAGGGCCGAGGTGCGGCGGACGGCCGCCACCACGGTGTCGCCCGCGGCCACGGCCGCCTCGGTGATCGCCCGGCCGAACCCGCTGTTGGCGCCTGTCACCAGCCACACTCTGCTCATCGGTTCTCCGTCCCGTTCCGTTGGTCGTCGTTCCTGTACCTGCGAGGCTCGTCGACAACTCCGTCGCGTGTCCAAGACCTTCCGTGATAGCTATCGGTTATGGACGTGCACGGTCGGGATCTGCGGTACTTCGTCGCGGTGGCGGAGGAGTTGCACTTCACCCGGGCCGCCGAGCGCCTGTTCGTCTCGCAGCCCGCGCTGAGCAAACAGATCCGTGTGCTGGAGCGGGCGCTGGGCGTGCCCCTGTTCGAGCGGGACCGGCGAGGCGTGAAGCTGACGCGGGCGGGTACGGCGCTGCTGCCGTACGCGCGGCGGGTGCTGGAGGAGTGGCAGGCCGGCTGGGAGGCGGTCGAGGCGGTGCGGGCGGCGCAGCGGGCCGGTCTGGTGGTCGGCATGAGCACCAGCCCCGGGCGGGGCGGTCTGCTGCCCGCCATCCGGTCGCGGGTCACCGCGGCGCACCCCGAAGCCGTGCTGACGGTACGGCAGTTCAGCTGGGAGGATCCGACCGCGGGGCTGGCGGAGGGCACCAGCGACGTGGCCTTCGTCTGGCTGCCGCTGCCCGAACCCCCGCGCTACCGCTGGACCGTGGTGGCGCAGGAGCCGCGGCTGGTGGCGCTCCCCGAGGGCCACTCGCTGGCCGGGCGCCCGGCTGTCGACTTCGCCGACCTGCTGGAGGAGCCGTTCCTGGCGCTGCCGAAGAGTGCCGGACCGCTGCGCGACCACTGGCTGGCGACGGAGGCGCGCGGCGGGCGGGAGCCGGTCATCGGCGCCGAGGTCAGCAGTTCGGAGGAGACCTATGAGGCACTTGTCGCCGGCCAGGGCGTCTGTCTGCTGGCGCACGGCAACGCGCCCCTGCTGATGCGGGGCGGCGTGCTCACCCGCCGCGTCCTGGGCCTGACGCCGAGCCGTCTGGCGGTCGCCTGCCGCGCGGACGACGACCGCCCTCTCGTCCGCGCCTACCTGCGGGCGGCGACCGAAGCCGCGCGCGCCTGAGCGGGCCCGAAGGGAGCCGTCCAGTACAGGGTTCGGACGACCGAGGCTGTGACCGTCATCACGGCTCTGTCGCCACTTCTGCCGCCCGCACTGCGGCGCGGGCGGACAGCCGGCAGCCGGACAGGTCCAACTCCCTCTCAAAGCCCGGAAGATACCTGTGCGGCAGGTCGCAGAACTTTGACCGCTCATGACCACTCATTGACCGGCCCTGGCGCTTTCCTTGGCCTGTGGCCGTCCTGGGCCGCCGGGCTGTTGCACCCGGACGGGAGAACTGTCACCTCGGCCGAGTACCCTGCGCCGAACGCAAAGACAGCGCCGTACCACGCGGCGAACGGAGCGAGGAGCGGTCCGATGGCCTTTCGTAAGGCGACGATGAAGAAGCAGGTGGCCGAGGCCATTGCACAACAGGCGCCGGGAGACCGGCCGCTGGTCTCGGTCGCCGCCGTGGCAGGGCCGACCCCGTGGCTCAGCGTCGGTTTTCTGGGGCTGATCGGCCAGCTTCTGATCAAGTACTACTTCATCACGGTCACCGAACAGGCCCTGCTGGTGCAGCGGATGTCCCGTTTCTCGCAGCGTCCGCAGGAAATCGTGCACGCGATCCCGCGCGACCAGGCGCGTTCGCTCTTCGGCGAGATCCAGCTCAACCCGCTGTGGAGCTTCTACTACATGGCACTGCCGGGCGAGGCCAAGCCGGTGCGCATCAACATCCACCGCATGTGGCGCAACGAGCTGGAGGAGCTGCTCGCCATCGTCGGGGGCGCGCCCGGTCCGCAGGGCGCCCCGCAGGGTTACGCGCCCCAGCAGGGTTACGCCCCTCCGGCCCAGCCGCAGCAGGGCCAGCCCCAGCAGGGCTACGCGCCGCAGCCCCCGCAGGGCCAGCCCCAGGGCCAGCCGTACGCCCAGCCGCAGGCCCCCGGCGGCTACCAGCAGCCTGCGCAGCAGCCCCAGCCCGGCCAGTACTACGGCAACCCGCAGGCGCCCGGCGCCCCGGCGGCCCCGCCCCAGCAGTACCCGCAGCAGCCCGGCCAGTACTACGGCAACCCGGGCCAGCAGCAGGGCGGCGCCCCCGCCGACCCTCGCGGCAACCCGTACGGGTGAGGCCGCGCGGCCGCCCGTTCACCGGTCGGCCGACCACCTCTCTGCACGGCGCCGCGTCCCCCCGGACGCGGCGCCGTCGGCGTTCCGGCGGCGCAACGCCGGTCGGCGGCCCGCGGGTTGTGCCTGGGTGCCGGGCGGCGGCTCTGGAACGGACCGAGCAGTCCGAGGCCGGTTCCGGGCGGCTGGAGGCCGGCCGATAGCTTGAGATCATGAGTCAAGTGGCCCGCCAGTGGGGCGAGGAAGACGAGCAGTTTCCCGGCAGGAGCGGAGCCGCCGCGACGGTCGAGGTGGATCCGAGCGCGGTCGGCGCCATACGTATGACGTACGCGCCCGACCCGGACGGCGACCCGGACCCCGGCGAGATCGTCTGGACGTGGGTGCCGTACGAGGAGGCCGACGGCCGCGGCAAGGACCGCCCGGTGCTGATCGTCGCGCGGGAGGGCCACGATGACCCGTCCCCCGTACTGGCCGTCCAGCTCACCTCCCGTGCCAGGAACGGTGACCAGGAGTGGCTGCCGCTGGGTTCCGGGCCCTGGGACCGCGAGGGGCGCGAGTCGTGGGTCGGACTCGATCGGGTGCTGCGGGTGCACCCGGGCGGCATGCGGCGCGAGGCGTGCGCCCTGGACCGCGCGCGCTTCAACGCGGTGGTGCACCGCCTGCAGCAGGTACACGGCTGGCGCTGAACCGGCCGGGACGCCAGGGCGCCGCGGCGCCGGGACGGCCGGAACGCCCGACATGCTGCCGGGGCCCGGGGCTGACAAGCTGAGGGTGCCGCCGGGGAACAGTTCGCCGGGGTGCGCCGTTGCATCCGTTGATCAGCGCCAACGGGGGCGCGGCAGACGAAAGGTGGGACGGGATGACGGCCACGGCACAGAGCGCGGAGGAGCACGGCGCGGCTGAGCAGCTGGCGGCGATGCCCGAGGACTGGAGCCGGGCGCTGGCGATCGTCGCCCATCCGGACGACCTGGAGTACGGCGCTGCCGCGGCCGTCGCCGAATGGACCGCACGGGGCAAGGAGGTCACCTACCTCCTGGCCACCCGCGGCGAGGCGGGCATCGACACCATGGAGCCCGCCGAGGCCGCGCGGGTGCGCGAGGCCGAACAGCGCGCCAGCGCACAGGTCGTGGGCGTGGCCGAGGTGGAATTCCTCGACCACCGCGACGGTGTCCTGGAGGAAGGACCGGCGCTGCGCAGGGACATCGCGGCCGCGATCCGCAGACACCGTCCCGAGCTCGTCCTCACCATCAACCACCACGACACCTGGGGTGACGCGCCCGGCAGCCCCTGGAACACCCCCGACCACCGGGCGTTGGGCCGCTCCGTTCTCGACGCCGTCGGGGACGCGGGCAACCGGTGGATCTTCAGCGACCAGCTCGAGACGGACGGCGTACTGCCGTGGGCCGGAGTGCGGTGGGTGGCCGTCGCTGCCTCCCCCGCCGTGACGCACGCCGTCCAGGTGGGCGAGGAGGCCGCCCGCAAGGGGCTCGCCTCGCTGCTGGAGCACCGCGCCTATATCGCGGCGCTCACTGACGAGGACCCTGAGGCGTATGCGCGTTCGATCGTCTACGGCGGCCTGGACCGCTACGGCCACCGGAACGGCGGCCGCCGCTCGGTCGGCTTCGAACTCCACGCTCGCTGAGCCGCCGCACGCAGCGCCGGATGACGCGTGCGGGGTCAGCGCCGTACCGCGACGGCCACTGTCAGCAGTGCGACCGGCACCAGCAGCGCCGCGGCCAGCAGGTTGAGCCAGCCGTAACCCGCCTGGGCGACGACGAGGCCGGAGAGGGCGCCGCCGACGCCCGCGGCCGCGTTCATGATCAGGTCCGAGAAACCCTGTACGGCTGCGCGTGCCTGCTGCGGTACGGAGTCCGTCAGCAGCGCTGAGCCGGAGACCAGCCCAGCGGACCAGCCCAGCCCGAGCAGGAACAGCCCGGCGGCGGACTGTGCGTGGTTTCCGTCCGCCGTCCCGGCCAGCGCCGTGGCACACCCCAGCAGGGCGACCCCGAGCAGGATCACACTGAACCGCCCAATCCGGTCCGCGAGCCAGCCCATCACGGGAGAGAACGCGTACATCCCGGTGATGTGCCCGCTGATGACCAGCCCGATCAGCTCCACCCCGGCACCGTGTCCGCCCAGGTCGACGGGGGTCATCACCATCACCGAGACCATGACCGTGTGGGAGCCGGCTATCGCGGCCAGCGCCACGCGGGCGTGCGGCGAGGCCGACACCGTGGCCAGCCCGGCCCGCAGCGACCGCCCGCGGCCGTCCCCGTCAGCGTCACCGTCCTTGCCGCCGTCCCCGTCCCCGCCCTTGCCGCCGTCCGCTCCCGCGCCGCGTACGGCTTCGCCCCGCTCCGCGCGTGCCAGTGCGCGGGCCGTCAGCAGCGGGTCCGGCCGCAGCAGCAGATGCAGCACAGCGCCTGCCACCAGGAAGACGGCCGTGCCCCACAGGAAAGGACCCGCCGCCTCCGGCACGCCGAGCCAGGTCACGGTCTTCCCCGCGGGCGCCGCGATGTTCGGTCCCAGCACGGCGCCGATGGTGGTCGCCCAGACGACCGTCGAGATGGCCCGCGCGCGGTGCAGCGGCTCGGCCAGGTCGGCGGCGGCGAAGCGGGCCTGCAGATTGGCGGTGTTGCTGGCACCGAAGGCGGCCATGCCCACGAGCAGCAGCGGGAAGCTCCGCACCGCCGCTCCGGTCACCACGACGAGCCCGCCCACAGCGGCCACCACGTAGGCGGACGTCAGGCCGACCCGCCGCCCGCGCCGCGCCATCAGCGCCGCGAACGGCAGCGACAGCAGCGCCGTCCCGATCACGGACGAGGTGGACGCCAGCCCCGCAACGGCCTCCGAGCCCCCGATCTCCTCGGCCAGCACGGCGGCCAGCGCCACCGCCGTGGAGACTCCCAGCCCGCCGAGGATCTGACTGATGACCAGCGCCAGCCGCACCCGTCGCCGTACGGCATCCAGGTAGGTACCGCCGAGCACTGCGGACTCACCGGCAGCCGACCGTGCCGGGGTTTCCGCCGTGCCGCCTGCCGTCACCCCCGCCGGGGCTCCGGGCGCGTCCCCCGGTATGTCATCACCGTCGGCCGTGTCACGAATGTCAGTCACGCCGCGCAGTCTGGCACCTCGCGCCGCTCGCCACCACGGACTTACGGGGGATGGACGGCCTCGGAAAATAGTCGGAACCGGAAGTCAGAACAGCGGCTCCGGCAGCACCCCCTCCAGCGCGAGAAGAGTCCGCTTGGTCTCCAGACCGCCGCCGAAGCCGCCTATCGCACCGGAGCTCTCCAGCACGCGGTGACAGGGCACCACGACCGGCAGCGGGTTTGCGCCCATGGCGACTCCGACCGCGCGGGCCGCGCCGGGGTCGCCCACGCGGAGCGCCAGATGCTGATAGCCGACGGTCGTCCCGTACGGCACACGGGCCGCCAGCTCACGCAGCACCCGTTCGTTGAAGCCGCCCGTCAGCGACCAGTCCAGCGGGACGGTGAAGGGCTCGGGGGAGCCCGCGAAGTAGCGGTCGAGCGCCGCCGCGGCGGCGGCGAGATGCCCGGCCGGCCCGGGCGCGTGCGCAGCCGGGCCGGATGCGTGCCCGGCGGCCGGCGGCTCTGCGGGCAGCGGCTGCGCGGGCAGCGGCTCCGCGCGCACCGGCTCGCCGCCCAGCCGGCCCGACAGCCGCGCCAGGGCCCGGTCGAGCGTGCGCCCTCTCGCATGGAAGACGACGTTGACCAGGCCCTTCTCGGTGGCCGCGAGCAGCAGCGGCCCGATGGGTGTCTCCCGCAGCATCCAGGCCGCCGGCTGCACCGGGGTGTCAGTCATACCGGCACCCTAGAGGCCCCCACTGACAGTCCCCGTCCGGCAGCTCACCCCGAGCGGCCCGCGCGGGGGCGGTGCTCAGCCGAGGGGCGACGTCTGCACGGCGTCGCTGACCACATCCGGCTTGTTGGAGATGATTCCGTCCACACCGGCGTCGGCGACCTTACGGGCCGTCTCGGCGTCGTTCACGGTCCAGGTGAAGACCTCCAGCGGCTTCTTGTGCGGACCCTTGAGCGCGTGAACAGCGCTCACATAGTCCTTGGTGGCGTCCGTGTAGGTGGGGTTGATCTGGTCGGTGAACTTGGCGTACTCCTTCAGGTCGCCGGTCTTCGGGGTGCCCAGGAAGCCCGTCTTCACCTCGGGCTGCTGCTGGTGCACCTTCTGGACCGCCGCCTTGTTGAAGCTCTGGACGATGAGCCTGCTCCCGGTGTGCAGCCGGTCGAGCCAGCCCTCGCGCCGCAGCTGGCCGAGGGTCTCGCGTTCGATGCCGGGATAGAGCTCGGGCGATTTCAGCTCCAGCAGGAGGTCCTGCCCGTTCCGGGTCAGCCGGTCCAGGTATTCGCGCAGGGTGGGGATCTTCTCGCCCTTGAACTGGCTGCCGAACCAGCTGCCGGCGTCCAGCGTCTTGATCTCCTTGAGGGTGAAGTCGGACACCTTCCACGGGCTGCGGTCCGGGAAGCGGTCCTCCACGTCCGTGGTGCGGGAGAGCGTGGTGTCGTGGATGACGACCAGCTCGCCGTCCTTGGTGCGCTGCACATCGTTCTCGACCCAGTCGATGCCGAGCTCGTGCGCCTTGTCGACGGCGGCCAGAGTGTTCTCCGGCGCGTAACCCGATGCTCCCCTGTGCGCCACCGTGAGGGGCGCTCGGCGTGGTTTCCTGACGTCGGAGTGGGTTTGCGGCTGTGCGTCGGGGTCGGGGTCCGGGTCCCCGTCCGAGAGGACGGGGAAGTCTACGCCCGGCTCCGGGTTCTGTCTCGCCGGGCGTTCCGAGGCCGCTGCGGTCGGCGTGGCGGTGAGGAAGAGCGCGCTCATACCCAGCAGCGCACCTGCGGCGGTTGCGGTCAGCGGGCGTATCGACATGCGGGACTCCTCGCTTGTGCTGCACGGACTGCCGAAACAGTTCCCGATGCGCAATACAAACAAGCGGGGACAAAGTGGCGTAGAGCTGAACGAGGGGTAGCTGAGCCGCTGACCTGCAGCGGAACAAATTGGCAGCTATCTGCCAGTGGGGGGTAGTTTGCGGGCCGGCGCCCGCTGTCAGTGGTGAGTCGTACCGTGGTGAACATGCGGCCCAACACCGAGATCCAACGCAAGGTGGCGCCCTTCGAGGTCGTCAGCCCTTACCAGCCCAGCGGCGACCAGCCGACCGCCATCGCGGAGCTCGCACAGCGGGTGACCGGCGGCGAGAAGGATGTCGTGCTGCTGGGTGCCACGGGCACCGGCAAGTCGGCCACCACGGCGTGGATGATCGAGAAGCTCCAGCGTCCGACGCTGGTGATGGCGCCGAACAAGACCCTGGCGGCGCAGCTCGCCAACGAGTTCCGCGAGCTGCTGCCGAACAACGCGGTCGAGTATTTCGTCTCCTACTACGACTACTACCAGCCGGAGGCGTACGTCCCGCAGACGGACACCTACATCGAGAAGGACTCCTCGATCAACGAAGAGGTCGAACGTCTGCGCCACAGTGCCACGAACTCGCTGCTCACCCGGCGTGACGTGGTCGTCGTCGCCTCCGTCTCCTGCATCTACGGCCTCGGCACCCCGCAGGAGTACGTGGACCGCATGGTGCCGCTGAAGGTCGGACAGGAGGTCGACAGGGACGAGCTGCTGCGCCGCTTCGTGGACGTGCAGTACACCCGCAACGACATGTCGTTCACCCGGGGCACCTTCCGGGTCAGGGGCGACACCATCGAGATCTTCCCGGTCTACGAGGAGCTGGCCGTCCGCATCGAGATGTTCGGTGACGAGATCGAGGCCCTCTCCACCCTCCACCCGCTAACCGGCGAGGTGATCTCGGACGACCGAGAGCTGTACGTCTTCCCCGCCTCCCACTATGTGGCCGGACCGGAGCGCATGGAGCGCGCCATCAGCGCCATCGAGGCCGAGCTGGGCGAGACGCTGGCCACGCTGGAGAAGCAGGGCAAACTCCTGGAGGCCCAGCGGCTGCGGATGCGCACGACGTACGACATCGAGATGATGCGCCAGATCGGCACCTGCTCCGGCATCGAGAACTACTCCCGGCACATCGACGGCCGCGACCCCGGCTCGGCGCCGCACACCCTGCTGGACTACTTCCCGGAAGACTTCCTGCTGGTCATCGACGAGTCGCACCAGACGGTCCCGCAGATCGGCGCCATGTACGAGGGCGACGCGGCCCGCAAGCGCACGCTGATCGACCACGGCTTCCGGCTGCCCTCGGCGCTGGACAACCGCCCGCTGAAGTGGGAGGAGTTCCTGGAGCGCATCGGCCAGACGGTCTATCTGTCCGCCACACCGGGCCCCTACGAGCTGGCCCGCTCCGACGGGTTCGTCGAGCAGGTCATCCGCCCCACCGGGCTGGTCGACCCGGAGGTGGTCGTCAAGCCGACCGAGGGCCAGATCGACGACCTGGTGCACGAGATCAGACTGCGCGAGGAGCGCGACGAGCGGGTACTCGTCACCACCCTCACCAAGAAGATGGCCGAGGACCTGACGGACTACTTCCTCGAACTGGGCATCCGGGTCCGCTATCTGCACAGCGACGTGGACACCCTGCGCCGTATCGAACTGCTGCGCGAGCTGCGCTCCGGCGAGTACGACGTGCTGGTGGGCATCAACCTGCTGCGTGAGGGCCTCGACCTGCCCGAGGTCTCCCTGGTGGCCATCCTGGACGCCGACAAGGAGGGCTTCCTGCGCTCCGGTACCTCCCTGATCCAGACCATCGGCCGCGCGGCACGCAACGTCTCCGGCCAGGTGCACATGTACGCGGACCAGGTCACCCCCGGTATGCAGCGGGCCATCGAGGAGACCAACCGCCGCCGCGAGAAGCAGATCGCCTACAACGAGGAACACGGCATCGACCCGGAGCCGCTACGCAAGAAGATCGGCGACATCGTCGCGGACATCGTCCGCGAGGAGATCGACACCGAGTCGCTGCTGGAGACGGGCTACCGCAAGCGGGACGAGACGGGAAAGGGCGGCAAGCCGGCCAAGGGCAAGGCGCCCACCCCCGCCAAGAGCCGGGCGGGCAAGGGCGCCGCAGCCGGCGAGCTGACCGACCGGCCCGCCGCCGAACTGGCCGAGACCATCGAGGAGCTCACCGAGCGGATGCGCGCCGCCGCCGCGGAGCTGCAGTTCGAGGTCGCCGCCCGGCTGCGCGACGAGGTCGGCGAACTGAAGAAGGAGCTGCGCCAGATGCAGGAGGCGGGCCTCAAGTAACACCACGCACCGGGACACTTCGCACGGAGCCCGGCAGCGGACCCGTGCGGAGTGTTGCAAGACCGACACAAGTCCCGGGCGACAGCGCGGGCTGTCAGTGCCCTTGCGTAGGGTTCTTGCCTGGTGGCCGTCGGCCGGTGGCGGCCCCGGTCGAGAGAGGGGACGTACGTGTCGGTCAACTTGTCCAAGGGCCAGGGGATCAGCCTTCAGAAGAGCGACGGCGCCACGCTCACGGCGGTGCGCATGGGCCTGGGCTGGCAGGCCGCGCCGCGTCGCGGGCTCTTCGGCAAGCGCACCAGGGAGATCGACCTCGACGCTTCGGCGGTGCTCTTCGCCGACAAGCAGCCGGTCGACGTGGTCTTCTTCCGCCACCTGGTGAGCGACGACGGCTCCGTCAAGCACACCGGTGACAACCTGGTGGGCGGCGCCGGCCAGGGCGGCGACGACGAGGCGATCATGGTGGATCTGCAGCGCGTTCCGGTCCACATCGACCAGATCGTCTTCACGGTCAACTCGTTCACCGGGCAGACCTTCGCCGAGGTCGAGAACGCCTTCTGCCGCCTTGTCGACGAGACCAACGGCCAGGAGATGGCCCGTTACACCCTCACCGGCGGCGGCACCTACACCGCGCAGATCATGGCGAAGGTCCACCGGCAGGGCAACGGCTGGCAGATGACCGCCATCGGCGAGCCCGCCAACGGCCGTACCTTCCAGGACCTGATGCCGGCGATCCTGCCGAAGCTGTAGCAGGCCGGAGCTACCGAAAGTGGGAAGAGCCAGGGGAGGGGCACGACGATGACGGCCGAGCTGGTCCGGGGGCAGAACCATCCGCTGCCCGGGACCCGGGTGGAGATCCGGGTGACGGCGGGCACGCCCCTCGTCGCCGGGGCGACGCTCAACGACGAGCAGGGCCGGATGCGGGACGCGGGGTGGATCGCCCACCCCGCAGCGCCGCAGCTGCCCGGGGTGGAGGTCTCCCGGCAGGCGGCGGCCGTGCACCACCTCGCCGTCGATCCGGGCGCGCTGCCGCAGGGCGTCCACCGGGTGAACATCCTGCTGGCCCTGCCGGCGGTGCCGGGTGCCCCGGCCGACTTCGCCGGTCTGGCCGCGCCGTTCCTCGCCGTCACCGGCCAGGACGGTGAGCAGATCGCCAGCTACACGGTGACGGGACTGAGCGCCGAGTCCGCCGTGGTCGCCCTGGAGCTGTATCTGCGCGGGGACATCTGGAAGGTGCGGGCCGTCGGCCAGGGATACGCCGACGGGCTCGCCGCGATGCTCGCCGACCAGGGCCTGGCCGAGGCCCGCGCCCTGGCCGGCACCATCAACGAGGCGGTGGCCGCCGGAATGGCCCGCTCGGTGGCACCGGCTCCCGACCGCCCCACCCGGCACGCCGCGGGCGGCCGCACGGGGACGGGGCAGCCCGCCGGCGCCCCGTCCCGGCCCACCGCGCCCTCAGCGTCCTCCGCGCCCTCGGCCGGGGCTCAGCCGTCCGCCGCCGGGACCGGGACAGGCGCGGGAGGCGGCCCGATCGACTACCGCCACCCACGGCGCGCCACGCCCACTCCGCAGCCGGCAGCCGGGCCGACCCCCGCCGCTTCCGTGCCTCCGCAGTCCGCGGCCGGGCCGCAGTCCGGCGGGCCGCAGTCCGGCGGGCCGCAGGGGCACGGGCAGGGGCACGGGCAGGACACCTCGCAGCCCGTCGCCGGGGACGCCCCCGGCTGGTCGATGGAGGAGCGGCTCTACAACCAGGTGTGGGGCATGTTCGAGGACCTGGCCCGCAGCGTCGCCGCCTACCGCTCGGCCGTCGACTTCGCCGACTCCCGCATGGAGCGGGAGCTCGAGGGCGTGCTCGACGATCCGCGGGCCCGCATCGGCCCCGCGGCGGACGCGGCCCGCGCCGAGGCCCGGGCCAAGCACAGCGCGCTGGTCGAGCAGGCCCGCGGAGTGCTGGAGCGGGACATGGCCCAGCTGGAGGCCGAGTCCGAGGTGGTCGAGCCGGCGCTGCCGCCCGCGCTGGCCCGCTGGGACAACCCCGTCTGGCAGGCGTACGAGCCGCCGACCGAGCGCCCCATGGCCCTGCGGGTGGGCGATCTGAGCCTCTCGGAGCGCCCCGAGCTGCGTATCCCCATGCTGGTGCGGCTGCCGCTGGAGCGGGGGCTGTGGATCGACAGCGGCCGGTTGCGGGGCGCCGAGGCGGGTCTGGCGGACGCGGACGAGCTGCGCCGTCTCGCGCAGCTGACCGCCACCGCGCTGGCAGCCCGTATCGTCGCCGTACACCCCGCCAACGAGATGACCGTGCACGTCATCGACCCGGCAGGCTCGGCCGCGACCTCGCTGCTGCCGCTGGTGGAGTCCGGCGTGCTGCGGGATCCGCCGGCCGCCGGCGCCTCCGGGGTGGCCCGCACCCTGGAGCGGCTGACGCAGCGCGTGGACCTTGTGCAGATGGCGGTACGCAGCCGGGCCACCGACGCCCTCCCGCCCGATCTGGACCTGGCCGACCAGCTGCTGGTCGTGCACGACTTCCCGCACGGCTTCGACGACCGCGCCGTCAACCAGCTGCGCTACCTCGCGGACGAGGGCCCCTCTGTCGGGGTCAGCCTGCTGGTGGTCGCCGACCGGGAGGAGGCGCGCGGCTACGGGCCGGTTCTCGACCCGCTGTGGCGTTCGCTGCTGCGGCTGACGCCGGTCCCCGACGACCACCTCGCGGACCCGTGGGTGGGCCACGCCTGGACGTACGAGCCGCCACTGGCACCCAGCAACAGCCAGGTCGTGCCGCAGGTGCTGCGGCGCGTCGTCGCCGCGCGGCACTCTTCCTGAGCCGTCGAGCGCCGGCCGGACTTAAGCCGTCAAGCACTGAGCCACAAGCACTGAACCATCAGGCACTGCGGCCCGGCCGAGGCCACGACCCCTCGGCCGGGCCTTTCCTTGACCCCGCCCTTTACCTTTCCATGACTTTACTTTACGCTCTCTTGTATCGGAGGGGAGTATTCCCAGCCACGCGGTGACCCCGTCAGTACGGACCGGACAGGACGGTCCCGGGGCACCGGCCCGGTCCGCTGTGGGCGGCGTGCCCGGGTGGAAGAGACCTCCGGCCCATGCTCGTATGCAAGCCGGAGGACTTCATGGACATATCCATGACCACCTGGGTGCTGACCATCGTCGGTCTGTGCGCCCTCATCGGGATGGACTTCTTCATCGGCGGCCGCAAGCCGCACGATGTCTCCCTCAAGGAAGCAGGTATCTGGACGACCGTCTGGATCGTCCTCGCCGCGCTCTTCGGGCTCGGACTCTTCCTCTTCGGGGGCGGTCAGCCCGCGGGCGAGTTCTTCGCCGGCTTCATCACCGAGAAGTCCCTCAGCGTGGACAACCTCTTCGTCTTCGTCCTGATCATGGCGAAGTTCGCGGTGCCGTCGATCTACCAGCAGCGGGTGCTGATGGTGGGCGTGCTGATCGCGCTGGTGCTGCGAGCTGTCTTCATCGCGGCGGGCGCCGCGATCATCTCCACCTTCTCCTGGGTCTTCTTCATCTTCGGCGCCTTCCTCATCTGGACGGCCTGGAAGCTCATCCAGGAGGCCCGCTCCGGCGAGGAAGAGGAGGAGTTCGAGGAGAACAGGCTGCTCAAGGCGGTCGAGCGACGCTTCCCCTCGACGGACAAGTACCACGGCACCAAGCTGTTCATCGTCGAGAACGGCAAGCGACTGATGACGCCGATGCTGATCGTGATGCTCGCGATCGGCACCACCGATGTGCTGTTCGCGCTGGACTCCATCCCCGCGATCTTCGGCCTCACCCAGGACCCGTACATCGTCTTCACCGCCAACGCCTTCGCCCTGATGGGGCTGCGGCAGCTGTACTTCCTGATCGGCGGGCTGCTGAAGAAGCTGGTCCACCTGTCCTACGGGCTCTCGGTCATCCTGGGCTTCATCGGCGTCAAGCTGGTGCTGCACGCGCTCCACGAGACGGGGGTGCATGTGCCGGAGATCAGCATTCCGGTATCCCTGGGCGTCATCTGCGCCGTGCTGATCGTCACGACGATCACCTCGCTGCTGGCCTCCCGGAAGCAGGCGCAGACCGCCGAGGACGCCGAACACGAGGAGCGGGCCCACGCCGACTCCTGAGCCTCCCCCGCGCCCCGTCAGGGGCGCGGGGAACTCCGCGCTCAGCCACAACCCGCAGCCACAACCCGCAGCCACGACCAGCGGCCACGACCCGCGCGGGGCACGGGCCACCCGGCGACGCGTACTACCCGCCGACGCGTACCCGCTGTTCCGCTCGCTCGCCGTTGACGATCACCGAAAGAGTGACCGTGCCAGGACTGCGCCCGGTGAGGGTCCCGCTGGCCGGGTCGTACGAGGCCACACAGCGACCGCGCGGCACGGCGCCCCGCACGCACAGCCCCGGGGAGCCCGGCCAGTCCGCGCTCACCGGCCAGCCGACCGGTACCCGGCGTGCCGTCGGCCCGCCGCCCTGCTCCACTGCCGCCGACACCGAGGCCCGGCCGCCCACCGTGAGCCGGTCGGGCGCCTCCAGCAATAGCGCATCCACATGGGGACGGGTCTGCGCCGAGATCCAGTCACCGTCCCGCGGCGGCCGCCCCTGGTCGACGCCGAGCAGCGACCAGCCGGTGAAGCCGCCCTCGTCCGGCGGCGCAGCGGGGGCCTTGGCCGAGTTGCCGTTCACCAGATATGGGACACCGTCCACCCGGGAGGCGTCGAAGACGCCGACATGGCCCGCAACCATCGCCGCACCCTTGCCCGAGCGGGCGCGGAAATCGGCCAGCCACTTCTCCAGCAGATCGGCCTCCATCCGGTCGGTGAGCCGGCTGGCCCGCTGCGCAGTCGGATCGCGCGGCGGTACGTGCTCGATGACGGCGACCGAATCGACGTCCCGGTCCCGCGCCGCGTCGTCCAACTGCCGCCGCAGCTCCTGGAACTGTGCGTATCCACCGCCCCGTACCGTCAGCGACGAGGTGTCCAGCGTGATGAATCGCGTCCCGCGATGGTCGAAGGTGCGCTGCGCCGGGCCGAACTCCTTGACGAAGTTGGCGATCGAGCCGCCCATCACCTCATGGTTGCCCGGCACGTAGTACCAGTCGACCGCGTCACCGAGTTCCTCCTGGAGTATCTTCCGGGCGAACGCCAGATCCGCCGGTGAGCCCTCGTCCACCAGATCCCCGTTGACCAGCACGAAGTCGGGCCGGGCCGCGCGGATCTCCCGCAGGGTCCTGCGCGCTTCACGTACGGCCTCGCTGTCCGGGTCGCGCGCCACGAACTGGGCGTCCGACATCACCGCGAACCGCCAGTCGCGGCCGGCCGTGTCGGCGGCGGTGGAGATCAGCGGATCGTGCGGGCGCCCGGCGGGCGGCAGGTCGACGTCCGGTGGAGTACGGGCCACGAGTTCGTCCAGCACCACCTCGCCCTTGTACTGCGCGGTCGGCCGGGTCTCGGCGAGGTAGAAGCGGCGCAGCTTCAGCGGGTAGGCCACGCCCTCCGGGACCTCGAAGGTGATCTGCTGCCAGCCCTTCCACTCCATCAGCGGCCCGCGCAGCACCTGGTCGGTGCCTGCCGCGTCCTTGAGATGGAGGGAGGGCCAGGCCCCCGAGCCGTCGCCTTTTATCCACATGGTGAAGCTGCGCGGCTGGCCGGAAATGGCCCGTTCGGCGGGCGGGTTGGCGTAAGCGGCGCGGGTGGCCGTCGACTGGGTGAAGTCGTAGCTGAGCTTGAGCCCGCCGCCCTCCTTGCCGTCCGGCTCCGCTGCCACCTCGCCGGAGGCGCGCGCTGCGCTGAACGTCCACGTGGCCGCGTCGTCGAAATCGGCCACTCGCTGTTCCCGCAGCCCGACCGTGACGGCCAGCCGCGTGGTGTGGCCTCGCACCGTCACGGTCACCGTGCCGGCGGCGGACTCCTGTCCGTTCCTGGTCCTGACCGTGAACCCACCGGTGGCGGTGTCCTCGGCCGGCACGATGGAGAAGAGGGAACGGTCGTACGACAGTTGGGCGTCGCTCGGCTCGATGGGCGCGCTGTTTCCGTCCGCGTCGTAGCCGAGCAGCTTGAACGACCCGCTCGCGGCGCCGTCCGCCAGCCCCACCCGGTCCGTCGTCGGGCGGATACGGTCCAGCTCGCCCAGGACCTTCAGCTTCGTGGATCCCTTCGCCGTGCCGAGACGTGCGGTGACATCGGTACTGCCGGACCGGCGCGCCCGGAAGACGCCCTGCCCGTCGACCCGGCCCACGTCCGGCCGCGCCGTGTGCCACCCGGGTCGCGGCGCGCCCTCGGCGGGTCCGTACGTCTCGTCGTACGCGGCGGCGGTCAGCTTGCGGGTCAGGCCGGGGAAGACGCGGTCGGGGTGGCCGCCGGGCATGCTGTCGGCGGTGGCCGCCTTGGCCGGTTCGACGGCCGTCTCCACCCAGAAGCCGGACAGCCGGCCCGAACCCTCCGGCGCGGTCAGCGCCAGCCCGTCGGGGACCTCACGCTCCTCGCCGTCGGAGGGGGAGTTCTCCAACTGGAGAGTGGCGCCGCCCGGCTCGCGGGCCAGCAGGGTGGAGGAGCCGCCGCCGTCCAAGTTGAGCGCGTTGTAGGCGCCCAAGTCCTTCATCATCAGCCCGAGTTCGGTCAGCGTCACCCCGCCGGAGGCGGCCTGCCTGCCGTCCACCGTCAGCACATGCATGGTGCCGCCGTCCTTGGAGAACCCGACCGCGGTACGCGGGGCCGTTGTGTTGTTCGGCCTGCCCTCCCAGTCCTGCGGTTTCCCGTCCTCGACCAGCACCCCGCGCCCGCCGACCGCGGTGCGGGGTACGGGCGAGCCGTCGTCGGTACGCACCCGGTACGTCCAGCTGACCGGGTCGCCGGTGCGCAGCCCGGCCAGCCGCTCGGCGCCCTCCCCGCGGCCGATGAGGACTCCGACGCCTTCGGGAATGTCACCCTTTCCGGGCTTCTCCGCCACCGAGGCGACCTTGCCGTGCTCCACGGTCACCTCCGTCACATCCGGTTCCTGATCGACGGTCAGCGCCCGGTCCGCAGCGCCCCAGTTCGCGTCGTACAGCCCGATGCCGTCCTCGGGGACGTTCGCCGCGTCCCGGCCGCCGAGCGCCGCGGTTCCGCCGGGGAGGGTCACGGTCCCCTCGAAGTACAGGTCCAGAATGCGGCCCGCCGCCTCCGGGCCGACGCCGACCGCTGTGGAGACGCCGGGAGCGGGGGAGTGGGTGGGTTTGCCGTCGCGTACGCCGGGGCCGAGCGGGGCGCCCGTCTCGTTGATGTCGAAGAAGTCGGCGTTGAGCGCGGCGATGGTGCGGCGGCCCTTGCCCGGGTCGTGTGCCTTGGCCAGCTCGCTGACCGTGCGGCGCTCGGTGACCTTGCCGGAGGAGAGGTAGTCGGCCGTGGCCCCGGTGCGGCCCTTGCCGAGTTTGAGGGAGAGAGCGTCGGCCCGCAGCCACTTGTCGGACTCGAGCCGGTTGAAGGAGGTGAGTTTCGCGCCGGGTGCGAGGGGGCGGGTGGTGCGGGAGAGCTCCATGCCGTCGCCGTCGGCGATGGCCCTGGGCTGCGGCTTGGGCTGTGGCTCGGCAACGGCTGCGGCTGCCGTCGGACGGGCGGTGGGTTGGCCGGCTGCCGCCAGGACCGTGCCGGCCGGCAGCAGGCCGGTCAGCAGGGCGGAGACGGCTGTCGCCGGGAGCAGCGACCTGGCGAGTCTTGCGCGAGCGTGGACCTGTCTCACAACGTCCCCCACAAAGACCAGTGTTCTCGGCACTTTCTGCGCACAGTGCCGCACAGCGTCCCAAGGGGGACCGGTCTACACCAGAGGGTTGGAGCGAAGTCGGGGGAAACGCTGCGTTTCTTCCACCGGTTGGCCGTAGGACGCGCCCCTCCTGCCCAAACGGCGAAGGACGCCCAGAACGACGAAGGACCCCGCCAGGACAGGAAGGGAACCTACCCCGCGAGAAGCTTCCCCTTCTCCACCTTCACCGGCACCGAGGGCAGTGCCGTGGTGGCCGGCCCCTTCGCCACCTTGCCGCTATCCACCTGGAACCGGCTCCCGTGCCGCGGGCACACCGCGACCTCGCCCTCGATCTTGCCGAGCACAGCTCCCTGGTGGGTACACACCGCGCTGAACGCCTTGAAGTCACCCTTCTCGGGCTGCGCCACCAGCATCTTCTGGTCGGCGAACAGCTTGGCGCCGCCCACCGGCACGGCATCCGCGTCGCCCAGCTCGACAGGCTTGTCGGAGCTCGGCTTCGAGGACCCCTCCTTGGAGCCACCGTCTCCGCCACCGCACGCAGCGGCGGTCAGTCCCAGCGCGGCCAGCGCGGCACCGCACAGCACGGTGCGGCGCGTGGCCGTCGATTCCTCGTTCGTCGTCACGCGCCGCACTCTACGTCCGCTGCACCATTCGGCGCACCACTCGGGCAGCCCCGATCAGCTCTTACGGCCTGCAGATTTCCTCGCGGCACCCTTCGAGGCAGCGGCCTTCTTCGCCGGAGCCTTCTTGGCAGCCGCTCTCTTCGCCGGGGCCTTCTTCGCGGCGGGGTTCAACAGGGCCGCATCGCTGACCCGGTCACCCAGCACATCGCGCAGGAACTTCCCGGTGTGGCTGGCGGGCTCGGCCGCCACCTGCTCAGGAGTGCCCTCGGCGATCACCAGGCCGCCGCCGCTGCCGCCCTCGGGACCGAGGTCGACGACCCAGTCGGCGGTCTTGATGACGTCCAGGTTGTGCTCGATGACCATCACCGAGTTGCCCTTGTCGACCAGGCCGTCCAGGACGTCGATCAGCTTCCTGATGTCCTCGAAGTGCAGACCGGTCGTGGGCTCGTCCAATACGTAGACGGTGCGTCCCGTCGAGCGCTTCTGCAGCTCACTGGCGAGCTTCACCCGCTGCGCCTCACCACCCGAAAGAGTGGGCGCGGACTGTCCGAGCCGTACGTACCCCAGCCCCACATCGTTGAGCGTCCGCAGGTGCCGGGCGATCGCCGGCACCGCCTCGAAGAAGTCCAGGGCCTGCTCGATCGGCATGTCCAGGACCTCGGCGATGTTCTTGCCCTTGTAGTGCACCTCCAGGGTCTCCCGGTTGTAGCGCGCACCGTGGCAGACCTCGCAGGGGACGTAGACGTCCGGCAGGAAGTTCATCTCGATCTTGATGGTGCCGTCGCCCGCGCAGTTCTCGCACCGGCCGCCCTTGACGTTGAAGGAGAAGCGGCCCTGCTGATAGCCGCGGACCTTCGCCTCCGTCGTCTCGGCGAACAGCTTGCGCACATGGTCGAAGACGCCGGTGTACGTGGCCGGGTTCGAGCGCGGCGTACGGCCGATCGGCGACTGGTCGACGTGCACCACCTTGTCGACCAGGTCGTCACCCTCGACGCGGGTGTGCCTGCCGGGCACCGTCTTGGCGCCCTGCAGCTCACGCGCCAGATGTGTGTAGAGGATGTCGTTGACCAGCGTCGACTTCCCCGAACCCGAGACACCCGTGATGGCCGTCAGCACACCCAGCGGGAAGGAGACATCGATGTTGCGCAGGTTGTTCTCGCGCGCCCCCCGTACCGTCAACTGCCGTTCCGGGTCGACGGGACGGCGCAGCTGCGGGGTGGGGATCGCGCGCTTGCCGGACAGATAGTCGCCGGTGACGGACTCCTCGTTGGCCAGCAGCTCCTTCAACGGGCCGCTGTGCACGACCTTGCCGCCGTGCTCGCCCGCGCCGGGGCCGATGTCCACCACCCAGTCGGACGCCTTGATGGTGTCCTCGTCGTGCTCGACGACGATGAGGGTGTTGCCCAGATCGCGCAGCCGCACCAGGGTCTCGATCAGCCGGTGGTTGTCGCGCTGGTGCAGGCCGATGGACGGCTCGTCCAGTACGTACAGCACCCCGACCAGCCCGGAGCCGATCTGGGTGGCAAGCCGGATGCGCTGGGCCTCGCCGCCCGAGAGGGTGCCGGCGGCGCGGTTGAGCGTCAGATAGTCCAGGCCGACGTCGACCAGGAAGCGCAGCCGCTCGTTGACCTCCTTCAGCACCCGCTCGGCGATCTGCTTGTCGCGCCCGGTCAGCTTCAGCTCGCGCAGGAACTCGGCGCACTCGTTGATCGACATCGCGGAGACCTCCGCGATGGACTTGTCCTGCACCGTCACGGCCAGCACCAGCGGCTTGAGCCGGGTGCCCTCACAGGCCGGGCAGTTCACCTCGCGCATATAGCCCTCGAAGCGCTCCCGGCTGCTGTCGGTCTCCGCCTCCGAGTGCCGCCGCTTGACGAACGGGACGACGCCCTCGAACGCGGTGGTGTACGCGCGCTCACGGCCGTACCGGTTGCGGTAGCGGACCTCGACCTGTGTCTTGTGGCCGTACAGCAGTGCCTTCTTGGCGCGGGCCGGCAGCCCCGCCCACGGGATGTCCGTACGGAAGCCGAGCGCGTCGGCCAGCGCGCCGATGAGACGGCCGAAGTACTCCTTGGTGTGCCCGTGCGACCAGGGGTGCAGCGCTCCCTCGTCCAGCGATCGGTCCTCGTCGGGGACGATCAGCTCCGGGTCGACCTCCATCCTGGTGCCGATGCCGGTGCACACCTGGCAGGCGCCGAAGGGCGAGTTGAAGGAGAAAGAACGCGGCTCCAGCTCCTCGAACGAGAGATCGTCGTAGGGGCAGTAGAGGTGCTCGGAGTACATCCGCTCGCGCTGCGGGTCGTCCGGCTCCAGGTCCACGAAGTCGAGGATCACCATGCCGCCGGACAGGCCCAGCGCGGTCTCCACCGAGTCGGTGAGCCGGCGCTTGGCGCTGCCCTTGACGGTCAGGCGGTCGACGACCACCTCGATCGTGTGCTTCTCCTGCTTCTTCAGCTGCGGCGGCTCGGACAGCTGGATGGTGCGGCCGTCGACCCGGGCGCGGCTGTAGCCCTTGGTCTGGAGCTCGTTGAACAGATCCACGAACTCGCCCTTGCGCTGCCGCACCAGCGGGGAGAGCACCTGGAAGCGGCTGCCCTCCTCCAGGTCGAGCACCTTGTCCACGATGGCCTGCGGGGACTGGCGGGCGATCGGACGGCCGCAGACCGGGCAGTGCGGCTTGCCGATGCGGGCGTAGAGCAGCCGCAGATAGTCGTAGACCTCGGTGATGGTGCCGACCGTCGAGCGCGGGTTGCGCGAGGTCGACTTCTGGTCGATGGAGACCGCGGGGGAGAGCCCCTCGATGAAGTCGACGTCGGGCTTGTCCATCTGCCCGAGGAACTGCCGGGCGTAGGCGGACAGCGACTCCACGTAGCGGCGCTGGCCCTCCGCGAAGATCGTGTCGAAGGCGAGCGAGGACTTCCCCGAGCCCGACAGACCCGTGAAGACGATGAGCGAGTCGCGGGGGAGGTCTATCGAGACGTTCTGCAGGTTGTGCTCGCGAGCGCCGCGGACGAGAAGACGATCGGCCACGCCTGTTGGCACCTTTCGTGTGGGAATCGGGGGCCCGCGACTGCGCGGGAGCCCCGACCAAGAGTAGGACGGCGCCGCCCGGAGTGTCGTTCGCTTCCGGTTCGGGAGCCGGCCCCGACTCTATAGCACGTTCATTCGAATTACGGCGCCCCTTGCCATCTTCCCCACGAACGAGGGACCCCAGTAGCTTTGGATCATGACCACGCCTGCGACCACGCCTGCGCACGACGCCGAACTCGTACGGACCGCGACCGGTCACCTGCTGAGCGACACCGTCAAGCTGGAGGCCCCCGAGGTGGCCAAGCCCTCCCAGCTGCCGGGGTGGACCCGCGCCCATGTGCTCACCCACATCGCCCGCAACGCCGACGCACTCGTCAATGTGCTGGCGGGCGAGCCGATGTACGCCAGTGCCGAGGCCCGCGACGCCGACATCGAGCGGGGCGCCGGCCGGCCTCTCGACGAGCTCGTCGACGACGTACGGGCCAGCGCCTCCCGGCTGGAGAGCGCCTTCGCCGCGCTCGGGGACGAGGACTGGAACCGCACCGTCACCCTCCGCAACGGTGTGACCGATCTCGCCGCCTCCGTCCCGTTCCGCCGCTGGATCGAGGTCGAGCTGCACCACGTGGACCTCGGCATCGGCTACACCCTGGAAGACCTGCCGGGCACCTTCGTGGACCGCGAGCTGACCAATATGGCCCGCCGTTTCTCGGAGCACCCCGACGTCCCCGCCGCCATCGAGCTGCGCGCCGAGGACGGCCGCAGCTGGCGCACCGGCGCCGCGGACGCCGGAGAGGGCGGGCCCTTCGTCGTCGCGGGCAGCCCCGTCGCCCTCCTGGGCTGGCTGACCGGCCGCAGGAACGGCAGCGGTCTGTCGGCGCGGGGCTCCCTCCCTGTACTGCCCGCGCTTTAGAGCGAGGGCGCCCCGCAGGGGCGCGGGGAACTGCGCGACCGGCCACGGCGCACCCGCAGTCTGCGACGAACGGCCAGGGGCACCCCGGGCGCAGCACCCCGTGCCGGGCACCCGAAATGCAAGGGGCACCCGGGGGCAGCCCCCTCGTGCCGGGCACCCGAAATGGGACGGGCAACCAATAGGCTGGCCGCATGCCATACAGCGGAACGGTTCAGGTCGGCGGCCCCGCGGACGTGCACGAGCTGCGGGATCTGATGATCTCCAAGGTGGCCGTCGGCCCCATGGACAACAACGCGTATCTGCTGCGCTGCCGGGCCACCGGCGAGCAGCTGCTGATCGACGCCGCGAACGACGCGGGCACCCTCCTGGAACTCATCGGCGGCGACGGGATCGCCTCCGTCGTCACCACCCACCGGCACGGCGACCACTGGCAGGCGCTGGAGGAGGTGGTGCGCGCCACCGGAGCGCGCACCTGCGCCGGGCGGTACGACGCCGAGGGCATCCCCGTCCCCACCGACGTCCTGCTGGACGACGGCGACACGCTGCGCGTCGGCGAGGTGGAGCTGACGGCCCGCCATCTGACCGGCCACACCCCCGGCTCGATCGCCCTGGTCTACGACGACCCGAGCGGCCACCCGCACCTGTTCACCGGCGACTGCCTCTTCCCCGGCGGGGTGGGCAACACCTTCGGCAGCGCGGAGAACTTCGCCCGCCTCATCGACGACGTCGAGAGCAAGCTCTTCGGTCAACTCCCCGACGAGACCTGGGTCTACCCGGGCCACGGCGCGGACACCACCCTCGGCGCGGAGCGCCCGCACCTGGCGGAGTGGCGCGAGCGCGGCTGGTAGCGAAGGAGCGGTACGGGCGGGGCGCGGGCCCGGGGGCCGTGCGCCCTCCCGCAGCGGCCGCACGCTGATCGTTGTCGGTGCGCGACAGTAGGGTGGGTCACATGGCAGACCCCTCCACCTACCGTCCCAAACCGGGAGAGATCCCCGACTCGCCCGGGGTCTACCGCTTCCGTGACGAGCACCGCAGGGTGATCTACGTCGGCAAGGCCAAGAGCCTCCGCCAGCGGCTCAACAACTACTTCCAGGACCTCGCCGGGCTGCATCCGCGCACCCGCACGATGGTGACGACGGCCGCTTCCGTGGAGTGGACCGTCGTCTCCACCGAGGTGGAGGCGCTCCAGCTGGAGTACACCTGGATCCAGGAGTTCGACCCGCGGTTCAACGTCAAATACCGCGACGACAAGAGCTATCCGTCCCTCGCGGTGACGATGAACGAGGAGTTCCCCCGCGTCCAGGTGATGCGCGGCCCGAAGAAGAAGGGTGTGCGCTACTTCGGTCCGTACGGACAGGCGTGGGCCATCCGCGAGACGGTCGATCTGCTGCTGCGGGTCTTCCCCGTGCGCACCTGCTCAGCGGGGGTCTTCAAGCGCTCGGCGCAGATCGGCCGCCCCTGTCTGCTCGGCTACATCGGCAAGTGCTCGGCCCCCTGTGTCGGCCGGGTCACCCCCGAGGAGCACCGCGAACTGGCCGAGGAGTTCTGCGACTTCATGGCCGGCCACACCGGCTCGTATCTGCGCCGCCTGGAGCGCGAGATGCAGCAGGCGGCCGAGGAGCTGGAGTACGAACGCGCGGCGCGGCTGCGGGACGACATCGACGCACTGAAGCGGGCGATGGAGAAGAACGCGGTGGTGCTCACCGACGCCACCGACGCCGATCTGATCGCGGTGGCCGAGGACGAGCTGGAGGCGGCCGTCCAGATCTTCCACGTACGCGGCGGCCGGGTGCGCGGCCAGCGCGGCTGGGTCACCGACAAGGTCGAGGAGATCGGCACAGCCGAGCTGGTCGAGCACGCCCTCCAGCAGCTCTACGGCGCCGAGCAGGGCGACGCCGGCGCGGGCGGCGGCAGCGGCGGCGTACCCAAGGAGGTGCTGGTCCCGGCGCTGCCCGAGCCGGTGGAGCCGATAAGCCAGTGGCTGACCGAGCGCCGGGGCGCCCACGTGAGCCTGCGCGTCCCGCAGCGCGGCGACAAGCGCGCCCTGATGGAGACGGTCAACCGCAACGCCGAGCACGCACTGGTGCTGCACAAGACCAAGCGGGCCTCCGATCTGACCACCCGCTCCCGCGCCCTGGAGGAGATCGCCGAGGCGCTGGATCTGGACTCGGCGCCGCTGCGGATCGAGTGCTTCGACATCTCGCACCTCCAGGGCGACGACGTGGTGGCCTCCATGGTCGTCTTCGAGGACGGCCTGGCCCGCAAGAGCGAGTACCGCCGCTTCCAGATCAAGTCGTTCGACGGGCAGGACGACGTCCGGTCCATGCACGAGGTGATCAGCCGCCGCTTCCGCCGCTATCTGGTGGAGAAGCAGAAGACCGGTGAGTGGCCGGAGGAGGAGCTGGGCGGCGAGCTGGAGTCAGGACCGGCCGGCGAGCCCTCGGCACCACGGCCGGCCCATGGAGAGGAGCAGCCGGCCCAGGGCGCCACCCGGGACGAGGAGGGCCGCCCCAAGAAGTTCGCCTACCCCCCGCAACTGGTGGTCGTGGACGGCGGCCGGCCGCAGGTGGCGGCGGCACAGGCCGCGCTGGACGAGCTCGGGATCGACGACGTGGCCGTCTGCGGGCTGGCCAAGCGCCTGGAGGAGGTCTGGCTGCCCGGCGAGAGCGATCCGGTGGTGCTGCCGCGCAGCAGCGAGGGCCTCTACCTGCTGCAGCGCGTCCGCGACGAGGCCCACCGCTTCGCGATCCGCTATCAGCGCGGCAAGCGCGGCAAGCGGCTCCGTGGCAGCCCGCTGGATGCCGTGCCGGGACTGGGGGAGACTCGTAAGAAAGCACTGCTCAAGCACTTCGGCTCGGTCAAGAAGCTGCGCGCGGCCTCCGTGGAGGAGATCTCCCAGGTCCCGGGCGTGGGCCGGAAGACAGCTGAGACGGTCGCCGCGGCGCTCTCCCAGGCGGCACCGGCGGGCCCAGCGGTGAACACGGCAACCGGTGAGATCGTTGAAGAAGAGTGAAGAAGAACGAAGAAGAGTGAACCGGTGGCACGAAGATCGACATGTCGGGGGATGACAGCATGAGCGCGGAACGCGAGCAGCGCGGAGACGGAGCCAAGGTGAGTACGCCGCAACCGGCGCAGCCGGAGGAGGCGGCGGGCGCGACCATTCCGGAGCTGGTGATCATCTCCGGGATGTCGGGCGCCGGCCGCAGCACCGCCGCCAAATGTCTGGAGGACCTCGGCTGGTTCGTCGTCGACAACCTCCCGCCCGAGCTGATCCCCACGATGGTCGAGCTCGGCGCCAGGTCGCAGGGGAACGTGGCGCGGATCGCCGTCGTGGTCGACGTACGCGGCCGTAACTTCTTCGACAACCTCAAGGGCTCCCTCGCCGATCTCGCGGCCTTCAACGTCGCCCGGCGCATCGTCTTCCTGGAGGCGTCCGACGAGGCACTGGTGCGCCGCTTCGAGTCCGTGCGCCGCCCCCACCCGCTCCAGGGCGACGGCCGCATCGTGGACGGCATCGCGGCCGAACGCGATCTGCTGCGCGAGCTGCGCGGGGACGCCGACCTGGTGATCGACACCTCCAGCCTCAACGTGCACGAGCTGCGCGCCAAGCTGGACGCCCAGTTCGCCGGCGAGGAAGAGCCCGAACTGCGTGCCACCGTCATGTCGTTCGGCTACAAGTACGGGCTGCCCGTCGACGCCGACCTGGTGGTCGACTGCCGCTTCCTGCCCAACCCGCACTGGGTCCCCGAGCTGCGCCCCTACACGGGCACCAGCGAGGAGGTCTCCAACTACGTCTTCAACCAGCCCGGTGCCAAGGAGTTCCTGGACCGCTACACCGAGTTGCTGCAGCTGATCGCCGCCGGCTACCGCAGGGAGGGCAAGCGTTATGTCACCGTCGCCGTCGGCTGCACCGGCGGGAAGCACCGCAGCGTCGCCATGTCGGAGAAGCTGGCCCGCAGGCTCTCCGACGGCGGCGTGGAGACGGTGATCGTCCACCGTGACATGGGACGTGAGTGAAGCGCATGGCCCCTAGCAGCCTGCGGCATCTGGTCGGCCGGCGCGCCACGCTGCGCGGTCTGACCTCCAAGCAGCCCAAGGTGGTGGCGCTCGGCGGCGGCATGGGACTGTCCGCTTCGCTGACGGCGCTGCGCCGCATCACCGGAGATCTCACAGCAGTCGTCACCGTCGCCGACGACGGCGGCTCCAGCGGCCGGCTCCGCGACGAGCTGGGTGTCCTGCCCCCCGGCGATCTGCGCAAGGCGCTGGCGGCGCTGTGCGGGGACGACGAGTGGGGCCGCACCTGGGCCCAGGTCATCCAGCACCGCTTCGAGAGCCGGGGCGAACTGCACGAACACGCGGTCGGCAACCTGCTGATCGTCGCCCTGTGGGAACAGCTGGGCGACCATGTCCAGGCACTGGATCTGGTCGGCAAGCTGCTGGGGGCGCACGGCCGGGTGCTGCCGATGTCCGCCGTACCGCTGGAGCTGCGCGCCAGCGTGCGCGGTCACGACCCCGAGCGCCCCGACGAGCTGTCCACCGTCCGGGGCCAGGCCACCGTCGCGCTCACCCGCGGCGAGGTGCAGGAAGTGCATCTGGTCCCCAGCGATCCACCGGCCGTGCCCGAGGCGGTACACGCCGTGCTGGACGCCGACTGGGTGGTGCTGGGCCCCGGCTCCTGGTTCTCCTCCGTCATCCCGCATCTGCTGGTGCCGGAGCTGCTGGAGGCGCTGACCGAGACCAAGGCCCGCAAGGTCCTCTCACTCAACCTCGCTCCCCAGCCGGGGGAAACGGACGGTTTTTCCCCGCAGCGTCATTTGGAGGTTTTGGCCCGACACGCCCCTAAACTCACCCTCGACGTGGTGCTGGCCGACCAGGATGCCGTGCCCGACCAGGACTCCCTGAGCGAGGCCGCCGACCAGCTCGGCGGGAAGGTCGAGCTGGCGCCCGTAGCGGCAGCCGGGGGCGCCTCCCGGGCCGAGTCCCAGGGAGGAGTCGCCCGGCACGATCCGGAGCTGCTGGCCGCCGCGTACGACCGTATTTTTCGGATGCATGGAAGGATCGGCCCATGGCGATGACGCCTGCGGTGAAGGACGAGATCTCCCGGCTCCCCGTCACCCGGACCTGCTGCCGGAAGTCAGAGGTCTCGTCGATCCTGCGCTTCGCGGGTGGGCTGCACCTGGTGAGCGGGCGGATCGTGATCGAGGCGGAGCTGGACACGGGCATCGCGGCCCGTCGGCTGCGCAAGGACATCCTGGAGATCTTCGGGCACTCCTCCGACCTGGTGGTGATGGCCCCCAGCGGACTGCGCCGCAACAGCCGGTACGTCGTACGGGTGGTTGCGGGCGGCGATCAGCTCGCCCGGCAGACCGGCCTGGTCGACGGCCGTGGCCGGCCCATCAGAGGCCTGCCCCCGCAGGTGGTCTCGGGCGCCACCTGTGACGCGGAGGCGGCCTGGCGCGGCGCGTTCCTGGCGCACGGCTCGCTGACCGAGCCGGGGCGCAGCTCGTCGCTGGAGGTCACCTGCCCGGGCCCCGAGGCGGCGCTGGCCCTGGTCGGCGCGGCCCGCAGGCTGCAGATCGCCGCCAAGGCCCGCGAGGTACGCGGGGTGGACCGGGTCGTCGTCCGGGACGGTGATGCGATCGGCGCGCTGTTGACCCGGCTCGGCGCCCATGAGTCGGTGCTGGCGTGGGAGGAGCGGCGGATGCGCCGCGAGGTGCGGGCCACCGCCAACCGGCTCGCCAACTTCGACGACGCCAATCTGCGCCGCTCGGCCCGCGCGGCCGTGGCCGCCGGCGCCCGGGTGCAGCGCGCGCTGGAGATCCTCGGCGACGAGGTGCCCGAGCACCTGGCCGCCGCCGGACGGCTGCGGATGGAACACAAGCAGGCCTCGCTGGAGGAGCTGGGTGCGCTCGCCGACCCGCCGCTGACCAAGGACGCGGTAGCCGGCCGGATCCGCCGGCTGCTGGCCATGGCGGACAAGCGCGCACAGGACCTCGGTATCCCCGGCACGGAGTCCAATCTGACCGAAGAAATGGTCGGTTGAACCGGCGGTCCGCGGTTGACTCGGGACCGGGTGGAACGGCCAGTTGAGCCGCCCCGCGCTCGCCTGAGCCGTCCGGATTTGCCCGCCCGGCCGATGTGAGCCCCGCCCCATCGGAGAGGTAGGGTCGGGGTCGGTCGGGGACATCCCAAACAGCCCTCGCCGGTGTCCGTACCGGCGTACCTAGCGAGGAGATCGGTTCGTGACGATCCGCGTAGGCATCAACGGCTTCGGCCGTATCGGTCGTAACTACTTCCGCGCGCTGCTGAACCAGGGTGCGGACATCGAGATCGTCGGTGTCAACGACCTGACCGACAACGCGACTCTGGTGCACCTGCTCAAGTACGACAGCGTCCTCGGGCGCCTCCCGTACGAGGTCAGCCACACCGAGGACACCATCACGGTCGGCAAGCAGACCTTCAAGACGATGGCGGAGAAGGACCCGGCCCAGCTCCCCTGGGGCGAGCTGGGCGCCGACGTCGTGGTCGAGTCCACCGGTATCTTCACCAAGCGCGAGGACGCGGCCAAGCACCTGGCCGCGGGCGCCAAGAAGGTCCTCATCTCGGCTCCGGCCAAGGAGGAGGACATCACGGTGGTGATGGGCGTCAACCAGGACAAGTACGACGCCGCCGAGCACCACGTGATCTCCAACGCCTCCTGCACCACCAACTGTGTGGCGCCGATGGCCAAGGTCATGGACGAGAACTTCGGCATCGAGCGCGGCCTGATGACCACGGTGCACGCCTACACCAACGACCAGCGCATCCTGGACTTCCCGCACAAGGACCTGCGCCGCGCCCGGGCCGCCGCCGAGAACATCATCCCGACCACCACCGGTGCCGCCAAGGCCACCGCGCTGGTCCTCCCGCAGCTCAAGGGCCGGCTGGACGGCATCGCCATGCGCGTCCCGGTCCCCACCGGCTCGGTCACCGACCTGGTGCTGGAGCTCAAGCGCGAGACCACCAAGGACGAGGTCAACGCGGCCTTCAAGAAGGCCGCCGAGGGCCAGCTGCAGGGCATCATCGACTACACCGAGGACCAGATCGTCTCCTCGGACATCGTCAACCAGCCGCCGTCCTGCACCTTCGACGCCTCCCTCACCATGGTCGACGGCAACCAGGCCAAGATCATCGGCTGGTACGACAACGAGTGGGGCTACTCCAACCGGCTGGTCGACCTCACCGGCTACGTCGGCTCCCAGCTCTGAACCCGCGCTGACCGAGGTGAACGACAGGGCTCGTGCGCCGCGCACGAGCCCTGTCCCATGCTGCGTCCGCTGCGTTTGCTGCGTAACCCCCGGGGCAGCACCCCGGGCCCGAACCAGGAGCCATCCATGAAGACGATCGACGAACTCGTCGGCGAGGGAGTATCCGGCAAGCGGGTCTTCGTCCGTGCCGACCTCAACGTCCCGCTCGACGGCGACACCATCACCGATGACGGCCGGATCAGGGCCGCCGTGCCCATCATCAAGAAGCTCGCCGGGAGCGGTGCGCGGGTGGTCGTCGCCTCCCACCTGGGCCGCCCCAAGGGCGCCCCGGACCCGCAGTTCTCGCTCGCGCCCGTGGCGCGGCGGCTCGGTGAACTCCTCGGCACCCAGGTCGCGTTCGCGACCGACACGGTGGGGGACAGCGCGAAGGCCACCGTCGGCGAGGCTGCCGACGGCGGGGTCACGCTGCTGGAGAACCTCCGCTTCAACGCCGGCGAGACCAGCAAGGACGACGCCGAGCGGGGCGCCTTCGCCGACGAGCTGGCCGCGCTCGCCGACGCCTATGTGGGCGACGGTTTCGGCGCCGTACACCGCAAGCACGCCTCGGTCTACGACCTCCCGGCGCGGCTGCCGCACGCCGCCGGGTATCTGATCGCCACCGAGGTGGGCGTGCTGAAGAAGCTCACCGAGGACGTCAAGCGGCCGTACGCCGTGGTCCTGGGCGGCGCCAAGGTCTCCGACAAGCTCGGCGTCATCGACCACCTGCTGGGCAAGGCCGACCGGCTGCTGATCGGCGGCGGCATGGCCTACACCTTCCTCAAGGCCAAGGGGTACGAGGTCGGCAAGTCGCTGCTCCAGGAGGACCAGCTGCCCGCGGTCGAGGGCTATCTCAAGCGCGCCGAGGAGCTGGGCGTGGAGTTCGTGCTGCCGGTGGACGTGCTGGCGGCCGCTGAGTTCCCCGATCTGAAGACCAAGGCGCCCGCCAACCCGGCGGTCGTGGCCGCCGATGCCATCCCGGCCGAGCTGGAGGGCCTGGACATCGGCCCGGAGAGCCGTAAGCTCTACGCCGCGAAGCTCGCCGACGCGGCCACCGTCTTCTGGAACGGCCCGATGGGCGTCTTCGAGCACCCGGACTTCGCCGAGGGCACCAAGGCCGTCGCGCAGGGGCTGCTCGACTCTCCCGCCTTCACGGTCGTCGGCGGCGGCGACAGCGCTGCCGCGGTCCGTCAGCTGGGCTTCGACGAGAACGCGTTCGGACACATCTCGACCGGCGGTGGCGCCAGCCTCGAATACCTCGAGGGCAAGACGCTTCCCGGCCTGGCCGCACTGGAGGACTGAGCCCTACATGGCTACCCGCACCCCGCTGATGGCGGGCAACTGGAAGATGAACCTCAATCACCTCGAGGCCATCGCCCACGTACAGAAGCTCGCCTTCGCGCTGACGGACAAGGACTACGAGGCCGTGGAGGTCGCGGTCCTGCCGCCCTTCACCGATCTGCGCTCGGTCCAGACGCTGGTCGACGGCGACAAGCTGCGGATCAAGTACGGAGCGCAGGACCTCTCGGCGCACGACTCCGGTGCGTACACCGGCGAGATCTCCGGTGCGATGCTGGCGAAGCTCAACTGCACCTTCGTCACCATCGGCCACTCCGAGCGCCGTCAGTACCACGGCGAGGACGAGCCGGTCGTCAACGCCAAGGTCAAGGCGGCGGTCAAGCACGGTCTGACCCCGATCGTGTGCGTCGGCGAGGAGCTGGCGGTCCGCGAGGCGGGCAACCACGTCGGCCACACTCTCGCGCAGGTCGACGGCGGTCTCGAGGGCGTGCCGGCCGAGGGCGTGGCCGAGCTGGTCATCGCCTACGAGCCGGTCTGGGCCATCGGCACCGGCAAGGTCTGCGGCGAGGAGGAGGCCCAGGAGGTCTGCGGTGCGATCCGCGGCCGGCTGGCCGAGCTCTACGACGAGGAGACCGCGCAGCAGGTCCGTATCCAGTACGGCGGCTCCGTCAAGGCGGGCAACGTCGCCAAGATCATGGCGCAGCCGGACATCGACGGCGCGCTGGTCGGCGGTGCCTCGCTGGACGCGGAGGAGTTCGTCAAGATCGTCCGCTTCCGGGATCAGTGAGCCCGCAGCGGGTGCTCGGCGGCGATGATCGCCGGCGTGTGACGCCGGGCCGCAGCCCGTCGTAGTCTTGCGGGGGCCGGACTCGTCTTCGGCCCCCGTAAGCGTTCGTAACGTTAAGTGTCCAGCCACGATCCGAGAGAGTTGGTCCAGCCGTGGTCATGGGGTTCTCAATCGCCCTCATCGTCTTCAGTGCCCTGCTGTTGCTGCTGGTGCTGATGCACAAGGGCAAGGGGGGTGGCCTCTCCGACATGTTCGGCGGCGGTATGCAGTCCTCCGTCGGCGGCTCGTCGGTCGCCGAGCGCAACCTCGACCGGATCACGGTCGTTGTCGGACTGGTGTGGTTCGCCCTCATCGTCGTACTCGGCCTGGTGATGAAGTTCAAGTGACGCACCTGGACAAGTGACGCACTTGAGCGGTTCCCGCCTGCACAACAGCTGACAGGGCGTTGCACCCCCTGCCTATCATGAGGGCTCGCGTCCGGTACCGACGCAGTAACTCCGGTCACCGGGCGTGCGTTGGGCCCTACGTACACTAGGGCGCCCGCAGCGGAGCGCGCAGTGCCGACGCTCCGTGGCACCGTGAGGCAGGGAGTTACGACCGTGGCAAGTGGCAACGCGATCCGGGGCAGCCGGGTCGGAGCGGGGCCGATGGGGGAGGCCGAGCGAGGCGAGTCCGCGCCCCGCCTCCGCATCTCCTTCTGGTGCTCCAACGGGCACGAGACCCAGCCGAGCTTCGCCAGCGACGCGCAGATCCCGGACACCTGGGACTGTCCGCGCTGTGGCTTCCCCGCCGGGAAGGACCGGGACAACCCCCCGGACCCCCCGCGCACCGAGCCGTACAAGACCCACCTCGCCTATGTGCGCGAGCGGCGCAGCGACGCCGACGGCGAGGCCATCCTCGCCGAAGCGCTCGCCAAGCTCAGGGGCGAGATCTGAGGACGAACCAGCGCCGAAACCGCCATGACACCGAACGATGGACGGCTCGGCCACGCACCGAGGGGCGGTGCGCGGCCGAGCCGTTCATCGTCTAGGTTGGAGATCGGCGGGGTTCGTTACGAGAGAAATAGGCTGGTTTCGCTGATGAACGCTGAAGGCCGCACCCGACTCGACCAGCTGCCCGAGTGGCAGGCGCTGTCCAAGCACCGCGACGAGTTCGGCCTCACGCACCTGCGGCGGCTGTTCGAGGACGACCCGGAGCGCGCCGAGCGCTACACCGTACGGGTCGGCGACCTCCACATCGACTACTCCAAGCACCTCGTCACCGACGAGACCCTGCGGCTGCTGCGGCAACTCGCCGAGGCGACGGGCGTGGCGCGGCTGCGGGACGCGATGTTCGACGGCGAGAAGATCAACGTCACCGAGGACCGCGCCGTTCTCCACACCGCGCTGCGCACCCCCGAGTCGGCCACCGTCCGGGTGGACGGCGAGAACGTGATGCGCAAGGTGCACCAAGTGCTCATCCGGATGGGCACCTTCGCCACCAAGGTCCGCGAGGCGCACTGGCGCGGCCACACCGGCGAGCGCATCAAGAACGTGGTCAACATCGGTATCGGCGGCTCCGACCTCGGACCGAAGATGGCGTACGAGGCACTGCGGCCCTACACCCGGCGGGAGATGACCTTCCGCTTCGTCTCCAACGTGGACGGCGCGGATCTGCACGAGGCGGTCCGGGACCTGGATCCGGCCGAGACGCTGTTCATCGTCGCCTCCAAGACCTTCACCACGATCGAGACCATCACCAACGCCAAGGCCGCCCGCGACTGGCTGCTGGCCGGGCTCGACGGTGACCCGGCAGCCGTGGCCAAGCACTTCGTGGCCGTCTCCACCAACGCCGAGAAGGTCGCCGAGTTCGGTATCAACACCGACAACATGTTCGAGTTCTGGGACTGGGTCGGCGGTCGCTACTCGTACGACTCGGCCATCGGACTCTCCCTGATGGTGGCCATCGGGCCCGAGTGCTTCGGCGACATGCTGGCCGGCTTCCACCTCATGGACGAGCACTTCCGTGCCGCGCCGTTCGAGTCCAACGCGCCACTGCTGCTGGGCCTGCTGGGCATCTGGTACGGCAACTTCCACGGCGCCCAGTCGCACGCCGTGCTGCCCTACAGCCACTATCTGTCCCAGTTCACGGCCTACCTCCAGCAGTTGGACATGGAGTCCAACGGCAAGTCGACCACCCGCGAGGGAGGCCCCGTCAACTGGCAGACCGGGCCGGTCGTCTGGGGCACCCCTGGCACCAACGGCCAGCACGCCTACTACCAGCTGCTGCACCAGGGCACGAAGATGATCCCCGCCGACCTGCTCGGCTTCGCCGACCCCATCGCCGAACTGGGCAACCTGCGCGACCAGCACGACCTGCTGATGGCGAACCTGTTCGCGCAGGGCCAGGCCCTCGCGTTCGGCAAGACGGCCGAGGAAGTGCGGGCCGAGGGCGTTCCCGAGGCACAGGTGCCCCACCGCACCTTCCCCGGCAACCGGCCCACCACCACCATCCTGGCCTCCGCACTGACCCCGTCCGTGCTCGGCCAGCTCGTCGCCCTCTACGAGCACAAGGTGTTCGTCCAGGGCGCCATCTGGAACATCGACTCCTTCGACCAGTGGGGCGTCGAACTCGGCAAGGTGCTGGCCAAGCGCCTGGAACCTGCGCTCACTGAGGGAGCGCAGGTTCCGGACCTCGACGCCTCGACCCAGGCCCTGGTCGACCGTTACCGCTCCCTGCGGGGGCGCACGGCCTGACTATTGAGGCAGCCCCTCCCTTGGTACGGGGAGGGGCTGCCCAAGCTTGCGGGTAGCCATTCAGGGGCGCGGGGAACTGCGCGCGCAACCACAACGCAAGCCGCACCCTGCGGACGGCGGACAGGGGCAGCCTCTCAGCAGCCCCCATGCGGAGCCCTATCAGCGTGCCGGCAAACGGGACGCCGCCGCCTCATCCAGGAACCACAGGGTGCGGGAGCGCCCATACGCGGCGGCGGCCGGAGCTTGCAATTCGCCCGGGCCCGAGAGGGCGAGGGCGACCGCGTCGGCCTTGTCCTCCCCCGCCGCGAGCAGCCACACCTCCTCCGCGGAGCGGATCGCGGGCAGCGTGAGCGTCAACCGGGTGGGCGGCGGCTTCGGCGCCCCGTGGACGCCGACAACCGTCCGCTCCGTCTCCCGCAGCGCGGGATGTTCCGGAAAGAGGGAGGCCACATGGGTGTCGGGGCCGACACCCAGGAGCAGCACATCGAAGGCGGGGACCCGCACCGCCGGGTCCCCGTCCGCCGCGGCCAGCTCCGTGGCGTACGCCTCGGCCGCCGCCTCGGCGTCCCCCGCGTAGTGGCCGTCGGAGGGCGGCATGGCGTGCACCCGCGCGGGGTCCAGGGGCACAGCGTCCAGCAGAGCCTCGTGTGCCTGGGCGTGGTTGCGTTCCGGGTCCCCCTCGGGGAGGAACCGCTCGTCGCCCCACCACACGTCCAGCCGCGACCAGTCGATGCGCTCCCGGGCCTCGGGCGATGCGGCGAGCGCGGCCAGCAGGGCGTTGCCGTTGCGGCCGCCGGTGAGGACGACCGAGGCCGTGCCGCGGGCTGCCTGCGCGTCGGCGAGCCGTGTGGAAAGCCGGTCGGCCACCGCCTGGGCGAGCGCGTCCTTGTCAGGGTGCACCAGCACCTCGCGGGCGCCGGTGCTCACTTCGCCGCCTTCTTCGCGCCCGGACTGTTCGCGCCCGAGTTCTTCGAGCTCGAACTCTTCGACGCCGTACGCGACTTGGCCGCCGGCTTCCGGGTTTCCGCTGAATCCGGCGCGGCCCCCGCCGGAGCCGGTGCCGGGGCCGCCGGGGTCGGGTGGGCCGGATCGGGCGCGGAGATCTTGTTGATGCCGAAGCGGACGGCTTCGGCGTACGCCTCGTCCGGGTCGAGCCGCCGCAGCTCCTCGGCGAGCAGCTCGGCCGTGCTGCGCCGCTGGAGGGCGACGTGCCGGTCGGGCTGGCCGGGGACGGCGAGTTCGGCCAGGGCGCCGTTGGCGCGGTCCAGGCAGATCTGCCCCTCGGCGGTCTCCAGGCGTACGCCGGTGATGCCGGGGCCCTCGGAGATCCGGCGCTCGACGGGGACCCGCAGCCGTTCGGCGAGCCAGAGGGCGAGCAGTTCGCTGGAGGGGTTGTACTCCTCGCCCTCCACGACCGCCGAGTTGACGGTGGAGTGCTTCTGGTCCAGCGAGGCGGCGAGCATGCTCCGCCAGGGGGTGACGCGGGTCCAGGCCAGGTCGGTGTCGCCCGGCGCGTAGGTGGTGGCACGCAGGCTGAGCGCGCCGACCGGGTCCTCCGTGGCGGCGGCGTCGGTGATGCGCCGTTGGGCCAGCCTGCCCAGCGGGTCCTCGGCGGGGTTCTCCGGCGCGTCCTCGGGCCACCACACGACCACCGGCGCGTCCGGCAGCAGCAGCGGCAGGACGACGCTGTGGGCGTGCGAGGCGAGTTCGCCGTGCAGCCGCAGGATGACCGTCTCCCCGGAGCCCGCCTCGCCCACGTCGGAGCCGACCCGCACCTCGGCGTCGAGCCGGTGCTGTGCCCGGTCGCGGGGGGAGCGGCCGGGGCGGCGTACGACGACGAGGATCCGCGAGGGGTGCTCCTTGGAGGCGCCGCTGGCGGCCTTGAGCGCGTCGTAGTGGTTGCCCTCGTCGGTGACGATGACGAGGGTGAGCACCATGCCCATGGCGGGCGAGCCGAGGGAGCGGCGCGCCTTGACCAGCTCGGCGTTGATGCGGCTGGACGTGGTGTCCGTCAGATCGATGTTCATGGCCGCCGCCAAATCCGTCCGTCGCGTGCGAGCATCTCGTCGGCTGCCTGGGGTCCCCAGGTGCCGGCGGGGTACTGCTCGGGCTTGCCGTGCTTGTCCCAGTACTCCTCGACCGGGTCGAGGATCTCCCAGGAGCGTTCGACCTCCTGGTGCCGGGGGAAGAGGTTCGCGTCGCCCAGCAGGACGTCGAGGATGAGGCGTTCGTACGCCTCGGGGCTGGACTCGGTGAAGGACTCGCCGTAGGCGAAGTCCATCGTCACGTCCCGGATCTCCATCTGGGTGCCCGGCACCTTGGAGCCGAAGCGGATGGTCACGCCCTCGTCCGGCTGGACGCGGATGACCAGCGCGTTCTGGCCCAGCTCCTGGGTGTCGGTGGCGTCGAAGGGGGAGTGCGGGGCGCGCTGGAACATCACCGCGATCTCGGTGACGCGGCGGCCCAGCCGCTTGCCGGTGCGCAGATAGAAGGGGACGCCGGCCCAGCGCCGGTTGTCGATCTCCAGCTTGATCGCGGCGTAGGTGTCGGTCCTGGAGTGGGGGTCGATGCCCTCCTCGTCCAGATAGCCGGGCACCTTCTCGCCGCCCTGCCAGCCTTCCGCGTACTGCCCGCGCACGGTGTACTTGCCCAGGTCCTTCGGCAGCCGTACGGAGTTGAGGACCTTGAGCTTCTCGGTCAGCAGCGCCTTGGCGTCAAAGGAGGTGGGCTCCTCCATGGCGGTCAGGGCGAGCAGCTGGAGCAGGTGGTTCTGAATGACGTCGCGGGCCGAGCCGATGCCGTCGTAGTAGCCGGCGCGGCCGCCGATGCCGATGTCCTCGGCCATGGTGATCTGCACGTGGTCGACATAGCTGCGGTTCCACAGCGGTTCGAACAGCGTGTTGGCGAAGCGGAGGGCCAGGATGTTCTGGACCGTCTCCTTGCCGAGGTAGTGGTCGATCCGGAAGACCTCGCTGGCCCGGAAGACCTCGTGGATGACGGCGTTCAGCTCCTGCGCCGACTTCAGGTCGTGGCCGAAGGGCTTCTCGATGACGGCGCGGCGCCAGGAGTCGGGCCCGGCGTCGGAGAGGCCGTGCTTCTTGAGCTGGGAGACCACGGTGGGGAAGAACTTGGGCGGCACCGAGAGGTAGAAGGCGAAGTTGCCTCCGGTGCCGCGGGACTTGTCCAGCTCGTCGATGGTGGTCCGCAGCGTCTCGAACGCCTGGTCGTCGTGGAACTCGCCGGAGACGAAGCGCATGCCCTGGGCGAGCTGCTGCCAGACCTCCTCGCGGAAGGGCGTGCGGGAGTGCTCCTTGACCGCGTCGTGCACGACCTGGGCGAAGTCCTCGTCCTCCCAGTCGCGGCGGGCGAAACCGACCAGGGAGAAGCCCGGGGGGAGGAGCCCGCGGTTGGCGAGGTCGTACACCGCAGGCATCAGCTTTTTCCGTGACAAATCGCCCGTGACGCCGAAGATCACCAGGCCCGACGGCCCCGCGATGCGCGGGAGCCGTCGGTCCTGAGCGTCACGCAGCGGGTTGGCTGTGCCGCTCGCGCTGCTCAATTCGGTTACGCCTCCTTCGGGGCAAGGCGCTGAAGCTCGGCCTCGGTGGACTTGAGCAGGTCGTTCCAGGAGTCCTCGAACTTCTGGACGCCCTCGTCCTCCAGCACCTTGACGACGTCGTCGTAGGAGATGCCGAGCTTGGCGATGCTGTCGAGGACGGCCTGGGCCTCCTCGTAGCTGCCGCGCACCGCGTCACCCGCGATCTCGCCGTGGTCACCCACGGCATGCAGGGTGGCCTCCGGCATGGTGTTGACGGTGTTGGGTGCGACCAGCTCGGTGACGTACAGCGTGTCGGGCAGCTCCGGGTCCTTCACACCGGTGGAGGCCCACAGCGGACGCTGCTGGTTGGCGCCGGCCTTCTCCAGGGCCTGCCAGCGGTCGGAGGCGATGACCTCCTCGTACGCCTGGTAGGCCAGCCGCGCGTTGGCGACGGCAGCCTTGCTCTTGAGCGCCTTGGCCTCGTCGGTGCCCAGGGCCTTGAGCCGCTTGTCGAACTCGGTGTCCACGCGGGAGACGAAGAACGAGGCCACGGAGTGGATCTGCGACAGATCCATGCCCAGGCCCTTGGCCTTCTCCAGGCCCGCCATGTAGGCGTCCATGACCGCGCGGTAGCGCTCCAGCGAGAAGATCAGCGTGACGTTGACGCTGATGCCCTTGCCGATCGTCTCGGTGATCGCGGGGAGCCCGGCCTCGGTGGCCGGGATCTTGATGAAGGTGTTCGGGCGGTCCACCAGCCAGGCCAGCTGGCGGGCCTCGGCGATGGTGGCCTTGGTGTTGTGCGCCAGGCGCGGGTCGACCTCGATGGAGACCCGGCCGTCCTTGCCGCCGGTCGCGTCGTGCACCGGGCGGAGGATGTCGGCGGCGTCCCGCACATCCGCTGTGGTGATCATGCGGACGGCCTCTTCCACCGAGACCCGGCGGGCTGCCAGGTCGGAGACCTGCTGCTGGTAGCCGTCGCCCGCCGAGATCGCCTTCTGGAAGATGGTCGGGTTCGTCGTCACGCCGACCACGTGCTGCTCGTCCATCAGCTCGCCGAGGTTGCCCGACGTGATGCGCTTGCGCGACAGGTCGTCCAGCCAGATCGCGACGCCTTCGTCGGAGAGGCGCTTGAGTGCGTCTGTCATGGGATTCGCATCTCCTGTGCTCGTTGGCTTCTAGTTGTGCCGGGCGGCGGTCAGCGAGCGGCTGCCTGCAGCGACTCCTTCGCCGCCAGGTGGACGGCCTCGGCGGTGAGACCGAACTCCCGGAAGAGAACCTTGCCGTCGGCCGAGGCACCGAAGTGCTCCAGCGACACGATGCGGCCGGCCTCGCCCACGTAACGGTGCCAGGTCAGACCCACGCCCGCCTCGACGGCGACGCGCGCCTTGATGTCCGGCGGCAGCACGCTGTCGCGGTAGGACTGCTCCTGCTCCTCGAACCACTCCAGGCACGGCATCGAGACGACCCGGGTGGGCACGCCCTGCTCCTGGAGCCGCTCGCGCGCCTCGACGGCGAGCTGTACCTCGGAGCCGGTGCCGATCAGGACCACCTGCGGGTGGCCGCCCTCGGCCTCGAACAGCACGTAACCGCCCTTGGCCGCAGCCGGGTTGGCCTCGTAGGTCGGCACGCCCTGCCGGGTCAGCGCCATGCCGTGCGGCCCCGGCTTGCTGCTGTGCCGGCGCATGATCTCGGCCCACACCGTGGAGGTCTCGTTGGCGTCCGCGGGGCGGACGATGTTGAGACCCGGGATGGCGCGCAGCGCGGACAGGTGCTCGACCGGCTGGTGCGTCGGGCCGTCCTCGCCGAGACCGATGGAGTCGTGCGTCCACACGTAGGTGACGGGCGCCTTCATCAGCGCGGCGAGCCGGACGGCAGGACGCATGTAGTCGGAGAAGACGAGGAACGTTCCGCCATAAACCCGCGTGTTGCCGTGCAGTGCGATGCCGTTCATCGTCGAACCCATCGCGTGCTCGCGGATGCCCCAGTGCACCGTACGCCCGTACCGGTCGGCGCCCGGCAGCGGGTTGCCCTCCGGCAGGAACGAGGTGTTGGCGAACGTGGTGTTGTTCGAGCCCGCGAGGTCGGCCGAGCCGCCCCACAGCTCGGGGACGACCGGGCCCAGCGCCTTGAGCACGCTGCCGGACGCCTTACGGGTGGCCACCGACTCGCCCGCAGGGAAGACGGGCAGCGCCTTCTCCCAGCCCTCGGGCAGCCGGCCCTCGCGGATGCGGTCGAACTCGGCGGCCCGCTCCGGGTTGGCGGCGCGCCAGACGGCCATCCGCTTCTCCCACTCGGCCTGCATCGCGCGGCCGCGGTCGCTCGCCTTGCGGACGTGCGCGAGGACCTCGTCGGAGATGTGGAAGTGCTGGTCGGGGTCGAAGCCCAGCACGCGCTTGGTGGCCGCGACCTCCTCCTCGCCCAGCGCCGAGCCGTGGGACGCCTCGGTGTTCTGCGCGTTCGGGGCCGGCCAGGCGATGATGGAGCTCATCGCGATGAAGGAGGGGCGCTCGGTCTCGGCCTGCGCCGCCTTGAGCGCCTGGAACAGCGCCTTCGGGTCGAGGTCGCCGTTCTCCTGCTGGGCGACGCGCTGCACGTGCCAGCCGTACGCCTCGTACCGCTTGAGGGTGTCCTCGGAGAACGCGGTCGCGGTGTCGCCCTCGATCGAGATGTGGTTGTCGTCCCACAGCACGATCAGGTTGCCGAGCCTCTGGTGGCCGGCCAGGGAGGACGCCTCTGCGGAGATGCCCTCCTCCAGGTCGCCGTCGCTGGCGATGACCCAGACGGTGTGGTCGAACGGGGACTCGCCCTCGGCCGCGTCCGGGTCGAACAGCCCGCGCTCGTAGCGCGCCGCCATCGCCATGCCGACCGCGTTGGCGACGCCCTGGCCCAGCGGCCCGGTCGTCGTCTCGACGCCCGCCGTGTGTCCGTGCTCGGGGTGCCCGGGGGTGCGGCTGCCCCAGGTGCGGAACGCCTTGAGGTCGTCCAGCTCCAGGCCGTATCCGGCCAGGAAGAGCTGGATGTACTGGGTCAGGCTGGAGTGGCCTGCGGAGAGGACGAAGCGGTCGCGTCCGGTCCAGTCCGGGTCGGTCGGATCGTGGCGCATCAGCTTCTGGTAGAGCAGGTACGCGACGGGCGCCAGGCTCATGGCCGTGCCGGGATGGCCGTTACCGACCTTCTGCACGGAATCCATGGCCAGGACTCGAACTGTGTCCACGGCCTGCTGGTCCAGTTCGGTCCACTCAAGGTCTGTGGTGGTCGGCTTGGTGCTCACCCTGCGTCAGGGCTCCTCTCCACATGTTCGATGGCCGGTGTGTGTGCGCTCACCGGGCGGTGTCGAGCGTACCTCTGCCGGGACGTGCGACTTTTCGACCGTTCACTCTGTGGTCCTCGCCGGGTCGTCGCCCCCGTGCCGCGGCCGGCAATCATGGGAAAGCTCCGGGAACGTTCCGTGAACACCGAAAGAGATAGTTGCTATTCCCATCCATTGGCGGCGGCCGGCAATGGGCGGCGGCGACCGGCGGCGACCGGCGCCGGAAACTCCACTCCCAGGCTGACGTCAGTTCCCCGGATCCGCCCGTCGGACACGGTCCGGTTACCCCGAACCGGACCTGCCGACGCGGCGCCTGGCCCCAGGGTCAACACGGTGACCCCCCATGACTGGGGAGATATCGCCAACGTCTAAAGTGGCGTGGTACGCGCGAGCTTGACCCGGGCCTGCACCTTTTCCCTCCGTGCGCCCGTGCGGGTTCGCTGGTTTCTTATGAGGCGATCAGGGGTGTCCGTGACGGCCGTCGAATCCCGTCCTGCGGGGACGCTGGAGCCCAGCGGCCACCAGCCGCTCGGTGCCCGCGTAAAGGCGTTCATCGAGCTGACCAAGCCGCGGATCATCGAGCTGCTCCTCATGACCACCATCCCGGTCATGTTCCTCGCCGCCCAGGGAGTACCCGACCTCTGGCTCGTGGTGATCACCTGTCTCGGCGGCTATCTGTCGGCGGGCGGCGCCAACGCGCTGAACATGTACATCGACCGCGACATCGACGCGCTGATGCACCGCACCGAGCGGCGCCCGCTGGTCACCGGGGTGGTCAAGCCGCGCGAGTGCCTGGTGTTCGGCATCAGCCTGGCGGTGATCTCCACCCTGATGTTCGGGCTGCTGGTCAACTGGCTGTCCGCCGCGCTGTCGTTGGGCGCGCTCCTCTTCTATGTCGTCGGCTACACGCTGATCCTCAAGCGGCGCACCTCGCAGAATATCGTGTGGGGCGGCATCGCCGGCTGTCTGCCCGTCTTCATCGGCTGGTCGGCGGTCAAGAACGAGGTGAGCTGGGCCGCCGTCATCCTCTTCCTGGTGATGTTCTTCTGGACGCCGCCGCACTACTGGCCGCTGTCCATGAAGGTCACGGAGGACTACAAGCGGGTCGGTGTCCCCATGCTTCCCGCTGTCGCGGGCAATGTGGTCGTCGCCAACCAGATCGTCGTCTACAGCTGGGTGATGGTCCTGGTCTCCCTGCTGCTGTGGCCGCTGGGCTACGTCGGCTGGTTCTACCCGCTGGTCGCCGTGCTGGCGGGCGGACTGTGGCTCTGGGAAGCGCACGCGCTGCGGGCCCGCGCCCGCGCCGGGCTCAAGGGGGCCAAGCTCAAGGAAATGCGGCTCTTCCACTGGTCGATCACTTACGTCTCACTGGTCTTCGCCGCGGTGGCCATCGACCCGTTCCTGCGCTGAGCGCTGCGCTGCGCCTGGTACGGACACACCTGAACCCCTCCCGGTGACGGAGGGGTTTGCGCTTCCTCTCAGCGGGAGAGGTTGCCTCCCGGCGGGAAGGGCTTGCCTTTCGGGCGGGAGTCATCACATCCCGCCGCAGCGGCGGCGTACTCCCACCGACGTGTCCGGCGGTGCCATACGACCGGTGGGCCGGTCCGGCACCGCCGGTCAAGTACACCGGTCCGGCGCCGCTGGCCAGGTGCGATGCGGCTGATCGCCGTCGCGGCGGAGCGAGGGCTGCCCCAGGTGGGGCAGGGGGAAAGTGAGGGCTTACTGGTTCGCGGGGCCGCCCAGCTGAATGCCGGCCATACGGGACCACTCGTATGGACCGGTCCGCATGTGCTCGGCCATCTCGCCGTCGAAGCCGTCGTTGCGGGTGACGCCGGCGGTCTCCACGGCCTGCTCGGCGATGTCCCTGGTGGGCGCCATCAGATCGCCCCAGGTGCCGTCCGCGCCGACCAGGGAGATACGGAAACCGACCTGACCCACGTACGCGATCTGCGCCTGCGCGCTGCCCCCGTGCCGTCGCGCGAAGGCGCCGATCTGCTTGGCGAGCCGGGCCGCCCGCTTGCTGCTGTCTGCTGCCATGGGGCAGATGCTACCGGCGGGTAGCCAATCCGGCGAGAGGGGGAGCCGCAGCGGACTCCGCGGCCGGTGCGGCGTCCTCGGCCGCCACCGGAAGTCCGCGCTCCCGCGTGGAGAGCACCACCCGCAGCACCCCGATCCACACCAGGGTCGAGCCCAGCAGATGCAGGCCGACCAGCAGCTCGGGCAGATCGGTGAAGTACTGCACGTACCCGATGACGCCCTGCCCCAGCAGGACGAGGAGCAGATTGCGCGCGGTGCGCCGTGGCCCCATGGGGGCGTCCATGACGCGCAGGCCCGCGTAGAGCACCACGGTCAGTGCCACCACGATCCAGGCGAAGACGGCGTGCGTGTGTGTCGCCAGCTCCACGCCGACCGGCATCCGGTCGACCTTGCTGCTGTCACCCGCGTGCGGTCCCGCGCCGGTGACGACGGTGCCGGCGACGATGAGGCAGGCCGCGAAGAACGTCAGTACATAGGTGAGCTTCTTGACGGGCTTGCCCACCAGTGGCCTGGGCGGCGCATCGCCCTCCCGCGCGCGCAGCCAGGTGAGGGTGGTGACGGTCAGCAGCGCGGTCGCGGCCAGGAAGTGACCGGCGACGACGAACGGGTTCAGCTTCACCCACACCGTGATGCCGCCGACCACGCCGTTGCTCATCACGACCCAGAACTGGGACCAGGCGAGCCTGCTCAGCCCTTTACGGGCGGGCTTCGCCGCGCGTACGACGATGATGGTCCAGCCGACCGCGGCCGAGACCACCCAGGTCATCATGCGGTTGCCGAACTCGACGGCACCGTGGAAACCCATCGCAGAGGTCGCGGTGAGGCTGTCGGCACTGCACTTGGGCCAGGTGTCGCAGCCCAGCCCCGAGCCGGTGAGCCGCACGGCCCCGCCGGTGACCACGATGACGATGCTCATCAGCAGCGAGAGGAAGGCCGCCCGCTCAACGGTGCGGGGCGAGGGCGTCCAGCGCGCGGCGATGTACGCGATGGGGTTACGTACGAGTTCGAGCAGATTCGGCACGGAGCCATGGTAGGTGGCCGCTTGTGCGCGGATTCACGAGGGTCGCCCTTTCTCCGCGGGCTTCACTCCCACTTGAAGAAGCGCGCCGCCGCGCCGAGCCCCAGCACCGCCCACACGGCCAGCACGCCCAGGTCGGCCCACGGCACCCCGGTCCCGTGCCGGAGGACGTCGCGCAGGCCGTCCGAGAGCGCGGAGATCGGCAGCAGCTGCAGTGCGCTCTGCGCGGCGTCGGGGAACTTGTCCAGCGGCACGATGACACCGCCGCCGACCAGCAGCAGGATGAAGACCAGATTGGCCCCCGCCAGCGTCGCCTCCGCCTTGAGCGTCCCGGCCATCAGCAGGCCGAGCCCGGAGAAAGCCGCCGTGCCGAGCAGCAGCAGGAGCAGCACGGTCGCCGGGTTGCCGTGCGGCGACCAGCCGAGTGCGAGCGCCACCACGGTCAGCAGCAGCACCTGGAGGGCTTCGATGGCCAGGACGGAGCACGTCTTCGCCGTCATCAGCCCCCACCGCGGCAGCGGCGAGGCGCCGAGCCGCTTGAGGACGCCGTAGCGGCGCTCGAAGCCGGTGGCGATGGCCTGCCCGGTGAACGCGGTCGAGAGCATCGCAAGCGCCAGGATGCCGGGCGCCAGGAAGTCGACCCGCGAGCCCTTGCCGGTGTCGACGATGTCCACGGCGCTGAAGAGCACCAGCAGCAGCGTCGGGATGATGACGGTGAGCAACAGCTGCTCGCCGTTGCGCAGCTGCGTCCGGGTCTCCAGCCACGCCTGTGCCCGCACCATGCGCGACAGCGGCGCGGCTCCGGGCTTGGGTGCGTAGGTCCCGGCGGTCTTGGTGTCCGTCATGCCCGCAGCCCCCTCCCGGTCAGCTCCAGGCTGCTGTTTTCCGGGGGGCAACCCCCGGACCCCCGGCCGATCCGAGTGAGCGCCCTCATGCCCGCAGACCCCTCCCCGTCAGCTCCAAGAAGACGTCCTCCAGCGTGCGGCGCTCCACCGAGATGCGGTCCGGCAGTACGCCGTTCTGGGCGCACCAGGAGGTCACGGTGGCGAGCAGCTGCGGGTCGACGGTGCCGGTGAGGCGGTAGCTCCCTGGGCTGAGCTCGACTGCGGCGGTCTCCGCCGGGAGGGCCTTGAGCAGCGACGTGAGGTCGAGTCCGGGGCGGCCGGAGAAGCGCAGCGTGTTCTCCGCGCCACCCTTGCACAGCACCTCGGGGGTGCCCTGGGCGATGACCTTGCCGCCGTCGACGATGGCGACGTCGTCGGACAGCTCCTCGGCCTCGTCCATGTAGTGGGTGGTCAGCAGCACCGTCACGCCGTCGGCGCGCAGGTCGCGGACCAGCTCCCAGGTGGCGTGGCGGGCCTGCGGGTCGAGTCCTGCGGTCGGCTCGTCGAGGAAGACCAGCTCGGGGCGTCCCACCAGGGCCAGCGCGAGCGCGAGGCGCTGCTGCTGACCGCCGGAGAGCCTGCGGTACGGGGTGCGGCCGCAGCCGCCCAGGCCGAGACGGTCGATGAGCGCGGTCACATCGAGCGGGTGCGCGTGCAGCGTCGCCATATGGCGCAACGTCTCCTCCACCCGTGCCGTGGGGTAGATCCCGCCGCTCTGGAGCATCACCCCGATCCGGGGCCGCAGCTCGGCGCCCTGGGTCACCGGGTCGAGCCCGAGCACCCGTACGGTGCCGGAGTCCGGCCGGCGGTAGCCCTCGCAGGTCTCGATGGTGGTGGTCTTACCCGCTCCATTGGGGCCGAGGAACGCGGTGACGGTGCCCCGCGCGACGGTCAGATCGAGCCCGTCGACGGCGGTCCTGCTGCCGTACCGCTTCACCAGCCCGGCGACTTCCACAGCCGCTGAACTTCGCATGCAGTGCAGTCTAAGGAGCGCGCCGCGCCACTCTTCTGGCGGGCTGTACGGGCCTGGGGCGGCCCCTCCTGGTTAGGTCCGCCTTACGTGACGCACCCCATCTGGGCTGGTCATCGCCGTCGCTTGCCGGGGTCCGACGAATTAAGCAACAATGACGTTGTGAAAAAGAGGGAGCAGGCTCGGGAGGACCGACCGATGGCCGCACAGGCCACCGGGGCCGCCGCCGCGTCCGGCCCCTCCACAACACAGGATGAACAGCACGGCACGCGGAACAAGGTCGCGCGCTCCATCCTCGACCACGGTCCGTCCACCGCGGCCGAGCTGGCGCTGCGCCTGGAGCTGACCCAGGCCGCCGTCCGCCGTCATCTCGACGCGCTCGTCACCGAGGGCGTCGTGGAGGCCCGCGCCAAGCGGGTCTACGGCTCGCGCGGCAGGGGACGCCCCGCCAAGGTCTTCGCTCTGACGGACTGCGGCCGGGACGCCTTCGACCAGGCGTACGACCAGCTGGCTGCCGATGCCCTGCGGTGGATCGCCCGGACCGCAGGCGGCGGTGAGGTCGGGGAGGCGGCGGTCGCGGCCTTCGCTCGTGCCCGCGTCGAGGCGCAGGCGGAGAAGTACCACGAGGCGCTGGAGAGCGTCCCACCGGAGGACAGGGCGCGTGCGCTGGCGCGTGCGCTGTCCGAGGACGGGTACGCTGCCACGGCGCGTGCCGCGCCCGCGCAAGCGGGCGAGCAGCTCTGCCAGCACCACTGCCCGGTGGCCCACACCGCCGAGCAGTTCCCCCAGCTGTGCGAGGCGGAGACGGAGGTCTTCTCCCGGTTGCTCGGTACACATGTCCAGCGGCTGGCGACGATCGCGCACGGCGACGGAGTGTGCACGACGTTCATCCCCAGGACGCACCAGCATCCGAAGACCGCCGCGGCCAGGCCCCCGGCAGCACGGACCCCCGCACAACCACCCAAGACCAGCAACGCCAGCAACGCCACCAAAGCGAACGAGGCCGGGAGGAACCCCGCATGACCGCTCCTACGGAGACTGCTCACCCCGAGCTCGAGGGGCTGGGCAAGTACGAGTACGGCTGGGCCGACCCCGATGCCGCGGGCGCGGCCGCCAAGCGCGGCCTCTCCGAGGATGTCGTCCGTGACATCTCGGGGAAGAAGAACGAGCCCGACTGGATGCTCAAGCTGCGGCTCAAGGGCCACAAGCTCTTCGAGAAGAAGCCGATGCCGAACTGGGGCTCGGACCTGTCGGGTATCGACTTCGACAACATCAAGTACTTCGTCCGGTCCACCGAGAAGCAGGCCCAGACCTGGGAGGACCTGCCCGAGGACATCAAGAACACCTACGACAAGCTCGGCATCCCGGAGGCGGAGAAGCAGCGCCTGGTCGCAGGTGTCGCCGCGCAGTACGAGTCGGAGGTCGTCTACCACCAGATCCGGGAGGACCTGGAGAAGCAGGGCGTCCTCTTCCTGGACACGGACACCGCGCTGCGCGAGCACCCCGAGCTGTTCCAGGAGCACTTCGGCACGGTCATCCCTGCCGGTGACAACAAGTTCGCCGCGCTGAACACAGCGGTGTGGTCGGGCGGTTCCTTCATCTACGTACCGCCGGGCGTGCATGTCGACATTCCGCTCCAGGCCTACTTCCGGATCAACACCGAGAACATGGGCCAGTTCGAGCGGACGCTGATCATCGTCGACGAGGACGCCTATGTGCACTACGTCGAGGGCTGCACGGCGCCGATCTACAACTCGGACTCGCTGCACTCGGCCGTCGTCGAGATCATCGTCAAGAAGGGCGGCCGCTGCCGCTACACGACGATCCAGAACTGGTCGAACAACGTCTACAACCTGGTCACCAAGCGCGCCGTGGCCTACGAGGGCGCGACCATGGAGTGGGTCGACGGCAACCTCGGCTCCAAGGTGACGATGAAGTACCCGGCGGTCTACCTCATGGGTGAGCACGCCAAGGGCGAGACGCTGTCCGTCGCCTTCGCGGGCGAGGGCCAGCACCAGGACGCGGGCGCCAAGATGGTCCACATGGCCCCCCGCACCTCCTCGAACATCGTCTCCAAGTCGGTGGCCCGCAGCGGTGGCCGCACCTCCTACCGCGGTCTCATCGAGATCGGCGAGGGCGCCGAGGGCTCCAAGTCCAACGTGCTGTGCGACGCGCTGCTGGTCGACACCATCTCGCGCTCCGACACCTACCCTTACGTCGACGTCCGCGAGGACGACGTGACGATGGGCCACGAGGCGACGGTCTCCAAGGTCAGCGACGACCAGCTCTTCTATCTGATGAGCCGCGGGCTGTCCGAGGACGAGGCCATGGCGATGATCGTGCGCGGCTTCGTCGAGCCGATCGCCAAGGAGCTGCCCATGGAGTACGCGCTGGAGCTCAACCGGCTGATCGAGCTGCAGATGGAAGGGGCCGTGGGCTGACGCCGGCCCGCATGCGCTCCAGACAGCACCGTTCTTGATTCCAGAAAGCGAGCAACACGACAGCCATGGCTGAGGCCCAGAACATTCCCGTTGGGTCCAACACCACGGGAGCCATCGCGGTGGCCGCAGAGTCCACCACCGCCACGAGGATGAGCGCGCCGCCGTCCTTCGACGTGGCGGACTTCCCGGTGCCGCACGGCCGCGAGGAGGAGTGGCGGTTCACTCCTCTGGACCGGCTCAAGGGCCTGCACGACGGCACGGCGCAGGCGACCGGCACGGTCAAGACCGAGGTGTCGGCGCCCGACGGGGTCACTGTGGAGAAGGTGTCCCGGGACGACGCGCGTATCGGCCGGGCCGGCAAGCCGGTGGACCGGGTGGCGGCCCAGGCGTTCTCCTCGTTCGAGAAGGCCAGTGTCATCACGGTGCCCAAGGACGCGGTGCTGACCGAGCCGGTGCGGGTCAGCTTGCACGGCGAGGGCGGTGTCACCTACGGGCACACCGTCTTCGACATCGGTGCCTTCGCCGAGGCCGTCATCGTCATCGACCACACCGGGGACGCGGTGCGCTCGGCCAACGTCGAGTTCGTCCTCGGTGACGGCGCCAAGGTCACCGTCGTCTCCGTCCAGGACTGGGACGACACCGCCGTGCACTGCTCGCAGCACAACGCGCTGGTGGGCCGGGACGCGACGTTCAAGTCGGTCGTGGTCACCTTCGGCGGCGACGTGGTCCGGCTCAACCCCCGGGTCAGCTACGCGGGCCCCGGCGCCGAGGCCGAGCTGTACGGGCTGTACTTCACCGACGCGGGGCAGCACCAGGAGCACCGGCTGCTGGTCGACCACGACACCCCGAACTGCCGCAGCAACGTCGCCTACAAGGGCGCGCTCCAGGGCGACGACGCCCATGCGGTGTGGATCGGTGACGTGCTCATCCAGGCCGCTGCCACCGGCACCGACACCTACGAGCTCAACCGGAACCTGGTGCTCACCGACGGTGCCCGCGTCGACTCGGTGCCCAACCTGGAGATCGAGACCGGTGAGATCGTCGGCGCCGGTCACGCCTCGGCGACCGGCCGCTTCGAGGACGAGCAGCTGTTCTACCTGATGGCGCGCGGCATCCCGGAGCGCGAGGCGCGCCGCCTCGTGGTGCGCGGCTTCTTCGCCGAGCTCGTCCAGCAGGTCGGCCTGCCGGACGTGGAGGAGCGCCTGATCGCCCGGATCGAGGCGGAGCTGGAGGCGTCCGTCTCATGAGCGAGGAAGGCTTCGTCAAAGCGGCTTCGCTGAGCGAGCTGGAGGAGAACACCCCGCTGCGGGTGGAGCTGGGCGGCGTCCCGGTCTCCCTCGTCAAGACCGAGGGCGAGGTGTTCGCCATCAACGACATCTGCTCGCACGCCAACGTGTCGCTCTCCGAGGGAGACGTGGAGGACTGCACCATCGAGTGCTGGCTGCACGGCTCCCGCTTCGACCTGCGGACCGGCAAGCCGTCCGGACTGCCCGCCACCCGCCCCGTCCCCGTGTACCCCGTAAAGATCGAAGGGGACGATGTGCTCGTCTCCGTCACACAGGAGTCCTGAAGTCCCCATGGCAACGCTTGAGATCAACGACCTGCACGTCTCCGTCGAAACCGAAGGCGGACCGAACGAGATCCTGCGCGGCGTCGACCTGACCGTGAAGCAGGGTGAGACGCACGCGATCATGGGCCCGAACGGCTCCGGCAAGTCCACGCTGGCCTACTCGCTGGCGGGGCACCCGAAGTACACCGTCACCAGCGGCTCCGTGAAGCTCGACGGCGAGGACGTCCTGGAGATGTCCGTCGACGAGCGCGCCCGCGCCGGCGTCTTCCTCGCCATGCAGTACCCGGTCGAGGTCCCCGGTGTCTCCGTCTCCAACTTCCTGCGCACCTCGGCGACCGCCATCCGCGGCGAGGCCCCCAAGCTGCGTACCTGGGTCAAGGAGGTCAAGGAGGCCATGGAGCGCCTCTCGATCGACCCGGCGTTCGCCGAGCGGAACGTCAACGAGGGCTTCTCCGGCGGTGAGAAGAAGCGCCACGAGATCCTGCAGCTCGAACTGCTGCGGCCGAAGATCGCGATCCTGGACGAGACCGACTCCGGGCTCGACGTGGACGCGCTGCGTGTCGTCTCCGAGGGCGTCAACCGCGTCCGCGAGACCGGCGAGGTCGGCACCCTGCTGATCACGCACTACACCCGCATCCTCCGCTACATCAAGCCGGACCACGTGCACGTCTTCGCCAAGGGGCGGATCGCCGAGTCCGGCGGCCCCGAGCTGGCCGACAAGCTGGAGGAAGAGGGCTACGAGGAGTACGTGAAGGGTGGTGCCACTGCGTGACACAGCTCCCGGGCCTGCTGGACACCGAGGCGATCCGTAAGGACTTTCCGATCCTGGACCGCCTGGTGCACGACGGGCAGAAGCTCATCTACCTGGACAACGCCGCCACCTCGCAGAAGCCGACCCAGGTGCTCGACGCCCTGGCCGACTATTACGAGAAGCACAACGCCAACGTCCACCGGGGCGTGCATGTGCTGGCCGAGGAGGCAACGGCGCTGTACGAGGGCGCGCGCGACAAGGTCGCCGCGTTCATCAACGCGCCCAGCCGCGACGAGGTGATCTTCACCAAGAACGCCTCCGAGTCGCTCAACCTGGTGGCGAACATGCTCGGCTGGGCGGATGAGCCCTACCGCGTCGAGCGGGACACCGAGATCGTCATCACGGAGATGGAGCACCACTCCAACATCGTTCCGTGGCAGCTGCTCTCGCAGCGCACCGGCGCGAAGCTGAAGTGGTTCGGCCTCACCGACGAGGGCCGCCTGGACCTGGCCGGTATCGAGGAGCTGATCACCGAGCGCACCAAGGTGGTCGCGCTCACGCTCGTCTCCAACATCATGGGCACCTTCAACCCCGTCGAGGACATCGTGCGGCGGGCTCAGGAGGTGGGCGCGCTGGTCGTGGTGGACGCCTCGCAGGCGGCTCCGCACATGGTGCTGGACGTACAGGCGCTGCAGGCCGACTTCGTGGCCTTCACCGGGCACAAGATGTGCGGCCCCACCGGCATCGGCGTGCTGTGGGGGCGCCAGGAACTGCTCAACGACCTGCCGCCGTTCCTCGGCGGCGGGGAGATGATCGAGACCGTCACGATGCACTCGTCGACGTACGCTCCGGCGCCGCACAAGTTCGAGGCGGGCACTCCGCCGGTGGCCCAGGCCGTCGGGCTGGGCGCCGCTGTGGACTACCTCTCGGCGATCGGTATGGACCGCATCCAGCAGCACGAGCACGCGCTGACGGAGTACGCGGTACGCAAGCTCCAGGAGATCCCGGACCTGCGGATCATCGGCCCCGCCACGGCCGAGGATCGCGGGGCGACGATCTCGTTCACGCTGGGTGACATCCACCCGCACGACGTGGGCCAGGTCCTGGACGAGCAGGGCATCGCGGTGCGGGTGGGTCACCACTGCGCCCGCCCGGTCTGCCTGCGGTACGGAATTCCCGCGACGACGCGAGCGTCGTTCTATCTGTACTCCACGCCCGCCGAGGTGGATGCTCTGGCGGACGGCCTGGAGCACGTACGGAATTTCTTCGCTTAGGGGCTGTCGGTGAAGCTGGACTCGATGTACCAGGAAGTGATCCTGGACCACTACAAGCACCCGCACGGGCGTGGGCTGCGCGACGGCGACGCCGAAGTGCACCACGTCAACCCGACGTGCGGTGACGAGATCACCTTGCGTGTGCGGTACGACGGCGACACCATCGAGGACGTGTCGTACGAGGGCCAGGGCTGTTCCATCAGCCAGGCCAGCGCCTCGGTGCTGAACGAGCTGCTGGTCGGCAAGGATCTTGCCGAGGCCCGCAGGATCCAGGAGAGCTTCCTGGAGCTGATGCAGTCCAAGGGCCAGCTGGAGCCGGACGACAAAATGGAAGACCTGCTGGAGGACGCCGTGGCGTTCGCCGGGGTCTCGAAGTACCCGGCGCGTGTGAAGTGCGCGCTTTTGAGCTGGATGGCGTGGAAGGACGCGACGGCGCAGGCGCTGGGGACCGAAGCCGACTCGGCCAAGGAGAAGACCGCATGACCGAGATGACCACCAAGCCCGCGAGTGAGGACGAGGTCCGCGAGGCGATGATGGACGTCGTCGACCCCGAACTGGGCATCGATGTCGTCAACCTCGGCCTGGTCTACGGCATCCACATCGACGACTCGAACATTGCCACCATCGATATGACGCTCACCTCGGCGGCCTGTCCGCTGACCGACGTCATCGAGGACCAGGCGCGCTCCGCCACCGAGGGCATCGTCAACGAACTGAAGATCAACTGGGTCTGGATGCCCCCGTGGGGCCCGGACAAGATCACCGACGACGGCCGCGAACAGCTGCGGGCACTGGGCTTCAACGTCTGAGTTCCCGCCGTCGGCACGACCCGGAACGGCCGCGTACCCCTCGGGGTGCGCGGCCGTTCGCATGCACTGAAGGCCTGATGTGTACGGGCGTACGCAACGTTGTGTACGCTCGTACGTATGATGTATGTGACGCTGGCAGCAGCGATACTCGCCGAGGTGCTGGGGACGACTGCGATGAAGTACAGCGACGGCTTCAGCAGGCTGGCGCCCTCGCTGCTGACGGCAGCCGGCTATCTGGTGGCGTTCGTGCTGCTCGCGCAGACGCTCAAGAGCATGTCCGTGGGGACCGCCTATGCCATCTGGTCCGGCGCGGGGACGGCCGCCATCGCGCTGATCGGCATGGTGTTCATCGGCGAGGCGGTCACCGCGGCGAAGGTCCTCGGCCTGCTGCTGGTGATCTGCGGCGTGGTCGTCCTCAACCTGGGAGGAGCGCACTGATGGCGCGGCGATACGACCCCGAGCGGCGGCAGCGCATCATCGACGCCGCGATCCGGATCGTGGAACTGAAGGGCATCAGCGCGCTGAGCCACCGCTCCGTCGCGGCCGAGGCCGATGTGCCGCTCGGCTCGACCACATACCACTTCGCGAGCCTGGACGATCTGCTCGTCGCGGCGCTGGAGCAGGTCACCTGCGGGCCGCAGTCCGCGATCGAGAGCTGGGAGCGCGAGCTGTCCGGCGACGAGCCGTTGCTGGACGCGCTGACCCGGATCCTGGAGGAGTACGCCTCGGGCGCGCACGGGCGGATCCGGCTCGAGTACGAGCTGTATCTGGCGGCGCTGCGCCGTCCGCCCCTCCAGCCGGTCGCGGCGGCCTGGATCGACGACTGGGCCGAGGTGGTCGGCCGCCACACGGTGGACCTCGGCACGGCGCGGGCCTTGGCGGCGCTCGTCGACGGGCTGCTGCTGCAGTATCTGCTCACCGACCGGCCCTTCGACCGGGCCGAGGTCAGGGCGGCGCTGGCCCGGGTGATCGGGGAGTCCGGCGGCGAGGAGTGACCGGCCTGTGGACCGGTTCGTCATCGCGGCCCGAGTCCGGATAGCGTTCGAGGTATGACCGAAGCACCCACCTCTCCCAGCACCACCGGCGCCGTCGCCGCCGGCCTCGCCACCGTCAGCGCCGACGGAACCGTTCTGGACACCTGGTTTCCGCAGCCGGAGCTCGTCGCCGAGCCAGGGCCCGCCGGAAGCGAGCGGCTGAGCGCCGAGCGCGCCGCTGAGCTGCTCGGCGAGAGCGCGCCGCAGGCCCTCGGCCAGGACCCCCGCCGCGGGGTCGAGGTCGTGGCCGTCCGTACGGTCATCTCCTCGCTGGAGGACAAGCCGCTGGACGCGCACGACGTCTATCTGCGGCTGCACCTGCTCAGCCACCGGCTGGTCAAGCCGCACGGCCTCAGCCTGGAGGGACAGTTCGCGCACCTGGCCAACGTCGCCTGGACCAACCTGGGCCCCGTGCCGGTGGACAACGTCGAGGAGGTGCGCCTCGCCGCCCGGGCCGCGGGTGCGTATCTGAACGTGACCAGCGTGGACAAGTTCCCGCGGATGACCGACTACGTCGTGCCCAAGGGCGTGCGCATCGGTGACGCCGACCGGGTCCGCCTCGGCGCACACCTGGCCGAGGGCACCACGGTGATGCACGAGGGCTTCTGCAACTTCAACGCCGGCACGCTGGGCACCTCCATGGTCGAGGGCCGGATCAGCGCCGGCGTCGTCCTGGGCGACGGCACCGACCTCGGCGGCGGCGCCTCGATCATGGGCACCCTCTCCGGCGGCGGCAAGCAGGTCATCTCCATCGGCGAGCGCTGCCTGATCGGCGCCGAGGCGGGCATCGGCATCTCGCTCGGCGACGACTCCGTGGTGGAGGCCGGGCTCTACGTCACGGCCGGCACCCGCGTCACCCTCCCGGACGGGAAGATCGTCAAGGCGCTGGAGCTGTCCGGCGCCAACAACCTGCTCTTCCGCCGCAACTCGGTCACCGGTGCCGTCGAGGCCCTGCAGCGCAGCGGCTCCTGGGGCGGTCTGAACGAGGCGCTGCACAGCCACAACTGATCGGTCACAGCTACGCAACCGATCGGGAAGGGGCCGACAGCGGCCGTCCCGCACGCATGCCCGTAGGCCGTAGGCTTACGGGCATGCGTGATCTTGGGGCCGGGCTGCGGTATTTGGGGCGGGGACAGCAGTGGGTTTTCACCCACGGACGGTGGTTCGGGTTCGGGCTGCTGCCCGCACTGATCGCCCTCGTCCTCTACGCGGCGGCCCTCACCGTGCTCGGCTTCTACGCCGACGACATCGCCACCTGGGCCACCCCCTTCGCCGACGACTGGGGCTCGACCGGACGGGCGCTGACCCGCGGGGTCTTCGCCGTCATGCTGTGGATCGGCGTGCTGATGCTGGCCGTGGTGACCTTCGCCGCCGTCGCGCTGCTGATCGGTGAGCCGTTCTACGAGAAGCTGTCGGAGCAGGTGGAGGAGAGCGAGGGCGGGCTGCCCGAGGACGCCGTCGAGGAGTCGCTGTTGCGGGGGTTGTGGACCTCGCTGTGCGACAGCGTCTACGTCCTCTTCCGGACACTGCTCTTCACGATTCCGCTGTTCTTTCTCGGCTTCGTGCCGTTCATCGGGCAGACGGTGGTGCCCGCGCTCGGATTCTGCGTCTCCGGTTTCTTCCTCACTCTGGAGCTCGCCTCCGTCGCCTTGCAACGCCGGGGTGTGCCGGTGCGGGAGCGGCTGGCCATGCTGCGGCAGCGGAAGGCGCTGGCGCTCGGCTTCGGGGTGCCGTTGGTGCTGGCCTTCCTGGTGCCGTTGCTGGCCGTGCCGTTGATGCCGGGCGCTGTCGCGGGGGCGACGCTGTTGGTGCGGGACCTCACCGGGACGCGGCCCGCGCCGGGCGCCTCCGGCGCGGGTGCCTCCGGCGTGGGAGGGCCCGGCCTGGGGGCTCCCGGTGTGGGAGGGCCCGGTGCTCCCGGGGTGCCTGGGCCGTACGGGGCGCCGGGGCAGCAGCCCGTTCCGCCGCCGTACGGGCAGCCCCCGGCGCCGCCGCAGTACGGCCCGCCGGGGTCCTGACGGGGCGGGCCTGACGGGTCTCCGTCAGCGGCGGATGCGGACCACCGAGGGGTCGTGGTCGCTGGTCTGGTCGGTGAACTCCGCGTTGATGTGGACGATGTCGTAGTCGGGCCGGCCGGCGCCGGGGCTGGTCAGCAGGTGGTCCAGGGCCTGTGAGTTGCCGTTGAAGACGTAGCCGTAGCGCTCGTTCCCGGGCAGCCGGTTCATGGGGCTGGTCAGCGCGTGGCCGGAGCGCAGGGTCTTGAGGGAGGGCGAGAAGGGGAAGTCGTTGAAGTCGCCGCCCGCGACCACGAGGGCATTCGGGTCGATGTTCCGGATGTCCCGCACGAAGCCGTTCACCAGCTTGGCCTGCTGAACGCGCTGCGGCTCCGAGTGCCGGGCCGGCGGCTGGAAGCGGCCCTCCATGGGCTGGTCGCCGTCCAGGTCGCCGCCGCCCTTGGAGCTGAAGTGGTTGGCGACCACGAAGACCGTACGGCCGCGGAAGCGGAACTCCCCGGCCAGCGGTTTGCGGCTGGCCTTCCAGGCGTCGTCCTGCGGCGCGATCCGGCCCGGCGAGACGGACAGCGCGGGCTTGCCGCCCTTGTCCTGGACCTCGACCGGGGTGGTGGTGTCGCCGCCGGGACGGTCGGTGAAGGAGACCCGCTCGGGGTTGTAGAGGAACGCTACGCGTATGTTGCCGCCGGGCTGGCCGCCGTCGGCCTTGTCCGCCGGGTCGACCTGCCGCCACTCGTAGGACGGGCCGCCCGCCTTCTTGATCGCCTCGGTCAGCATCTTCAGCGTCTTGTCGGCGGCGACGGTGCCGTCGTCGTCGGGCCCTGTGTTGTCCTGGACCTCCTCGACGGTGACGATGTCGGGGGAGGAGAGGTTGGTGACCAGGCCCTCGGCCAGCCGCTCGAACTTGGCGGGCTCGCTCTTGGGAGAGAGGTTCTCGACGTTGTACGTCGCCACCGCCAGCTCGTCCCCGCGCTGCTTGCGGGTCCGCTCGCGCGGCAGATGGTTGTCCCGGTGCTCGCCGAGCGTGGTGGCGCGCAGGGTGTAGCCGCCGTACTGCTCGTAGTCGAGCGGCCCTTCGGTGCTGCCGCGCAGTTCGTCGCCCACGTCGGCCTTGGGGAAGGGGTGTTCGGACAGGGGGAGGAGCGAGGAGACCTTCATGCGGGCGCCGTTCTGGTCCTCGTACGAGCCGTAGAGGGTGCCGCCGCGCGGGGTGGGGTTCTGCTTCGGGTCGGTGGTCACCCACAGGTCGTGGTAGCGGGAGGTGGGCCCGGTCACCCGTACGTCGCTGACGGAGACCCGCATGCCCTCCAGCGCCTCGTAGCGGTCCAGCGCGTACCGGTTCGGCCGCAGCGTGCGGTTCTCGATGCTGCTGCCGCCCGCGTCGGGCGCGTACGCCTCGGGTATCGAGCGCGGGGTGAGGCGGATGGCCTCCGGAAGCTTGCCGCGGGTGACGCTGTCCGCCGGTTTCCAGGAGCCGTCGGTCAGTTCGGTGACCGACTGGCCGCCCGCGTCCTTGCCGCCCGGGTAGTACTCCTGGACCTTGCCGCTCACACGCAGCGCGTCCCCGGCCGAGACCCCGGGGCTGTCCTTTCCGGTGTAGACGAAGATGCCCTCGCTGGTGGCCGGGTCCTTGTCGGGGTCAGGATCCTGGAGCCAGAAGCCGCGCGAGGTGCCGAAGTCGCGTACGCCGGTGACGATTCCGGGTACGCCGGCGACGCGCTGCCCGGCGAGCGGGGACAGCCGGGTGCTGCCCTGGATGTCGTGGATACGCGGCGAAGCAGCGGAATCCGCAGCGGAGTACGAGGCCGCGGCCCCGGGCGCCGCGGGCAGGACGAGCAGGGTGCCGCAGACGGTGGCGACGGTGAGCGTCGCACTCCGGGTCAGCCGGGACAGCGGGCGGGCCGACGAACGGGCCGACGAAGTGGGCGACGAGCGGAACGACGAACGGAACGACGGGCGGGACGGCACGGAGGGCCTCCGGAGTACGTGGGGGAACACGGATGTCGCTGCGCGGGCACGCGCCACGCGGGCACGGTCTGCGTGGGCGTATGCCGCGCGGCAATCTCTACGCGCGTAAAGCATGGCGGGCGGACGGCAGTTGTCAAGGTCGTGACAGCGCTGAGGAGCAGGGAATCACTTCCCCGCCATCTCCGCGTTACGTGGCCGGTGCACGATTCGGGCACCCGGGGACAGAACCCGTCTACCCTGGTGCCTCGCACCGTCCGGCAATCCGTAGGACTCGTAGGAGATGAACCCGCACATGACCGGTGATGACCGTCCCACCCTGCCGCCCGTACGGCTCCCCTCCGATGCCGAACTGGCGCGGGACGCACTGGCCGCACCGTTGCTGGCGCGCGCTGTGGAGCTCACCCGCTGGGCACGCGCCGGCGGACCCGCGGGCGCGGGCATCCCGGTTGGGGCGGGCGGTGAACTCCTCTCCGAGCAGCTGAAGGAGGCCGCGGTGCACCTCGGCCTGACCGGCGACGAGGAGGCCCCGGCGCTCGCCGCCGACGCGTGGAACTTCGCGGTGGACACCGGGCTGTTGGTCGTCGACGAGGACGACGAGGGCGGAGAGGACGACGAGGAGGGCGCGGGAGGCGGTGTGGGAGCCGCCGACGAGATGGTGCCCAGCAGCGACGAGCCGGTGGGTGTGGCCACGCCCGACGCGGAACTGGGCGGTCTGACCGGCGACCCCGACGCCTCGGCCCCGGCGCCGGAGGAGATCCTCGAACTGTGGCGCACCGGCCTGGAAACGGTGCTCGCGGACGCGGCCACACCCAGCTTCGAGGAGCTGCTGGGCGGTATCGAGGGCGCGATCGGCGAGGACGGCGAGATCGACCCGGACGCCATCGACCTCGACGCCATGGACTGGGATCTGGAGGAGGAGGCCGAGGCGCTCGAAGGCGCCCTCGGCAACCTCTATCTGATCACGGCCACCGACCCCGCCGTCGCCGCCGGCTCGATGGTGCCGCTGCCCGTGCTGGCCGCCGCGATGACCGTGCCCGACGGTATGGAAGAGCCGACCGACGAGGTGCTGGAAGACGTCTCGATGGCGATGATGCGGCTGGACGGGCAGTTCCGGATGCTGGAGCCGACCGGGCTGGTCGCCTACCAGCCGGTGGACGAGGCGCTCACCCGCGAGGCCGCCGAGGGCGAAGAGGTCCACGGCCCCGAGGAGTTGAGCGCAGAGCTGGACGACGAGGACGTCTCCCGCTATGGGATGGTGCGGCTCACCCCGCTCGGGCTGTACGGCGTACGCGAGCGGATGCGAGGGGCCGGCCTGGACGTGCCCGCGGTGGGCGACCTCGCGGAAGCGGGCGCCGAACAGCTGCTCGCGGCGCTGCCGGTCTACTCGGAGGAGAACGCGCAGAGCGAGATCGAGACGTGGTTCGCCGCGCGGGCCGCCGCCGAAGGAGCGGGCGCGGACGGGGGCACCTTGGCCGCGGCGCGCGAGCTGCTGGCGGCGGCACGCGGAGCCGACGAGGGGGCGCCGGTCCGCCGTCTCGCCTGCCAGCAGGCCCTCTCGCTCGCCGGTCCAGAGGCCGAGCCCGCGCTGCGCGAGGTGCTGGACGACCGGCAGCTGGGCGGGCTCGCCCGGGTCTGGCTCGCCGAGCGCGGCGCCCCGGACGTGCCGCAGCCGGACGAGGAGATGGTGTTCTGGCTGACCATCGACACCATCGCCGCACAGGTCGCCACGGCCGGCGAGCCGGACGAGCTGCGCGAGCTGGTGCGGGACCTGGTCGATCAGCACACGGGCTTCTTCGACAAGGCGTGGCGGGTGGAGCATCCCGCCACGGGGGATGTCTTGGAGACCATGGGGCGGGTGCATCCCGATAAGCGGGTCGCCAAGGAAGCCCGCAAGGCCGCGTTCAAGGCTCGCTCCCGTTGAGCCGCTTCGCGTGAAAGCTCTTTTGTTCCGGTGAGGGGATGCCCCCTCGGTGGGCGGGCTCGTGTGAGACGCGGCGAGTCCGGTAACCCGCCTGCCCGGATCCGCTGCGGCCGTTCCGTACGATCGAGCAGATCCGGCCATTCGGGCAGACGGAACAAAGGGTGTGAATGCCGACGTGACAGAGAGCCCCAAGCGCCAGCCAGGGGGCAAGGCGGCCGTCCGGCACGTACCGCAGACGGTCGCCGAGCTGCCCCGCCAGGTGCGCGACGAACTGGTGTCCAGGCTGCGCCGCCGAGGCCGCCCCTTCACCAAGGAGGACGTGCAGGTCGTCGAGGAGCCCATGCTCAAGCGGGCGGTCACGGCCTCCGCGCTCGGCAACTGCATGGAGTGGTTCGACTTCGGCGTCTACAGCTATCTGGCCGCCACCATCGGCAAGGTCTTCTACCCGAACGCTTCCGGCGCGGCGCAACTGCTGGCCTCGTTCGCGACCTTCGCCGCGGCCTTCGTCGTCCGTCCGCTGGGCGGGCTCTTCTTCGGGCCACTCGGCGACAAGCTGGGGCGGCAGAAGGTGCTCGCCGCGACGATGATCCTGATGGCGTTCGGCACCTTCCTGATCGGCTTCATCCCCAGCTACGCCACCATCGGAATCGCGGCACCCATCCTGCTGCTGGTCGCCCGGATGCTGCAGGGCTTCTCCACCGGCGGGGAATACGGCGGCGCCACCACCTTCATCGCGGAGTTCTCCCCCGACCGCAGGCGCGGCTTCCTCGGCAGCTGGCTCGACTTCGGCACGTTCGTCGGCTACGCCCTCGGCTCGGCCCTGGTCACGCTGCTGAACCTGGCGCTGTCCGACAGCCAGATGCTCGCCTGGGGCTGGCGCGTCCCGTTCCTGATCGCCGGGCCGCTGGGCCTGATCGGCCTGTACATGCGGCTCAAGCTGGAGGAGTCCCCGGCTTTCCAGCAGCAGTTGGACGAGCACGAGCAGGCGGTCGCCCAACGGGAGGCCCAGCAGCACGAGTTCCGTACCATCCTGCGCCGGCACTGGGAGCCGCTGCTCGTCTGCGTCGGTCTTGTGCTGCTCTACAACGTCACCAACTACATGGTCACCGGCTATCTGCCGACCTATCAGACCGAGGTGCTGGGCCGGGCGGGCACCACCTCCGATGTGCTGGTGCTGCTCGGCATGGTGTGGGTGGTGGTGCTCATCACCTTCCTCGGCCGGCTGAGCGACCACGTCGGCCGGCGGCCGGTCTACCGCTGGTCGGCCATCGGGCAGATCGTGCTGGCCGTGCCCGCCTTCGTGCTGATCCGTTCGGACGGCTGGGTGCTGCCCGGCCTCGGTGTGCTGATTCTGGCCACTCTGCTGGCCGGGTTCGCCGCACCGTCGGCGGCCACGCTGCCGGCGCTGTTCCCGACCAGCGTGCGCTACGCCGCGATGGGCATCGGCTTCAACTTCTCCGTCGCGGCCTTCGGCGGCACCACACCGCTGGCCACCGAGGGCCTCGTCAGCCTGACACACAACGACTTGGTGCCCGGCGGCTATCTGATCGTCAGCGGGCTGATCGGGCTGCTCGCCGTCCGCTTCATGCCGGAGACCGCCGGGGTCCCGCTGCACGGCTCGCAGCCCATGGTCAGCACGGAACAGGAGGCCAAGGAGCTGATCTCCACCAGCCGCGACCTGTCCAATCTCCAGGCGCAGACCGAGACAGTGCAGGTCAGCCGCTGGTAGGCCGCTGACTGCCCGAACCCCGCGCCCGGTCCCGAAGGGCCGTCACCAGCACGGCGAGGGTGCCGAGGCCGACGGGCAGCAGCGCCAGCACCAGCGTCCAGGTCAGCCGCGCGCCCTCCTCGGGCGGCGTGGTGCTCCACATCACGGTGCAGGTGACGGCCAGCGTCAACCCCAGACAGAACGCGAGGAAGAGCTGTGCCCGGGCACCGCGCCGGGCGCCCTCCCGGGTCTTCGGCCGGTTGACCAGGCTCGACACCCGCTGATCCGGCCCGAGTTCGGACTGCGGGGTGATCCGCAGTGTGGCGTAGGCGGTCCCGGCCAGCAGTGCCAGCGTTCCCGCGTGCACGAAGAGCGGGAGGAAGACGGCGCCCACGGATTTGTCCGCGTAGCGGTCCACGCCGTCGCTGCCGATGTGCTGCGGCACTTGCTCCGGAAGGTCGGGATAGACCAGGACTCCCCATATCAGCAGCCCCAGCAGCACCAGCAGCCCCGGCGCCAGCCACAGCCAGGGGAAGTCCGCGCCGTCACCGGCCGTCCGCCCGTCGCCTTCCCTGCCCCGAGCCCCGCCCACTCGCTGCCTCCCGTGTCGCCCGCCTGCACGCTCCGCTGCCCGGCTGCGCGGCCGCTAATCTGCCGCTAATCCGCCTCGCGGCCCCAGACCAGGTGGTTGCCGCCCTGCCACTCGATGACCGCGTCGTCGTAGAGGTCGACGGTGGCGACGTCCAGACCCGCGCGGGCAAGGTACTCGATCAGGTCGGTGAGGCCATAGGCCGTGCCCAGCGTCTCGCCGCGCGCGGTGACGCGGCGGCCGCCGCCGGGAGCGGGCGGGTGGACGACGACGAGCGCACTCATACATCCAGGCTGCGTCAGCCGCCGCTGTGCCGCACCTCGGGCCGTGCGGGGTACTGTGCGGCCATGGCTGGTGTCCGTCCTGATGTGCACGGTTTCTGGGAGGCCGACGGCGCGACGAAGGCTAACGCATGAGCTCGACCCCGAACTGCTGTCCGTCCACGTGCCCCGTACGGCACACATCCTGGATTACGGCTGCGGCTACGGCCGGCTCACGGCGCGGCTCCGGGAACTGGGTACGTCCATGTCGTCGGCGTCGACCCGTCGTACGCGATGATCGAACGCGGGCTGCGCGAGCACCCACGGCTGGCGCTGCGCCACCAGGTCGAGCTGCCGCTGCCCGACTGGGACGGCTCGTACGACGCCGCGCTGCTGTTCGCCGTGCTGACCTGCGTGCCCGACGACGCCGCCCAGAGCGCGACGCTGACCGAGCTCGCCCGGCTGCTGCGGCCGGACGGTGTGGTGTACATCAGCGAGGTGCCGCTCCAGCGGGACGCGCGGAACGCGGCCCGCTACGAGCAGCACCACACGGCCGCGCCGCTCACCTGGGGGCACCTCCCGGCCGGAGGCTGGGGGAGGCACCTTCACCACCGCAGACGGCGGACTCTTCCGGCACCTGCCGCCCGAGCGGCTGCGGGGCCTGCTGGACGAGCACGGCTTTGCGCTGGTCGAGGAGCGGACCGTACGGCACCCACCCTCAACGGTCATCGGGCCGAGTGTCTGCAATTGGTGGCCCGGCGGCGCGCGGACGGCTGAGCGCGCGCTCCACGGCCTGCTCGGCCAGCGCCCGCGCACTGCCGACCGGATCGGCGACGACCGCGAGGCCGCGCAGCACCACGGCACCTTCGTGCAGCAGCGCCAGTTCATCGGCCAGCCGGCCGGGGTCGTCCGCGCCGGCCGCGGTGGACAGCTCGAACAGATAGCCGCGCAGCCAGCGCTTCTGCCCGTCGATCACGCGGCGCCCTGGGTGGGCGGGGTCGGGCAGTTCGGCGGCGGCGTTGACGAAGCCGCAGCCGCGGGGATTGTGCTGCCGCGTCCACTCAGCGAGCGCGTCGAAGGTGGCCAGCAGCTGCTCGCCGGGCCGGGCGTCCGCCGCGTGCCCGTCCACCCATGAGGTCAGCCAGGAGCGCCAGCGCAGGTCGCGTTCGCGCAGATACGCGGTGATCAGCGCGTCCTTGCCGCCGAACCGGTCGTAGAGCGTCTTCTTGGTGGTGCCCGCCTCCTTGGCGATCAGATCCACACCCACGGCCGTGATGCCGCGTTCGTAGAAGAGGGCGCTCGCCGCGTCCAGGATCTTCCGCGCGCCGGGGGTCAGTTCCTCCGGCGCGGTCTCCGTGGCCACTGTCTCCCGAGCCATGATCTCCGGCTCCCTCCGGACGGCGGGCGCTCGCGCCCGGGGCCGTCAGCACACTTGCGGTAAACCGATCTGTCTACTTCACTGTACTCCCCGGCCGAGTAGACAGATCGGTCTACCTCGCCGTGCCGCCGCCCTCTCTCGCCGAAGGAGCTCTGCCGTGCCGGTGCGTTCCCCGTCCGCCCC